>DULM01000093.1 GCA_012840405.1 Syntrophomonadaceae bacterium | reverse complement strand
GGGCTTTATATACCCGATTGGGGTGGAGTGCGCATTGAAGATACAGTGCTGGTTAAAGAGGACGGTTGCGAAATACTGACACCGGTCACTAAAAATCTGATTGTTTTGTAATTATTAATATCATATGTGTCTGTAAAAAGGATTTTTGGGAATAATAAATTTAAAGTGAGGGCAGGGAGACAATGGTTTCAACAAATGATCTGCGAACTGGTTTAACTATTGAGGTTGATGGAGAGGTTTATAGTGTTGTAGATTTTCAGCATGTTAAACCTGGTAAGGGTTCAGCTTTTGTGCGCACTAAGCTGAAAAACATCCGCACTGGCGCAGTTGTTGAGCGCACTTTCCGGGCAGGGGAAAAGGTCAATAGGGCTCACCTGGAAAGGAAAGAGATGCAGTATCTCTACAATGAAGGGGATTCTTATATCTTTATGGATAATGAGACCTATGACCAGTTAAGCCTTTCCTCAGATCAGCTGGGAGAAAACGCCAAATATCTCAAGGAAAACATGAATATTTATGTGCTCATCTATAATGGAGAGTTGATGGGAATTGATCTTCCTAATTCTGTGGAGCTAAGGGTTGTTTCTGCAGAACCTGGGGTGCGTGGTGATACTGCAACTGGTGCTACTAAAGCCGCAACACTGGAAACAGGTTTGGTAATCCAGGTACCTCTCTTTGTGGAAGAAGGGGATATAGTGAGGGTTGATACCAGAACCGGGGAATACCTGGAACGGGCCTAATTTAATCTTATATTTCAAACATAAATTTGATATCAGGAGGTAAAAAAAGTGGATGAATTGCGGGAAAGGATAGCTTACCTGCAGGGTTTAGCTGAGGGCTTGAAATTGGAGGAGGGCAAAGACGAGGCTCGTATCTTAAGCCAGGTGATCGATATCCTTGCTGACCTGGCTGATGAGCTAGAGGACCTGCAGGTTGCCTTAGAGGACCTGGAGGATTATGTGGACAGTTTTGATGATGAGTTTTTTGAAGATGATGAGGATATCGATGATGAGGATGATGAAATAGAGGATGATGATTTTTGCTGCTGTGAGGAAGATGACATCGATTATGTGGAAGTGGAATGCCCCCAGTGCCATGATATCATCTGCTTTGAATCCGATATCGTCGATGACGAAGACATCATCGAGGTGACCTGCCCCAACTGCAATAAAGTTGTTTTCGTGAATGATGGTTCCATGCCTTTGCCTGAAGGATATCAGAAAAGAGATGATGAAGAAAGCAGGGATGACTAACACCCTGTAAAAAAATATTTCAAAAATATTTCAACATGCACCGCTTCTTAAAGAGCGGTGTTTTTTATTTTCATAATCATGGTAATTGATAAATATATATCTATAGACCGGTTGGACAGGGGGGATTTGATGCTGCAGTTAAGCAGGGGGCTTTCGGAGATCCTTCCCTTTTTGGCTCCATCTTTAAGAGATATTCTGGGAAGATTGTCCCCTACTGTTGTTGATGGCCTTGAGGAGGTGCGGTTGCGGCTGAGCCGCCCTTTATCTGTACGCTGGAGGCAAAATGAGTTTTTTTTAGACATGAAAGGGGAACTATCACCATTGATTTCTGGGGCCTATATTGTTTCGCGGGAAGAAATTCAAAAGACCGTACAGTTGATCAGCCAGGGGTCCATTTATGCCTTTGAAGAGGAGTTCAGGCAGGGTTTTCTGACACTGCCAGGAGGGCATAGGGTTGGCTTTACCGGGAGAGCGGTGCTGGAGGGAGGGCAGCTAAAAACCCTCCGGGATATAAGCAGTTTGAACTTTCGTATAGCCCGGGCAGTGCCTGGGGCTTCACGCCCGCTGCTACCTTATGTCTTGGATTTGCGCAACCTGAGTCCCTATCATACTTTAATCGTTTCGCCCCCTTGTGCCGGTAAGACCACCATGCTGAGAGACCTGGTGCGGTTCTTGAGCTATGGCATTCCGGAACTGCACTTTCCTGCCCTTACTGTTGGGGTTGTTGATGAAAGGTGTGAGCTGGCTGCCTGCTGTGATGGGGTTCCCCAGCATGATCTGGGCCCTCGGGTGGACGTGCTGGATCACTGTCCAAAGGATGTGGGGATGCTGATGCTCCTCCGCTCTATGGCACCACAGGTGATTGCCACAGATGAAATCGGCTGTGCCGGAGATGTGACAGCGATTTGGGAGATGGTCAACACCGGGGTCAGCATCATTGCTACTGTCCATGCCTCCTCCTGGGAACAGTTGGAGGAGCGCCCCCACCTAAAGGAACTCATCAAAAGCAAGGTGTTTCAACGCTATATTTTTCTGAGCAGGAGAAAGGGGCCAGGTACCATTGAAAGTGTTTGGAATGAACACAGGGAGCCATTGGTCTGCTAGCGGTTGTTAAGGGGTGTAGATGATGTGGAAGATGATAGGGGCACTTTTTGTGATCTCTTCACTGGGAATGGCCGGCATCAAGGTGGCATCTTATTTTACGCGGCGCACTGCAGAACTCCGTTTACTACAGGAGGCCCTGCAGGTGCTGGATACTGAAATTGTTTATGCAGCTACCCCCCTTCCTGCGGTTTTAAAAAAAATAGGCCAAACAGGGGGGGGCGCCATTGCGCAGATCTTCAGGAAAGCTGGGGAATACCTTACTGACAGCCAGGGTTTGACAACTGCTGAGGCCTGGAAAAAAGCACTGAACGAGACCTTTCCTTCTACTGCACTGAACCAGGATGATTATGCAATTTTATCTGCTTTCGGAGATCTGCTGGGAGGGTCGGACCGCTATGAACAGCATAAAAACATTAGCCTTACAACTCTGCATTTGCAAAAGGAAGAGGAAAAGGCCCGGCGTGATCAGGAGAAAAATGTCCGCCTGTGGCAGTATGGGGGTTTTCTCTTAGGTATCAGCATTGTACTGCTGCTGCTTTAAAGGGGGCAATGATCATGGATGTTAATCTGATCTTTCAAATTGCAGGGTTGGGTATCCTCATTTCTGTGCTGAATATCATTCTCAAACAAGCCGATAAGGAAGAACAGGCACAGATGCTGACACTGGCAGGTGTGGTTGTGGTGCTGATCATGGTGGTGCGGCTGATCAATGACCTGTTCAATATGGTGCGTTCGGTTTTTCATCTGTTCTAGGGGCGCGATCAGGGGGAGAATCCTGGTGATTGGACCGGCAACCTGTTTCCAGATCAGGTGGGACAGTTCCGGTTATCGGACGATCAGAGGGACAGTACTAGCGATTGGTTGGTGCTTGTTTGTTTTATCCCTGCAGGCGCAGCGGCCTGCGCAGGTTGTTACTAACTAGTCGAAAATTTCTAGATAATAAGAACGGTTATGACATCTAATTCAACATTTTAATTCTGAATTTTAATTCTGACAACAGACTTCCGGCATCCGACTTCCAAAATGGATGGCGTCATAGGAGCCGGTCAGCTGTCGCCTGCGGAAAGTATATGGGCAAGTTAAACCGGAGCTTAAGCCGCAAGCGCAGGGATAAAAAAGACTGTAATAAAAAACCGCGCGATGGATCTGTCCCGGTGATCGGTCGGCAGAGGTGAGGACCGTGGAGATCTTATATATTGTGGGTTTTGCTTTTGTGGTTACTGTTTTCGCAGTACTGCTGCGGGAAACCCGCCCTGAAATAGCACTGCTGCTGGCACTGGGGTTTGGAGTACTGATCTTTATTATGGTGCTCAGTAAAATGGGGGATATCATCACTGTTTTCCGGGACCTGACCCATAAAGCAGGCATTGATGATTTCTATTTTATAACCCTGTTAAAAATACTGGGTATTGCTTATATCGCTGAATTCGGTGCACAGATCTGCCGGGATGCTGGTGAGGGCACTATTGCCAGCAAGATTGAGATGGCGGGTAAGGTTTTGATCCTTTTGTTGGCGCTGCCTATCTTAACTGCGGTTCTGGAAGTGGTGGTACGGCTGCTTCCCTAAGATGCTGATTATGGGAGGGGAAGAGATGGGGGTTAAAAACTGTTGTTTTTTATTTATTTTTGCAATCGGGCTTCTGCTCTTCCCAAACACTGCACTGGGAGTTGACAGCGAAACTCTGATCTCCGAGCAGTATGACCAGCTTGAGCTGGATGAACTGAAAAATTATCTGGAGAGGTTGGACAAGGATATCCAAAGGGAACTTTCCTCAATCAGCCTGTCAAAAATACTGGAAGATGTGCGCAGTGGGGAATTTGAATTGGACGTCTTCTCCATTTTTAATGCTGTGATCCGCTATTTTTTCCGGGAATTCCTCACCCATACCTCACTTTTAGGAAAACTGATCGTTTTGGGAGCGCTGCTGGCTATCTTAGAGCACTTACAGAACGCTTTTGAACAAAACACTGTAGCCAAAATTGCACACAGTGTGGGAATGCTGGCCTTGTTCACAGTTGCTCTCAGTTCCTTTACCATTGCTCTTCAGACCGGGCGGGAGGCGATCACGAACATGGTGGGCTTTATGCAGTCCTTGATCCCGGTTGTTATGACCCTGATGGCAGCGATGGGCAATCTGTCAACAGTTGCTCTCATGCATCCCGTGATCTATGTATCGCTAAATATACTGGCTACCCTTACCCAGAACATTGTTTTTCCCTTAATCTTTTGTGCAGCGGTCCTGGGGATTGTCAGCAATCTGTCTACCCGTTTTCAGGTTTCCAGGCTGGCGAACCTTTTCAAAGATGGGAGTATGATTTTAATCGGCCTTTTCTTGACTGTTTTTATCGGGATCTTGAGTATCCAGGGTGTGGCTGGAGCGGTGACCGATGGTGTGGGACTGCGTACAGCAAAATTCCTTACCGGGGCTTTTGTGCCCGTTGTGGGAGGGATGCTGTCCGACGCAGTTGATGCCATTGCCGGCTGCTCCCTTTTTATCAAAAATACCATAGGGGTTTTTGGGGTACTGGCTATTATCATTATCTGTGCTCTGCCTGTGATCAAAATATTATCTGCTGCTGTAATGTACAGGCTGGCAGCAGCTTTACTCCAACCATTGGGGGCACAGCAGTTAGGGGACTGCCTGGATCTGCTGGGGAATAACCTTTTTCTAGTGTTTGGTGCGGTGGTTGCGGTGGGGTTGATGCTGTTCTTTTCCCTGGCAATTATGGTCGGCTTGAGCAATGCAGTGGTTATGCTGCGCTAGTGGAGTGTTATGATGGAAACCATTTACCTCATTGTCAGGAATATTATTTTTGTCGTTCTGCTGGCGGTATTTTTGGAAATGCTCCTGCCGCTGAAGGAGACAAGGCGTTTTCTGGAGGTGGTTGTGGGCTTGTTTGTGGTCCTCTCTATCCTGAACCCGCTGGTTTCATGGTTGCATGATGAAGAACCAGAGCAGGCTTATCTGCAGATGGAAAAGCAGGAGGGGGAGTTAGAAGGGATTTTGGAACAGGGAAAAGAGTTGCAGCAGGTCCAGAGTGAACAAGTTTCTGCTGCTTATGGGGAGCAATTGGAACAACAGATCTGTGCAGCAGCACAGATGGTATCAGGAGTGTCCGGAGCCAGTGCAGATTTGGTTTTTTCTACAGATACCCAGGACAATCAGCTGATTTTAGAAAGGGTCCATTTGGTGATCGAAAAGGAGGAAAAAGATGTGGCACCTGTGCAGGAAGTAAAGATTGGATCAAAACCGGTTGAGCCTGGGCAGGATGATGAGACGGGGGATCAGGAAGTAGTGGAACAGGTGCGGAATACAATTGTTGCTTTGTTCGGCTTGCAGCCGGAACAGGTCGTGGTGACATGGAAGGAGTGAGGTGAGTTAGATGACAGATTTTAAGGGGAGTCTGCAACAGTGGAGCAATTTTCTGCGTACCCCAGGGATGTGGAAGCTATTGGTGCTGCTGGCAGGGGGGATATTTCTGCTGGTCTGTACCAGCAGCTGGTTTGCTCCCCAACAGGAAGTGCCGTCGGCACCAGAGGATACAGAAGATACAGTTGTGAATGGCGAACTGGAGTTGGAGGAAAAACAACTGGAGCAGAGATTGGAGAGTATATTGAGTTCTGTTGCCGGGGCTGGTGATGTTGAAGTGACCATTACCATGGCATCAGGGGCAGAGCATCATTATGCCCAAAACCATTCCCGCCAGGACAGAACCATAGAGGAGCAGGACAAGTCCGGGGGGAACAGGCAGACCACTGAGGTCACTGAAGAGGATAATCTGGTATTAGTCGGTGCCGCCTCAGGAGGGAATCAGGAACCTGTGCTCATCAAGTCAACACGCCCGGAGATTGCTGGAGTGCTGGTGCTGTCTGAGGGGGCCAGGGATCCCGGCCTGCGTGAGGAACTGGTTAAGGCAGTGGTGACCGTGCTGGATATTCCTGTGCATAAGGTTTCAGTTTTACCGAAAGAAGGCAGGTAGTGAAGATGATCTATTATGTTTGTGAACCAAAGAGAATTCTCAAAACCGGTTTGATATTCGTGCTGGTTCTTGCAGGATGCTGGCTTTTATTAAAGTTTTATTTAATGCAGGAACAACCCCCGGTCAATGTTGAGGTTGATGTGCAACAATCAGCAAAAACCTATGATTTGAATGATGTAAAAAAGCAGGAGTTTTTTGTTGACTGCAGGCTGACCAGGGACCGCATCCGCAGCCAGCAGATGGAAGTATTAAAAGAAATTGCGGCAAACACAGCTTCAAGCAGCGAAACCAGGGATCAGGCCCAGCAGGAGTTGATGAGGCTTACAGAGCGCTCAACTATGGAAGCAGAACTGGAAAAATTGGTAATGGCTTTAGGTTTTAAAGATGCTGTTGTTCTGTTACAGGATACAGTTGCTAATGTGATCATCCAGCAGGGCTCGCTGACCGATTCAGAAAAAGATCAGATCAGAGATGTGGTGGTACGGGTGACGGATCTGCAAGCTGATGATGTATTGATCACCTGCAAACCTTAAGCATGCATATTGTATACTTTACCTAAACTTATTGAAAGATTGGTAGCTGAAAGATATAATCAAAGGAATGAAGAAATCAATAGGAAACGGTTATGTAACCGATTTCTTTTTTTCTATTCTCCCTAAACTGGAGGAGGTGCAGTTTATTGAGGCCAAGAATCACAGATACCACCCTGAGAGATGCCCATCAAAGCCTTTGGGCTACTAGAATGCGCACTGAGGATATGATACCTGTTCTGGAAAAAATAGACCAGGTAGGTTATTATTCTCTGGAGATGTGGGGTGGTGCTACTTTTGATGTTTGTATTCGCTACTTGAATGAAGCCCCTTGGGATAGGATCAGGATCATTAAGAAATATGTCAAACGTACCCCTCTCCAAATGCTGCTGCGGGGACAGAATCTGGTAGGTTATGCGAACTATCCTGATGATGTGGCCATGGCTTTTGTTGACAAGGCTGCAGAAACAGGTATAGATATTTTCCGTGTTTTTGATGCTCTTAATGATGTCCGCAACCTGGAGGTACCTATGCAGGCTGTTAAAAAGACAGGTAAGCATCTCCAGGCATGTGTTGTTTATACCCTGAGCCCTGTGCACACCAATGAGCATTATTTAGAAACAGCTCTGCGTTTGCAGGATCTTGGTGCTGATTCAATATGTATCAAGGATATGGCCGGGATGATCTCTCCCTATCAGGCCTATGAATTGGTAAAACTCTTTAAGGAAAAATTGACTGTTCCTGTTCAGCTTCATACCCACTACATCGGCGGTATGGCTATCGGAGCCTGTTTAAAGGCTGTAGAAGCCGGAGTGGATGCTTTTGATGCCTGCTCCGGCCCGCTGGCTTTTGGCTCCTCCCAACCACCGGTGGAAACTCTGGTGCGGGCACTGCAGGGGACGCCCTGGGATACAGGCCTTGATATACCTCTGCTTTTTGAAATATCCAATTACTGGGAGGAAGTGCGCCGCAAACGGGGTTATGAGCGTGGTGTGACCAGAATCACTGATATGAAGGTGTTTGACCACCAGGTGCCAGGTGGGATGATCAGCAATTTGGTCAGTCAATTGGAGGAGCAAAATGCCCTGCACCGTATTAATGAAGTTCTTGAGGAAATACCAAAAGTGCGGGCTGAGCTGGGCTATCCTCCCTTAGTTACACCTACCAGCCAGATTGTAGGGATTCAGGCTGTGCTCAATGTTTTAACAGGCAGCAGATACAAGATGACCACCCAGGAAGTTAAAAAATATGTGAAGGGTTACTACGGCAGGCCGCCTGCTCCTATCGCCAAAGATATTCAAAAGATGATCATCGGGGATGAAGAGCCGATCACCTGCCGGCCGGCTGATCTGCTGGAGAATAGATTTGAAAAAATGAAAGAGGAGATCCGTGACCTGGCGGAATCAGAAGAGGATTATCTCACCTATGCTCTCTTCCCGGCTGTGGCCAGAAAGTTCTTTGAATACAGAAAAAAGGTGAGAGATGGGGAGATAGGGCAACAGCAGCTTACTGAAGAAAAACAGGAAACCGCAAAACCAGCTGCACAAACTGGGGGAGGCAGCAAAGCTGTGAGCAGTCGCCCAAGTAGGCGTGTGCCCCAATCGTCAATGGAGGATGGAACTATGGATATTGAGGATATTAAGGATCTGATTAAAATGCTTGATCAGACAACAGTAAATGAGGTACAGGTGGAGACAGCAGGCATTAAGGTAGCCATTAGAAAGGGGATCACCGGAGGCCAACTCAGTGAAACACCGGTGAACACTGCTGCTGCACCTGCTGCAGCAACTGAAAAGGCTGCGGCGACTGAAAAGGAAGATAAAGCAGAGGAGCTGCCCGCCAATCTGGTAGAGGTCACTGCACCGATGGTAGGTACATTTTACCGTGCACCTTCACCTGATTCCCCGCCCTTTGTTGAAGTGGGCAGCACTGTGAAGAAGGGGGACACCCTCTGTATTATCGAAGCCATGAAACTGATGAACGAAATAGAAGCAGAATGCGATGGGAAGATCGTTGATATATTAGTGGAAAATGCCCAGCCGGTAGAATATGGGCAGGTGCTCTTCCTGATCGCTCCTGCGGAGTAAGCCAGGGGGGTTTAGCTTGTACAAAATACTTGTGGCCAACCGCGGAGAGATCGCTGTACGGATTATTAGGACCTGCAGGGAACTGGGCATCAAAACAGTTGCGGTCTATTCAGCTGCCGACCGGGAGAGCCTTCATGTGAAGTTGGCAGATGAAGCTGTATGTATTGGAGGGCCTCATCCCAGCCAGAGTTATCTCAATATTCCCAATATCATCAGTGCAGCACTGACCAAAGGGGCTGAGGCCATTCATCCCGGTTATGGCTTCCTAGCGGAAAATGCTTCCTTTGCCCGGCTCTGTGAGGAACAGGGAATTAAATTTATCGGCCCTCCTGCAGCAGCTATCAAGGATATGGGTATTAAGGCCCGGGCACGGGAGTTGATGGCTGAAGCGGGTGTGCCGGTTGTCCCCGGTTCAGCCGGTGTTATTGGAAGTGAAGAGGAGACTGCCCGCTTAGCTGAGGAGATCGGCTATCCGGTGATGATCAAGGCTTCTGCCGGCGGCGGAGGCCGTGGTATGCGTATCGCGTACAATGACTCTGAGTTAGCCAGGGCAGTGCAGACCGCCCGGCAGGAGGCAGAGGCTGCTTTTGGAGATGGCAGCCTTTATCTTGAAAAATATATTGAAAAACCACGGCATGTGGAGATTCAGGTTTTAGCTGATGAGCACGGCAATGTGGTTTACCTAGGGGAACGGGACTGTACACTGCAAAGGAGACATCAGAAACTGGTGGAAGAAACACCTTGTCCGGTGCTGTCTCAAGAAAGCCGGGAGAGCATGGGGGAAGCTGCGGTGCGTGCCGCCAGGGCGGTTAATTATTCCGGTGCGGGAACAGTGGAGTTTTTACTTGATGAAAAGGGGAATTATTATTTTATTGAGATGAATACCCGGATTCAGGTGGAGCATCCGGTAACAGAGTTGGTGACCGGGATCGATCTGATAGCTGAAACCATCAAAGTGGCTGCAGGAGAAAAGCTGGGATACCGGCAGCAGGACATTAAACCCCGGGGTGCTGCTCTGGAATGCCGGATCAATGCTGAAGACCCGGAAAGGGATTTTTGTCCCTGCCCAGGGCAGATAACCGCTTACCTGCCCCCAGGAGGATTGGGTGTGCGTGTGGACAGCGGAATATATGCCGGTTACCGGATCCCTCCTTTTTATGATTCCTTGATTGCCAAACTCATAACCTGGGGGAATGACCGCCAGGAGGCTGTCTGCCGCATGAAACGTGCATTGGAAGAATTCCTGATCGAGGGTGTCAAAACAACAATACCTTTTTTGCGGCAGCTCATGCAAAATGAAAAGTTTTTGCGCTGTGAAATAGATACATCTTTTATTCCATCTTTATTGGATCAGTAATGGATGTCTGTTTGCAAAAGCTTACTTGATTGGTATAATGAGTGGTAGATTGGACATAATTAGCAAAGAGAAAAGGAGGGGCAGGGCATTTATGGAAACTGGCAACTTTGAGGAAACGGGAAGAACACCGCTGGGTGGAATCAGGATCGCCGATGAAGTGGTAGCTGTTATTGCCGGTCTAGCTGCTACTGAAGTTGAGGGGCTTGCAGGTATGAGCGGTGGTATTGCCGGCGGCATCGCTGAAATGCTCGGCAGGAAGAACCTGGCCAAAGGTGTCAAGGTAGAAGTTGGAGAAAAAGAAGCCGCAGTTGATATATTTGTTATTATGGAGTATGGAAGCAGGATACCGGAAGTTGCCCTTAAAGTACAGGAGAATGTTAAACAGGCAATCGAAAGGATGACAGGCCTGAAAGTAATTGAGGTCAATGTTCATGTACAGGGTGTTTCCTTTCCTGAAGCCCAGGAAGAACAGCGGGTCAAATAGAGGCAGGGGAAAGGAGTCTTAATTCTTTATGCGCCAACAAAACCTTTTTTTCCTTATTATTTTTGCTTTGATTATTTTGTTTTTGTCAGGGTGCGCCATTGCGGTAGCCCTTGGCCTGCTGCAGCCCCTGGAGTACGTCGATTCTTTTCTGTCTGAAGCAGGAAACAGATGGGGGTTGGCTGCCGGCAGTGCATTTTTAGTAGTTCTGTCATTATGGTCCTTGTTGGCGGTATTCCGGCGCCCCCGGGAGTGGGAAGTGATCATCCGGGAATCAGGTTTGGGCAGGGTCAAGATTTCTGCAACTGCGCTGGAGAATTTGATCCGCAGGGCAGCCCGGGATGTACGTGATGTGCGGGAGGTCAAGCCTGTTCTGCGCTTTGACCAGGATGGTCTGGTGATTTTGCTGCATCTGAGTGTTAATCCCGATGCCAATCTTCCGCAGGTATCGCAGGATGTACAGGGGATCGTTCAGGAGTACTTGGAGAAAAAGGCCGGTGTGCAGGTCTCCAAGGTGCAGGTTATCATACAAAGTGTTGCCTCAGATATACGACCCCGGGTTGAGTAGAAAGGGAGTATCTGTTATGGGTAGGAATTTTTTTGAGATTATTCAGTACCTGTTAGATAATCACCGGGGAAAACTGCTGGGCGTGGCTCTGGGTTTGGTTATCGGGCTGCTTATTATTTCATTTGGTTTCTGGAAGTCGGTTCTAGTCATTGCTTTCGTTGTCATCGGTTATTACCTGGGTAGGCGTATTGATGAAGGAGGAGGACAGGGTCCAGGTGACTGGTGGGACCGTTTCTTTCAATAAATAAGCAGGCCCTGCCACTAGCATAAAGAAGGAGGTCTGTTTATTGGGCAGGCGGCGGGCCAGAGAAATTGCATTAAAAGTATTATTTCAGGTAGATCTAGTTAATGCAGATCCTTTCACTGTTTTAGACTATCTGCTGGCTGAATACCCTTTGTCAGATGAAATGGCAGCATTTTCCCGTTCTCTGATCAGGGGTACCCTCGAACACCAATCTGAGATAGATGATTATATCAAGCGCTACTCTGTGGAATGGGATCTGTCCCGGATGGCAGGGGTTGACCGCAATATTTTGCGTATGGGTATTTATGAGATCCTTTATCAGAAGACACCGATCAATGTGGCTATTAATGAAGCGATAGAGTTGGCCAGGACTTACAGCCATGAGGATGCACCCCGCTTCATTAATGGTATTCTGGGCAGAATCGCCCGTGAAATAAGCGAAGAACCCGGCAACAATTCATAATGCCGGGTCTTTTATTTTCTGAAAAAGGAATGAAAGTTTTACTGGACATGGCAGGAATTTGAATAGTTAACTGCGAATATATTCACAAGGTTAAGTGTCACCTTGTTTGGTGGCCTGAACAGCTACTCATCTAAATGGCTGTTTTATTGTTTTTGTATATTCGTTAGCCCAGGATAAAGAGGATGGGGGTGAGCGGGCAGAGTTTTCTTTTTTTGATCAATTATTAAAACTATAAAGGAGGAGGAAAGATGCCAGCACAACTTTTAAAGGGCAAACCTCTTGCAGACAAGATCAAAGAGGAAGTAAAAAAAGAGGTCGAAGAGTTAAAGGCTAAGGGGGTTTCCCCAAGCCTGGTGGCGGTTCAGGTCGGTGAGAACGAAGCTTCTAAGGTGTATACCAATGCGCAGAGGAAAAATGCTGAACTCTGCGGTATCAAGTATGAACTGCAGGAGCTTCCAGAGAGTACTACCCAGGAGCAGTTGCTGAAACATATCGCTGGGCTCAATGCTGATCCCAATGTTACCGGAATCATTCTGCAGATGCCTGTACCACAGCATATCGATGCCAAGGTATGCCAGTGGAGCATCGCTTATGAGAAGGATGTTGAGGGTGTCACCCCAACCAATATGGGTCTTGTTACCTTTGGTAAACCCAGATTGGTACCATGTACAGCACTTGGGGCCTATGAATTGATCAAATCCACAGGTGTGGATCTCTATGGTAAAGAAGTGGTTGTGGTAGGACACAGTGATATTGTGGGCAAACCAGCAGCACTGCTTCTGCTGAACAGCTTTGGCACTACCACCATTTGCCATATTGCCACCGGACAGAGGGGGTTAACTGAGTCACACGTTCGCAGGGCCGAAATTTTGGTTGTTGCAGTTGGAGTACCTCACCTGATTAAAGGTGATTGGATTAAAGAGGGGGCTATTGTTGTTGACATCGGAATCAACCCGCAGCCAGACGGGAAGATTCTGGGCGATGTGGAAACCGAAGTGGCTATGGAAAAAGCCTCATGGATTACCCCGGTTCCAGGTGGCGCCGGCACTGCAACAACAGCCATTTTGATGCGCAACACTATTGAAGCTGCTAAGTGGCAGTTGGAGATGAAGCAGTCCTAAGGTCAAGTTGATGGAACGGAGAACTGGATCGTGAGAGTATGGTCCAGTTCTTCTTTCCTTATTCTGTTTTTAATAGGATAATATTACAGGGGGGTTGTTTTAATGCCAGCAGATCGGATCAGTGGAAAGGAAATGGCGGCAGAGGTACGGGATGCCTTGGCCCGGGAGGTAGAGGAACTGAAAAAAAAGGGTGTTACTCCCGGTATGGCACTTGTACTGGTAGGTGGGGCTGAGGATTCCGCTCTTTATGTGCGCAGTAAAGCCAAGAAGTGTGAAGAAGTAGGTGGATATGCTGAAGTCCACCACCTGAATGATGATGCAGCAATTGATGAGATTATGGGCCTCATCGACCGGCTCAACAAAGATGAGAAAATCCATGGAATTTTGGTTCAACTGCCTCTGCCTGAACACTTGCATCAGTATGAGAAACAGGTGATGGATGCTATTCTTCCCGAAAAGGATATTGATGCCTTCCATCCCATGAACCTGGGTAATTTAATGATCGGGGATGACTGCTATCGCGGTGTTACCGCCAATGCCTGTGTTAAAATGCTGGAGAATATCAATGTTGATTTCAAAGGGAAACATGCGGTGGTTGTAGGCTGGTCCATTGAGATCGGCAAACCGGTGACCATGATGCTCTTTGAAAAGGGCTGTGCAGTTACCCTGGTACACCCGGATGAGGATTTTGTGCCTTATACCAAACAGGCTGATATCATCATCACAGAGGTGGGAAGGCCGCGGGCGATCACCGGGGATATGATCAAACCGGGTGCAATTGTCATTGATACAGGCTCCAATTGGGTCGATGGTAAATCAGTTGGGGATGTGGATTACGACAGCGCTGCGGAAGTGGCCGGTGCTATCACCCCGGTTCCCGGTGGTGTGGGGCCAATGCGGATCATTATGCTGATCTACAATTTGGTTGAGGCTGCCAAGCGTTTGAGTGGAGTATAATTTATCGAAAACAAGAGGAAGAATCGGTGATCTATGGTATTAGCAGAGCGGAGAATTTACCAGGTAAGTGAAATCAATGCTTACCTGCGCAATCTTCTGGAAGGGGACCCGCTGTTAAGTGATCTCTGGGTGCGGGGAGAGATATCCAATTATAAGTATCACAGTTCAGGGCATATCTATTTTACATTAAAGGATCAAAACGGTTGTCTGAGGTGTGTGATGTTCCGCTCCTCTGCACGCAGGCTCTCATTTCCACCTGCTGATGGGATGAGAGTTTTAGCCCGTGGATATTTCAGTTTTTATGAGCGGGATGGTTTATGCCAGTTCTATGTTCAGGAGTTGGCTCCAGATGGTAAGGGGGCTCTTTACCAGGCATTCTGCCAGTTGAAAGAGCGTCTCCAAAAAGAGGGACTCTTTGCAGTTGAGCATAAAAGGAAAATACCCCCACTTCCCCGGGGGGTCGGTGTGGTTACTTCTCCTACAGGAGCTGCCTGGCGTGACATCATCACAGTTATTAAGAGGCGTTTTCCTCAGATGCCTGTGGTCCTCTCCCCTTCAGCTGTACAGGGGGAAGGGGCTCCAGAGGAGATCTGCTCTGCTCTCAGTCTCTTGAATGAAAGAGAAGATATTGATGTAATTATAGTGGGGCGCGGGGGAGGTTCCCTGGAGGAACTCTGGGCCTTTAACACCGAAAAGGTTGCCCGCGCCATTTTTCATTCCCGTTTACCGGTGGTCAGTGCAGTTGGCCATGAAACAGATTACACCATCGCTGATCTGGTGGCGGATCTGCGGGCTCCTACCCCATCTGCTGCTGCGGAAATGGTTGTACCCTGCCGGTCTGAACTGGATGAGAGGTTAAGCCAGTTGATGAACAGATTGTTCAGAGCGGCCCAGCAGAAGTTGCAGGCGGAAAAGGAGTATATCTACATGTATTCTGCCAGAAATTTAAAGGGCCTGTTGGGACGCACCTTATCATTGCAGAAGCAGGAGATAAGCGGTTACAGCCTAAGGCTGCTGCAAATGCCGCAACTGATTCTAGACCGGTACTCTGGAGAAATTAAAGCGCTCTCCGGCAAACTTGATGCTTTAAGCCCTTTTCATGTGCTAAAAAGGGGTTATAGCATGTGCCTTGATGCTCAGTCGGGAAAACTGATCCAAGACAGCAGTGCTGTGAAAAAAGGGGATCAAGTGACCGTTATTCTCCGCAAGGGCAGCATTGACTGCACAGTCAATAAAGTGAAGGGGGAGAGTCAATGGAGCAGCAGCAAAATGCGGATTTGACCTTTGAAGAAGCACTCGCCAGGCTCACTGAAGTGGTTGGTGAGTTGGAAAAGGGTGAACTTACCCTTGATCAGTCCCTCAGTTATTTTGAGCAGGGAATTGCTCTACTGCGCATCCTTGTACAGAGGCTTAATGCTTTTGAAGAGCGGGTGGAGGTGCTGATGGAGGAATTCTATCAAGAGGCACCCTCCTGGCTGGATAGCAGAGAGTCCGGAGGCAAGACTAAATGAAATGGGAAGATGAACTCAGCCGTTTAGCAGAGATGATCAATTGCGCTTTGGAAGGCTATCTTCCAGCTTCCTCTGTTTATCCCCCATCAATCCATGAGGCTATGCGCTACAGCCTTTTCGCCGGGGGGAAGCGTTTGCGTGGGGCCTTCACCATAGCTGTAGCCCGCATCTTTGGAGTTGAGGAGAAGCGGGTCCTGCCGGCTGCTGGCGCGCTGGAAATGATTCATACCTATTCATTGATCCATGATGACCTTCCAGCCATGGATGATGATGACTACCGGAGGGGAAAACCCACCTGCCATAAGGTTTTTGGAGAGGCGATAGCTATCCTTGCTGGTGATGCTTTACTGACCAGGGCTTTTGAAATCCTCTGTCTTCTCCAGGAAGAAGGCTTTGCAGAAAGGACAGTGCTGCAGGTTGTACAGGAGATCGCAAGAGCAGCTGGTTCCTTGGGGATGATCGGCGGCCAGGTGGTTGACCTGGAGTCAGAAGGGCTTGCTGTAAGTAAGGAAACTCTGGAATATATCCACAGACATAAGACCGGGGCGCTTTTCCTGGCAGCTGTGAGGAGTGGGGCACTGCTGGGTGCTGCTCCTGAAGATGAACTGCAGGCCCTCACAGAGTATGCCAGAGCCTTTGGCCTTTGCTATCAGATCATAGATGACCTGCTGGATATCACAGGGGATGAAAAGCTGCTGGGCAAAAAAACAGGACGGGATTTGGCCAAAAAAAAGGCTACCTATCCAGCCCTCTTGGGGACTGAACAGGCAAAAAAACTTGCAGTTGAACAGGTGAAGATCTGCCAGCAGAGCCTTGCTCCTTTTGGGCCTCAAGCAGATTTTCTAAAGGATGCGGCTTTCTATCTCCTTTCCCGAAAATCCTAAACCAATCCAATCTGGTGTTGATTTTCCTGATCTCCCCAAATATTTGTTGTGCTTATCTATTTGTGTTATAATAATTCTCACAAGCATTGAGATATGATGGACAGGTGGTGCAGTATTCTAGTCGTAGCGGCTAGTTTCGAAGGCGGGCCTAAAAATCCGTCACGGGCACATCGATGAAGTTCCTGGTGCTGGCTTTCGACGCCCAGTCGGGGGCT
>DULM01000092.1 GCA_012840405.1 Syntrophomonadaceae bacterium | reverse complement strand
TCGAACTAACGCCGCGCCAGGAGCAAATCATAGAAATTGTAAAAAAGAATACACCTATTACAGGGGAGAAAATTGCCGAACTGCTCAATGTGCGGCGTGCTACTTTGCGTCCGGATCTGGCTGTGTTGACGATGGCGGGTCTTTTGGAGGCCCGCCCTCGTGTTGGCTATTTTTACACAGGAAAGACTCCTTATATGTTATTAGCAGAAGAGATCCGGCACCTTAAGGTAAATGATGTGAAATCAGTCCCTGTGGTAGTGAGGGGTAATGTTTCGGTCTATGATGCCATTGTTGCCCTTTTCACTGAAGATGTGGGAACGCTCTTTATCGTGGATGATGAAGGCTATCTGGAGGGGACTGTTTCCCGCAAGGATTTGCTGAAAGTAGCCCTTGGGCAAGGAGATCTGCATAAAATTCCAGTTAAGGTGGTTATGACCCGGGTACCGAATGTGGTGACCATCAAGGGAGAAGACTCTGTTTACGAAGCTGCTCGTAGATTGGTTGAGCATGAGGTTGATGCTCTGCCTGTTGTTGAAGAGTTACAAGATGAGGGAAATAAAGAAAAGCTTAAAGTTATCGGCAGATTCACCAAAACAACTATCGCCCGGATCTTCGTTGAAATGGGGGAAAAAGCCTAAATGTTGAAAGGAGGTTGTCTATGGAGAATACAGTAATTTACGTAGTATCAGATTCCCTCGGAGAAACAGCGGAATTTGTTGCACGAGCTGCAGCCATCCAGTTTAATGCTAATGGGAATTTTGATATCAGGCGTGTTCCTTATGTGAATGATAAGGCTACCCTGGAAGAGGTCATAGAAGAAGCAAGCGGCACACGCAGCATTATCGCCTATACACTGGTGATTCCAGAATTAAAGGATGAGCTGGAGCGGCTGGCTAAGTTGCATAATATTCCGGCTGTGGATATTATGGGGCCCCTGATGGATGCCCTCACCAAAGCAACATCGATGACTCCGAAGAGAGAGGTAGGGTTGCTCCACCGCCTGGATGATCAGTATTTCCGCAGAGTTGAAGCCATTGAATTTGCAGTGAAGTATGATGATGGTAAGGATCCTCGGGGGTTGCTGTATGCTGATGTTGTTCTGATCGGTGTTTCACGTACCTCCAAAACCCCTGTTTCAATGTATCTTGCCCATAAGCGGATCAAAGCTGCTAATGTTCCTATAGTGCCTGAGGTGGAACCGCCTACTGAATTGTTTAAAATAAAGCCTCGCAAAATAGTTGGACTTACCATTCAACCGCAGTTGCTTCTTCAGATCCGTCAGGAGCGGTTGAAGGCCTTGGGACTCACCACAGATGCCGAATATGCCAGTATGAACAGGATCCAAAAAGAATTGGCCTATGCTGACCGGTTGATGGTTCAACTGGGCTGCCCGGTCATTGATGTTTCCAATAAAGCAATAGAAGAAACAGCAAGCATGGTTTTAGAAGTCTATTACAGGGGGGAGCGAGATGCAAAATAAGTATGTTTACCTCTTTGAAGAGGGCAATGCAGGCATGAGGGACCTTTTGGGAGGAAAAGGGGCCGGTTTGGCGGAAATGACCAATTTAGGACTCCCAGTTCCACCTGGGTTCATCATCACAACCGAAGCCTGCAATGAATACAGCGCCAAAGGGGAATTCCCTGCTGGACTGGAGGAACAGATAGAGGAAGCCCTGTCGGCTTTGGAGAAAAAGGTGGGAAAAGCACTTGGGGATAAGAAAAATCCCTTACTGCTGTCTGTTCGGTCTGGGGCAAAAATTTCTATGCCTGGGATGATGGACACTGTCCTCAACCTGGGGTTGAATGATGAAACAGTTAAGGGTTTGGCTGCTGCTACTGACAATGAGCGATTTGCGCTGGACTGCTACCGCCGTTTTATCCAGATGTTCAGCGACATTGTTCTTCATGTGGAGTTCCACAGATTTGAAGATGTTTTGGAGAAATACAAAAAGAAATACCGGGTGCAGTTTGATCATGAACTGCAACCCGAACATTTAAAAGAGATCATCAGGGAGTACAAAGATATTGTCAAAGAACAGACAAAACAAGATTTCCCGCAGGACCCCAAAGCCCAGTTGCGGAAGGCTGTTATAGCGGTTTTTGAATCCTGGAACAACCCCAGGGCTAAGGTGTACCGTAAATTGAATAAAATTCCTGATGATCTGGGGACCGCGGTCAATGTGCAGGCAATGGTTTTTGGAAATATGGGCAACAACTGTGGTACTGGTGTTGCTTTTACCCGGGATCCTGCTACCGGAGAGAATGTTGTTTTCGGTGAATATTTGATCAATGCACAGGGTGAGGATGTTGTAGCGGGAATCCGTACACCGCAGCCCATAGCCAAACTGAAAGAGGAAATGCCTGAAGCCTATGAGCAGTTTGTAAGGACCTGTTCTTTATTGGAAAAACACTACAGAGATATGCAGGATATCGAATTCACCATTGAGAATGGCAAACTGTACATTTTACAGACACGCTCTGGCAAGCGCACTGCTGCTGCGGCAGTCAAGGTGGCAGTGGATATGGTGAAAGAGGGTCTGATCTCCAAAGAAGAGGCGATCCTCAGAGTTGAGCCCGATCAGTTGAATCAAGTGCTGCACAAAAGGTTGGATCCCAAGGCGGACTTTAAGGTAGTGGCCACTGGGCTCCCTGCATCTCCAGGCGCTGCCTCAGGTAAGGCAATCTTTGATGCCGATGAAGCCGAGCGGCTGGGAAATGAAGGGGAAAAGGTAATCCTTGTCCGGCTGGAAACCACACCTGATGATATCCATGGCGTTGTGGTCGCCCAGGGTGTGCTCACCAGCAGGGGTGGTATGACCAGCCATGCGGCTGTGGTTGCCCGGGGAATGGGCAAGCCCTGTGTCTGCGGTTGTGAGGCATTGAATATCGATTATAAAGCGAAAAAGATGACAGTGGGCGATCTGGAGATTAAAGAGGGGGATGTGATCACCATTGATGGCAGCACTGGACAGGTGATCTTTGGTGATGTGCCCCTTGTTTCTCCGGAGATGACTGAGGAACTGCGTTTACTCCTGGAATGGGCTGATGAAATTCGAAAACTGGGGGTGCGCGCCAATGCAGATACCCCAGCTGACGCCCTGCGTGCCGGGGAGTTCGGGGCAGAGGGTATAGGTCTCTGCAGGACTGAGCACATGTTCATGGCCCAAGACCGCCTCCCTATTGTTCAGGCTATGATCATGGCCAAAAGCCAGGAGGAGCGGCAGGAGGCCCTGGATAAACTGCTGCCCATGCAGCAGGGTGATTTCTACGGCATACTGAAGGCTATGGACGGCCTGCCTGTGATCATCAGGCTCTTGGATCCTCCTCTCCATGAATTCCTTCCCAATGTAGGTGAACTATCACTGGAAATACAGCGCTTGCAACTAACTGATGGCGACCCTGCGGAGATATCCAAAAAACAAGCCATGTTAGAAAAAGCCCGCTCTCTGCAGGAAATGAACCCGATGCT
>DULM01000091.1 GCA_012840405.1 Syntrophomonadaceae bacterium | reverse complement strand
TTGGATTAGGCTGTTGCTGACTCCTCCCCACTTTCTTCCTGTGCTTCCTCAGTGGGAAGAAGGGCTTCTTTTAACACCTGATCCATATGTTCAACCAATACAAAATCCAATTTTCTCCTGACGTTGGCTGGAATATCCTCAAGATCTTTTTTGTTTTCGTTGGGTAATATGATCTTTTTGATACCGGCGCGGTGTGCAGCCAGCACCTTTTCTTTGATACCACCTACAGGAAGAACGCGACCCCGCAGGGTGATCTCCCCGGTCATAGCCACATCATGTCTGACTGGCCTGCCAGTGATCGCTGAGACCAAAGCAGTTGCCATGGTGATCCCGGCTGAGGGCCCATCTTTGGGAATAGCCCCTTCAGGAATGTGGATATGGATATCGTGCTTCTCATGAAAATCATCCTCTAGATTGAATTCCTCTGCCCGGGATCTCACAAAGCTTAAACCAGCTTGGGCTGATTCTTTCATCACATCACCCAATTTACCGGTGAGCATAATATTTCCTTTCCCTTTGAGGATGCTCACCTCTACATTTAATACCTCGCCACCAACTTCGGTCCAGGCAAGACCAGTGGCAACACCGATCTCATTCTCTTTCTCCTTGGTACCGAAATGATAGCGGGGAATCCCAAGGAAAACATCTACATTTGCTGCAGTAACCTTTGCCCTGTATTTCTTATTTTTAACAACCTCACGGGCGGTTTTCCGGCAGATAGTAGCTATCTCCCGCTCCAGGTTGCGCACACCTGCTTCCCGGGTATAGTGTCTGATAATAGTGCGCAGGGCATTCTCTGAGATCTGCAGGTGATGTGGTTTAAGCCCGTGCTCCTTGATCTGCTTAGGAATCAGGTGTCTCTCGGCGATCTTTACCTTTTCCTCTTCTGTATAGCCTGAGATGTGGATTACCTCCATCCGATCAAGCAGCGGCCGCGGGATGTTGTATTCCACATTGGCAGTAGTGATAAACATAACTTTAGATAGATCAAAAGGCACCTCAATATAGTGGTCGCTGAAGGCATGGTTCTGTTCTGCATCAAGCACCTCCAGCAGGGCAGAGGCTGGATCCCCTCTGAAGTCGGAACTCATCTTATCTACTTCATCCAGGAGAAAGACAGGATTTTTTGAACCCGCTTGTTTCATACCCTGGATGATCCTACCGGGCAGTGCCCCCACATAGGTGCGGCGGTGCCCCCGGATCTCTGCCTCATCCCTAACACCACCGAGGGAAATTCGCACGAACTTGCGTCCCAACGCACGAGCAATAGACCGGCCCAGGGAGGTTTTACCAACACCTGGGGGACCAACAAAACAGATGATTGGACCCCGCATTTTAGTAGCCAACTTCCGGATGGCCAGGTATTCCAGGATCCTCTCTTTGGGCTTTTTCAAGCCATAGTGGTCCTCTTCCAGGATCTGCTCAGCCTTGTCCAGTCTGAGTCTGTCCCTGGTTTCCTCTGACCAGGGTAAAGCCAAGAGCCAATCTATATAGTTGCGTACCACAACAGCCTCTGCCACCATTGGCGGCATTTTTTCCAGACGATCTAGCTCTTTTAAAGCCTTCTCCTCTACTTCCTTCGGGAAATTGGCCTCGGCAATGCGCTCCCGCAGTTCCTCCACCTCAGCCATGCGCTCATCCTTTTCACCCAATTCCTTTTGGATGGCACGCATCTGTTCCCGCAGGTAGTATTCCTTTTGCGTTTTTTCCATCTGTTTCCGGACACGCATATTGATCTTGCGCTCCAGATCGATGATCTCCATCTCCCGGGAAAGAATATCCCCCAGGACCTCCAGCCGTTCTTTTGCATCAAAAGCCTCAAGGATTGACTGTTTATCCGCAACACGCAAATTTATATGAGCCGCGATAATATCTGCCAGCCGTCCCGGATCATCAATAGATACAATAGAAACAGCGGTTTCGGGTGGTATTTTCTTCCCAGTTTTAACATATTCCTCAAACTGGTTAACCACTGCCCTCATCAAGGCCTCGATTTCCGGGGTCTTCTCATAACTCTCTTCAAATTCCTCAACAACCACCTGGATAAAAGGTTCTGTTGAAATATACCGCTTAATCCTAGCTCTCCTTAACCCTTCTACCAGTACACGGAAGGTCCCACCTGGCAGTTTAAGCAGTTGTTTAATCTCAGCAATAGTTCCTACCTGGTAGATATCATCTTCCCGCGGCTCGTCGGTCTGGGCTTCTCTTTGGGTGACGAGAAATAATTCCCGGTCGTGAAGCATCGCCTCATCTATGGCACTGACCGACTTTTCTCTTCCTACATCAAGATGAATAACCATGTAGGGAAACACCAAAAGCCCACGTAAGGGAAGCAGGGGTATAACCCGCTCTCCATTCTCCAATCTTTGAACTTGAGGGTTGTTTTCCAATTGTTGATCTTGTTCCTGGGACATATGATGCCACCCCCTTTTCATCTGGGAAGATGTTTAAAGATACATAGTACATTCTACCCCAGATCGGTTAATTCCTGCAACAAAGTATAGTTTACCACAAATGGAAATGTGGAAATGAGAGCAGCATCAAAATCATGCTGATACCTTTTCTGACTGCTTGATCGGGTAAAGAGCAAGTCGAATGACCTCTTCCAACCGCTTAACCGGAATCACCTCCACAGAAGCTTCCCGAAATAGCTCCTGCCAGTTTTCATAAGGGATCAATACTCTCTCGGCACCAGCTCTGCCTGCTGCCTCTACCTTGGCTACAACACCTCCTACCGGTTTAACCTCACCGAGGAGAGAAATCTCCCCGGTCAAAGCAACCCGATGATCAACCTTCTTATTGGTTAGCGCTGAGTAAATACCCAAAGCAATAGCAACTCCCGCAGATGGCCCATCGGTCGGCACCGCTCCTGGAAAATTGATGTGGATATCATATTTGCGCGGATCCACATCCAGGAAGCGCCTGAGGGCTGTAAGGGCATTGTCCACTGAATTTCTGATCATACTCTTACAGCGCACACGCCTTCCGGCCATTCCGCCCATTTCCTCTTCCTCAACTATCCCAGTTACCCTTATTTCTCCACGCTCCTGCAGTGGCGGGTTCACAGTCACCTCGATCTCAAGGAGTGTGCCTATATTTGGCCCCACCACCGCTAAACCGTTGACCAAACCGACCGCAGGCTCAGCAGGTATCTTTCGTTCCGGGCGAGGTGAATACTGTCCGCTGCTTACCACCCATTCCACATCAGCAGTCTGAATCTCTTTGCTATCTCTTCCCTGGGCAATACCCGCAGCTATCTGAATGATATTGACAGCTTCCCGTCCATTGGTTGCATACTTTTCCACTACATCCAGGGCACCTGGTCCAAAAGTGAAGTTGATCCTTTTGGCAGCATTCTCTGCGATCTTCCGGATTTCTTCAGGAAGCAATGACCTGAAAAAGATTTCAACACAGCGTGACCTGATGGCAGGTGAGATCTCTTCAGGCAGCCTTGTGGTAGCACCTATCAGCCGGAAATCCGCAGGCAGCCCATTTTGGAAAATATCATGGATATATGCAGGGATATGTGTATCCTCACAATTATAGTAAGCGCTTTCAAAAAAAACCTTACGGTCCTCCATTACCTTTAATAATTTATTCATCTGAATGGGATGCAGTTCCCCGATCTCATCAATAAATAATACCCCTCCATGAGCCCTGGTTACTGCACCAGGCTTGGGCTGCGGTATCCCAGCCATTCCTAAAGGCCCTGCCCCCTGATAGATGGGGTCATGTACAGAACCGATCAGGGGGTCAGCGATCCCCCGCTCATCAAAGCGGGCTGTAGTGGCATCTAACTCCACAAATTTGGCATCCCTGCCAAAAGGAGAGAGGGGATTTAATTTTGCCTCATTGAGTACCAGGCGAGCAGCAGCTGTTTTTCCCACACCTGGAGGCCCATAGATCAGAACATGCTGAGGGTTGGGTCCGCAAAGAGCTGCCCGCAAGGCTTTTAGCCCCTCCTCCTGCCCGATAATCTCATCAAAGCGTTGAGGGCGTGTTTTTTCAGCCAAAGGCTCAGCAAGTGAGATCCGTCGTAAATGCTGAATCTTTTCCATTTCTTTTTTTGACTCCCGGTCCACAGCAACACGGTTCCCATGCTGGCTGCGCAGGAGATTCCAAAAATACAAACCGACAACAATAACAAAAAGGATCTGAATAACAGCGATCATACCACTGATTCCACTAAATCCAGGACTAGACAAAGCAACCACAACTCCTATCCCGGTAATTTCTTATATTTAGTCTCATTATTACCAGAAATCGTGGTTTTTAACCTTAATAGTTTTATATTCAGTCAACCTGTCCCGGTGATCGCGCGGGGGGACAGTCCCACTGATCGGTGCCCTAAGCGGTCGGTTTATCCCTGCTAGCGCAAAGGTTGTTACTTGCCCTTGACGAAGGAGCAGTTAACGACAGCCAAAGCGATTTCGTACTGCAGTACAAGGTGGCAGTCCCCAACTATGCAGTACGATTGCCTAATCGTAAATTTCTGGATAATGAGAACTGGTCATGACATCTAATTCAACATTCAAATCCGACATCAGACCTCCTGCATCCGACTTCTAAAATGGACGGCGCATAGGAGCCGATTGGCTGACGTCTGCGGAAAGTATATGGGCAAGTTAAACCGGAGCTTATGTCGCAAGCGGCAGGGATAAAAAAACCACCATGATCGCGCGAAGGAACAGTCCAGGTGATCGGCCCGGTCACCCAACCTGCCCCTGTGATCGGTCTGATCTTGATCGCGCAAAAAAATAAAGGGTGCTTATGCACCCTTTTGCCATTTACTCTGATTATCCAATACCGATTTATTAAGCTGTTTCGCTTTTCTTTTTACGGTCTTCAGTTACTAAAATGGG
>DULM01000090.1 GCA_012840405.1 Syntrophomonadaceae bacterium | reverse complement strand
TATCTCTTCCCCATTTCCATTATCTGAACATCTGTCAAGACTCTTCCCCCTTAATATCCACCAAATTTGCGGCCTGCCAAAACCATTAACCAAATCCCAAACAATTATTTCACAACCATAGTACCGACACCCTGATCAGTAAAGACCTCCAAAAGGATGGAATGAAGGATCCTGCCGTCGATGATATGGGTTCTCCCAACACCATTATTCAAGGCATATACACAGCACTCCACTTTGGGGATCATGCCACCTGCGATTACCCCTCTGTTGATCAAATCAGGAACCTCAGCTGCTTTGATCACCGAAAGGAGGCTGGATGGATCATCCCGGTCAGCAAAGATCCCTTCCACATCAGTGAGCAAAACCAGCTTATTTGCTTTTAAAGCCGCAGCAACCGCACCGGCCACATAGTCAGCATTGATGTTATAGCTGCGCCCGTCCTCGCCCACACCTATGGGTGCAATAACCGGAATATAACCCTCATTTATTACTGTCTCAATTATTTCGGGATTGACCCTTTCCACTTCCCCTACATGGCCCAGGTCAACCCCTTCACTTGCAGCCTCGGGAAGCACCTTGGGGCGGGCAGTAATCAGCCCTGCGTCTTTACCACAGATACCGATCCCCTTCCCCCCCAGCTGGTTGATCAGAGAAACTATCTCTTTGTTCACCTTGCCAGCTAACACCATTTCCACAATTTCCATTGTTTCATCATCTGTAACCCGCTGGCCGTGAACAAATTTGATATCTTTACCAAGCTTTTTCAGCATCTCATCAATGGCTTTGCCTCCGCCATGGACAATAACCGGGTGGATGCCAACCAGCTTCAGTAGAATACAGTCAGTGATCACCCCGCGTTCCAGTTCTTCACTGACCATTGCTCTCCCACCATATTTAATCACCACAGTGGCACCGGAAAACTTCCTGATATAGGGCAGAGCCTCTACTAATATTGAGGCCTTTTCCAGAGGTGTTAAAACCATCTCTTTTCTTCCCCTCCCTCAAGTGCGGTAATGGGCATTAATGCGCACATAATCGTATGAAAGGTCGCAACCCCATGCTATTCCAGAAGCATTGCCATTATGCAGGTCCACTGTGATGGTTACTTCACTTTTCTTGAGAATGGATTTAGCCTCTTCCTCATCAAAGGAGATTGCTTTCCCCTGAGCTGCTACCTGTAGATCCCCCAGATAAACATCTACTTTATCGGGATCAAATGGCACTCCAGCAGCTCCTGCAGCTGACAGAATCCGGCCCCAGTTGGCGTCTTCACCATGCAGAGCGGTCTTAACCAGACTGGAACCTGCGACCTCACGCGCAATGGTGCGGGCCTCCTGTTCACTGGCCGCGCCCTTGACCTGCACCTCCAAAAGTTTGGTTGCTCCTTCCCCATCCTGGGCGATCATCTTGGCCAATTCAGTGCAGACGAGCAAAAGGACATCCCGGAAGAGGCCATATTCCTGGTCAGCTTCGGTCAGCAGCTTGTTTCCTGCCTGCCCGTTCGCCAGCATAACAACCATGTCATTGGTGCTCATATCTCCGTCCACAGTTATGGAATTAAAAGAGCGGTCCACTGCCCAGCGCAGAGCGTTTTTTAGCGCCTTCTGCTCAACATTGGCATCAGTGGTAATAAAGGCCAGCATAGTGGCCATATTGGGGTGAATCATTCCAGAACCCTTGGCCATTCCCCCGATCACAACCTCTTTCCCACCTAGGGTCAGCTTAACTGCAAATTCTTTGGTGGTGGTATCGGTTGTTAAAATGGCCTCCGCAGCAAACATGCCGCCATCCCGGGAGAGAAGTGTTGCGGCAGTTTTAATCCCTTTTTCAATTTTATCCATCGGCAGATACTCCCCGATCACCCCTGTTGATGCCACAACCACCTCCTCAGGAGCGATACCGAGAGCATCTCCTGTCAATTGGGCCATTTTTTTGGCATCAGCAAGCCCTTGCCGGCCTGTGCAGGCATTGGCGATCCCGCTGTTTACTACCACAGCCTGGGCAGTGCCATTAGCCAGGTGTTCCTGGCTGACCAGCACCGGGGCGGCCTTGACATAGTTTTGAGTAAACATGCCGGCAGCTGCTGCAGGAGTTTCCGAATAAAGAAGAGCCATGTCCCGGCAACCCTTTTTTCGCACCTCTGCTACAATCCCTGTTGCTAGAAATCCCTGCGGGGCAGTAACCCCGCCTGGTATGACTGTGTATTTTACCTGTTCAGACAATTCTGATCCTGGTTCCCCTAAAAGCTAAAAAAACTCACTTCTGATACAGGGAACACAGGCACCTCCTTCCATGATAGATAATAGCGAACCGCACAGTAACGGCTGCTGAGCGGTCATTGATTGTTAGATAAATAGTTTAACTTTCCTGGCGCAGCAGCACTTAGGTCATGGTCTCACACCATATAGAGGAACCTTCTCTCTTATTAGGGATAAAGGCCCAGTTGCTGCAAACCAGTATTCTCCGGAAGTTCAAACAGCAAATTCATATTCTGCACCGCCTGACCTGCTGCACCTTTAACCAAATTATCGATCACCGATACAACAACAGCCATCTTTCCATTGACCACTACCCCCAAAAAACACCTATTGGTCCCCACTACCCACTTGGTTTCCGGCATTTCCCCCTCTAAAGCAACTTGGACAAACTCTTCAGTTGCATAAAAATCCTGATAGATCTGTCTCAGTGAACAGCTGTCTAGAGAACTGTTGAGTTTAGCATAAACTGTGCTGATAATACCTCTGCTTACTGGCATCAGGTGGGGTGTAAAGATGATAT
>DULM01000089.1 GCA_012840405.1 Syntrophomonadaceae bacterium | reverse complement strand
GATTTCCGGTTGATGGGGCCAAAAACAACCATGCTCAAATCCAAGTGCAAAGTGGTGGCTGTAACAGCAGTAAGAACCGGGTGCGGCAAAAGCCAGACCACCAGGTATATTGCCGATCTTCTCACCAAAGCGGGGAAAAAGGTGGCTATTATCAGGCACCCCATGCCCTATGGCAATTTGGAAGAGCAAATAGCCATGAGGTTTGCCACTTATGAGGATCTGGACAGGTTTAACTGCACCATCGAAGAACGGGAAGAGTTTGAACCCCATATCGATAATGGGATGGTGGTCTACGCAGGGGTTGACTATGAACTGATTCTGCGCCAGGCGGAACAGGAGGCAGATATCATCCTTTGGGATGGCGGGAACAATGATATCCCCTTCTATTACACGGATGTGCATATTGTTGTCCTTGACCCCCACAGGGCCGGGCATGAGACCAGCTACTACCCGGGCGAAACCAACCTCCAGATGGCTGATATAGCTGTGATCAATAAGGTTGACTCTGCAGACCCTGAGAAGGTCAAACAAGTGGAAGAGGCTATCAAACTAAACAACCCCAAGGCCAAAATAGTCCTGGCCAACTCGCCCATCACCACTGAACAACCGGAATTAATCAAAGGCAAAAAGGTCCTGGTGGTGGAAGATGGGCCTACACTTACCCATGGAGGTATGGCTTATGGTGCAGGGGTTATCGCCGCCAAAAATTTGGGTGCCGGTGAACTGCTGGACCCACGCCCCTATGCTGTGGGAAGCATCAAAGATACATTCAAAAAATACACTCATCTGTCCACATTGCTTCCTGCAATGGGCTACGGCAAAAGCCAGATCGCGGAGCTGGAAGAGACCATCAACAATTCCCCTGCTGAAGTTGTGATCATCGGCACACCCATCGACCTGCGCAGGGTAATGAAGCTAACAAAACCGGCAGTAAGGGTTAAGTATGAACTGGAGGAAGTGGGCACTCCACAGTTGAAAGAACTGCTGAAGGAACTACTGTAAGAAACAACGGTAAGACGCGGGGAGTGTTCCCGCGTCTTACCGGTTTTTTTGCATCTGCGTCAAGGAACAGCAATTCAACCCACTTTGGATGGCAAGCCGAAAGTGACGGAATAATGTTCCCTGTCACCTCAAATTTTAGGGTAATTGTAATATTATTTATCTCAACATATCAGTTTACAGGCAGTTTTTCCTTCACTGCTCTGAGCAGGATGTAGAGCACAACCAGCACTGCCGCTAAATAGTAGATCTTCACCGAAAAGAAGACAACTGGGTTTAATATATACCGAATTAGCCCCAGCAGTGCAACAATACAGCTCATGATAACCCAGAGTAAGACAAATTGCTTCCATCCATGCCCCTGTTGCTTTTCTTTTGAATATTTGAAGCTGGTTTTACCTATATACTTAAAAATTGAAACAGATGCCAGCAAAATAATCGCTGTATTGATGAGATAACCCAGGCTAACCTGAAAATCCAAAATAAGTCTGCCCTGTTTGAACATCTGTGGAAGATATAATAAGACAATGTCGAGCAGGCACAATAATGCGATAACAATAACCACTATCTCCAGATCGCTGAACAACCTCCTCCAGCTGAACCTTTTGGGCTGGGCTGCCTCAATAATGGAATCACAAAAGGCCTGATAGTCATCTCCGATAACCTGTTCGATCTTTTCGCCCCTCTCCTGGGCTTCCAGAAACATGCCGAGGATATCATGGATAATCTCTTCTGTTTCCAATTCATCTAGTCCACTGACTCTCAGGTAGCAGACTATATTTGTGTATATTTCATCGTTTTCAGGGGTAAGCTTTTTGCTCAGTTCATTATTTTTCCTGATCAGATCATCTAACTTGCTCAATTTTGCTCCCCTCCTTTATAATCCCGAAAAATCAGGTCGATCACATTACGCAGTTCCAGCCAGGTCTGGTAAAAGCTTTCCAACTCCTTTTCCCCCTCCTCTGACAGGTAATAGTATTTTCGTTTCGGGCCATAGGGGGACTCCCTGTCTTGAGAATAAAGCAGTTTGTTCTTTTTGAGCCTGAGCAGCAGCGGGTAGACCGTTCCTTCACTTATGTCCCGAAATCCGTATTTTTTCAGGTTTTCAACGAGCTCATATCCATAGGTTTCCCCATCGCTGATCAGCTTTAAAATACACCCTTCGAGTAGCCCCTTTAACAGCTGGGGGTTCTTCATCCTCGTCACTCCTCTACTATGTTTTGCATAGTAGTCTTTGCCTATATTGTAATACAAAGTAGCTCTCTGTTCAAGAATAATTTTTAATATTTCACGCAACCAACGTCTATCTACTAAATGGGCAACCACACTAAATTAGTTCAAAATTTTCCAATTCAGTGGGCCTTTCACCAGAAAAAATAGAGAACCGCCTTAATAACAGCGGCTCTTTTTTCTTTCAGAGGTTTGAGGCACTTTCGTATCTTATACCACCAACCTGAGATGTGACAGAGGAGTAACTCTGAGTTACCTAAACAAAGCAAGTCTGGCTAATTGGTGGTTGGTGTTTAGTCGTTGGTAATAGGCAGTTATTGGTTAACCGCAAGCCGGGTAGCAGGCAGCAACCTTTCTCGTTGGTCAGGTCCGATCACTCAATCTGTCCCCCTGATCGGTTATCGCGCGGGGGGACAGTCCCGGTGATCGGGCCCGATCAGTCAACCTGTCCGGTGATTGGTCGGTGATCGGTCTAACCGCGAATGAGGGCAAAAGCCTCAGCCCTTGTGGTGCTGTTGGTTTTAAATATCCCCCGCACAGCTGACGTAATGGTCTTTGATCCCGGTTTGCGCACACCCCTCATGGTCATGCACATGTGTTCAGCCTCAATCACCACTAAGACCCCTCTTGGCTTTGCCCTATTCATAATAGAGTTGGCAATCTGTGTAGTAAGCCTTTCCTGGAGCTGCGGCCTTTTAGCATATTCATCAACAATCCTGGCCAGTTTGGATAGCCCAAGTAGCCTCCCCTGATGGGGGATATAAGCCACATGTGCCTGTCCCAAAAAAGGAATCAGATGGTGTTCACACATAGAATAAAGGGGTATATTTTTGACCAGCACCATTTCATCATGCTGTTCCGTAAAATATGTTTCCAGGTGTCTATCAGGGTTACTGTGCAAACCACAAAAGATCTCTTTGTACATGCGGGCAACTCGGGCAGGTGTATCCTTTAATCCTTCTCGTTCCGGGTCCTCTCCTATCCCTTCCAAGATCATTCTCACTGCAGTCTCAATCTTTTCTGTGTCGATCACTAATAACCTCTCCTTTATTTGATCAGTTATTTTTCAACATATCTAAAGCAGCAGCAACTGCCACATTATATACTTGTTTCAGTGGAACCCCGAATTGTTTGGCAGCCCTACGGCAGTCCCGGTATTCAGGAGCTATTTGTACAGGTGACTCCTTTTCAGAGAACCTGCCAAACTTAACTGTAATTTTCCCATAAGGAGTCCTCACCCCGCGGTGGGGTTGCTGTTCCGTAGTCTTAATATGAACTAAGTAGCAGCAATACCGCAGCTCTCATCTTTCCCGGTTTCTATAGTATAGCCATCAATAGGCAGGCTGGAGAGCCCCTTTCGAACCAGGCTGAGATCAGCTCCCACGTCTAAAAGTGCTGCAAGCAGCATATCTCCTGCAATTCCTGCGAAACAATCAAGATAAAGTACCCTCATGTTCAGCCTCTATCTGTATCAACAATGGCATAGGCCAGCGCTGCTGCGCCATACCCATTATCTATATTGACTACACCAACCCCAGGAGCACAGCTGTTCAGCATGGTAAGTAGAGCAGACAGCCCTCCAAAGTTGGCACCATAACCGACACTTGTTGGCACAGCAATAACCGGCCTCCTGGTCAAACCACCAACAACACTGGCTAGCGCCCCTTCCATCCCTGCCACCACAATAACCACAATGGCCTCTTGCAGTAAACGGCGGTTCTCCAGCAGCCGGTGGATCCCTGATACGCCTACATCGTACAGCCTTGTTACTTTGAGACCCATAGCTTCTGCAGATACTGCAGCCTCTTCTGCTACAGGCAAATCAGCTGTCCCGGCACTGACCACCAAAACATTGCCCTTCCCCTCTCTGCTATCCTCAGAGGACACAACAATGCAGCGGGCAAGCTGGTGGTAGACCGCGTTGGGACACCTTTCCTTCACTGCATGAAAAGCTTCACAGCTGGCCCTGGTTCCCAGCACTGTTTTCGATTTGGCGGCAAGCCTGGCAAAGATCTCAGCCACCTGCTCCACAGTTTTCCCCTGGCAAAACACCACCTCCGGAAAACCGGTGCGCAGTTCCCGGTGGTGATCTAAGCGGGCATAGCCTAGATCCTCATAGGGCAACTCTGACAACTGATCCAGTGCTTGATCAACCGTTATTTTTCCCGATAACAAGGATTCCAATAGAATGCGCAGTTCATCCCTGCCCAAAGTCATCATCCTCTTTTCTCTCTTCCATATCCTGCATCAAAAAAAATGGGCAGAAGATCATGTTTACTCATATTCTAACGCCCTTCGAGTATATTTTACAATATTAGCTACCCCTTTAACAGCAATTTCCGATCAGACCGATCGGGGGAACAGTCTCTCCACACGATCAGGGGAACAGATTGACTGATCGTGAAAAATTCTCTTTGAGCATCGTTTATACCTGCCGCTTGTGACATAAGTTTCGGTTTAATTGCCCATATAATTTCCGCAGACGACAGCAAATGCCTTCTATGACGCCACGTGGCGCATAGTCGTCTAACTCAACATCCATGTTGGCTTTGGCTGTTGTTAGCTGCTCCACCATCAAGCACATGTAACAACCTTCGCAACTCTGCTGCGCTAGCAGAAATAAACCGACCGATCACCGTGACTGTATCTCCCCGCCCGATCAAAGGGACAGGCTAGCAATCCACAACTCGCTCGGGACGCTGGGAGATATTTATCCCCTGGAAAAATTAAGTGACAGAGATTCATCCCTGTCACTTATCTTATTTTCATTAATTCTAACCTTACTGAACGGTGGTATTCTCAGGTCTAACTTTTAACCCTGCGGGTAAGCAGCATCACACCTGCCAGTAAGCAGACACAGCCTGTGATGATCAACATCAATTGTTCAACTGCACCACCGGTTCATGGTTTTCCGGAATATCAAACTATCCTTGCCCCACTTTTCGCACCTCATCAAGGCTTCCCAGTTCGGGGTATTCCAGAATCTTAAACTATCCTGTTCTTCTCATCCACAAAAACCACACGAGGCTTATATTCCCGCGCTTTTTCCTCCTCCACCTGCACATATGAGAGAATGATCAGTATATCCCCGGGTTCGCCCAAGCGTGCCGCAGCTCCATTCAAACACACCTGCCCTGAGCCCGGCTCTCCTTCAATGACATAGGTTTCAAAACGGGCGCCATTGTTGTTGTTGACCACCTGCACCTTTTCATAGGGAAGGATGTCAGCTGCCTCTAACAGGTCACGGTCGATGGTGATGCTCCCTACATAGTTTATATTGGTATCTGTCAAAACAGCCCGGTGGATTTTCGATTTCAGCATACAGCGGTACATGGCTCCACCTCTAGATCGATATTATCAATCAGCCTTGTTTTCCCCACATAGACCGCGGCAGCCAGCAGCACATGGCCTTTCAGTTCTATTAGTTCAGACAAGGTATCCCCATTAACTACCTCCACATAGTCAACCCGAATACCGGGAGATGATTCTAGGACTTGCAGGATTTTCTCTTTTACCCGCTTGGGATCCCGCTCACCCTCTTGGATCAACTGTTGGCCAACTCGCAGAGCTCTGGGTAGGGCTAAGGCTTGCTCTCTTTCTTCAGGAGAAAGATAGGTGTTGCGAGAACTCAAGGCCAACCCGTCTTCCTCCCGAATGATGGGACAGGTGATAATCTGGAGAGGTATGTTCAAGTCCTGCACCATCCTCCTGATCACAATAGCCTGCTGTGCATCCTTCTGCCCGAAGTAGGCCCGGTCGGCCTGGGTAATGAGAAAGAGTTTGCAAACAACTGTGGTCACCCCTTTAAAATGGCCTGGGCGGGAAATGCCGCACATCTTCCCTGTAACTTCCCCGGTTACCTCCACATAGGTGCTGTAGTTTCCAGGATACATTTCTTCTGCTGTTGGGGCAAAAACGTAATCCACACCCACTTCTGCAGCCAATTTATTATCCCTTTCTAAATCCCGGGGATAGGTAGCAAAATCCTCTTTAGGGCCAAATTGCAAAGGGTTGACAAAGTTACTCATCACCACGATGTCATTTTCTTTTCTGGCCCTCTGGACAAGGCTCAGGTGCCCTGCATGGAGGTAGCCCATAGTGGGAACCAGGCCGATGGTTTTCCTCTCTTTTTTCAATCGCAAACAGGTCTCCTGCATCTCTTTAACTCTTCTGATCAGCTCCATGGTTTTATCCCCTTTTTACAGCACTTCTACTTCCCGTAACAGTGTTCCGGGCCAGGGAAGATGCCTTCTTTGACCTCTTTTTTGAAGGTTTTTACTGCTTCCAGCGCAATTTCCCGCAGATTGGCATACTGTTTCACAAATTTAGGCGGTTTTCTGTCTGTGCAGCCCAGCATATCATGAACAACCATAACCTGCCCATCGCAGTGGGGCCCTGCGCCACAGGAGAGTGTAGGTATCTTAAGCTTTTCAGTGACCTCTGCCGCCACATCTGCAGGAATACACTCTAAAACCAATGAGAAGATCCCCGCCTCCTCCAGGATCAAAGCATCTTCAATGAGACGCTGTGCTGCCTCATCGGTTTTACCCTGCACACGGTAACCACCAAATTGGTGAACCATCTGTGGAGTGAGCCCCAGATGCCCCATCACAGGTATGCCCGTCTCCACCATAGCCCGCACAGCATCAGCCCTCTCCCGGCCCCCTTCCAGTTTGACAGCATGTGCACCGGCCTCTTTAAGATAGCGTCCTGCATTCCAAACAGCCTCTCCGATAGTTGTTTGATAATAGAGAAATGGCAGATCCCCAACTACCATTGCCCGCTTGGCCCCCCTAGCCACTGCAGCGGTGTGGTGAAGGCTCTCCTCCAGTGTAACCGGTAGAGTATTTTCATAACCGAGCACCGTATTCCCCAATGAATCCCCTACCAGCAGGATATCGATCCCCGCTTCATCCAACAGACATGCTGTGGGATAGTCATAGGCTGTGAGCAGTGTGATGGGATCCCCTTTCTCCTTCATTTCCTGCAGTGTTGCTGTTGTTACTCGAGACATCAAAAAACCTCCCTTTTTAATTAATATCTGCTGAGAACGGCAGAATATATGAACTGCGATCCGACAAATTTGCTGTCGTCAGTGCAAACCTTGCCAACTGTTTTTGAGCAGTGAGCTGATGGATGCAGCCTGCTTTTCATTGATTGTTCCTTTTTTAAGAGCAGCATCAACTGTCACCAGGCCAAGGGTCCGGTAAACACTCAGCAACTCAGGCAGTTCTTTCATGGCATCGAGGTGCTTTTCTAGAGTGCCCTGATCCCCCCGGGAAATAGGGCCTGTTAAAGCCTGGGGTATCCCCAGTTTTTTGATGTTTTCCAGTGTGCCCTCAACCAGAGGCAGAAAAGCCGGCAGCCGCATTTCCTCAGGAACACCGGCTGCAGCCAGCAGATCCAAAGCAGTCTTCAGCAGCCCCACCAAATAGTTGGAAGCCACACAGGCTGCTGCATGGTAGAGCACCTTGCAATTTGAATCAAGAATAAAGTGTTTCCCGCCCAGTTTTTCAACCATCTCCTGGGCAAAACTATAGCCCCTTCTGTCCCCTTCGATGCTGAAGTAGGTCCCCGGGATAAGTTCAATGGCCTGCTCTACACTGGCAAAGGATTGAATGGGGTGAACTGATATGGTGATCGCCCCCATTGCTGCTGCAGGCTCCAGCAGTTGTGCGGTATGGGCACCGCTCATGTGCAGAACTATTTGCTCAGAGTGGAAACCATCCTTTTCAGCTATTTCCTGCGCCACAGATGCTATGGCATCATCTGATGTTGTGATCAAAAGCGCCTCAGAAGCCTTTGCCACATCCTCTTTGGATAGTACTGGACAGTTCAGCCGTGCTGCCAGTTTGTTGGCTGATTCAGCAGTCCTGCTTGCTACTCCAACAATCCTGTAGCCTGCTTTCTGCAGCAGAATGGCCAATGCAGAGCCCACTTTACCAGCACCGACGAATCCGATCTTCAAAATCTTCGCCTCCATAACTGAATACTCAATCCCTTTTTAGCTTTTCCCGATTTCAAAACATAAAGTCACTCTTGTTCATCAAATGCGCCCCGACTCATAAAAACAAAATGCCCCCTGAACAATGGTCCAGAAGGCAGTAATCTACTCCCATATTAGCAACCTTACCTTCCGTCTCATCCTTCTACAGGTACAAGCGGTTGGTCTTTTATTTTCAGTTGGTCATGGCCCGGTTATTCCGGTATGGTACAGGTCCCATCCGGTAAACCTTAAAATAATTATAACATGACATTATTCCTCAAACAATCTGATTTTTTCCATTTTCCCAGTTTTGATAAGCATATCTAGATGCTCCCGGCTTGTCTTTCCATCAGGGTGGATCAGATCCGGGGCAATTTCCTGAAGAGGAATCATGACAAAACCGCGCTCATACATCCTGGGATGAGGGATAATCAACTGGGGTGATTCAATGGTCAGCTTTCCGTAAAGCAGGATATCCAGGTCGATCACCCGGGGGCCCCAACGGATCAAGCGCTTTCTACCCAGTTTATTTTCGATACCCTGGAGAAAGGAAAGGAGTTTCTCTGCTGTCAGAGTTGTTTCGATCTCCATTACCTGATTGAGGAACCAGCCCTGATCAAGGTAGCCCACAGGCTCTGTTTCATAGAGAGAGGATAGCCTGATGACCCTCACCTGAGGATGGTTGCCGATCTGCTGGGAGGCCTCTTTGAGGAAAGACTTTCTATCCCCCAAATTGGACCCCATCCCAATAAAAGCCTGCTGGCCGCCCTCACTCACTTCCCCTGCACCTTCCTCTCCTGATCTCCACCACCACATCGGTAAAAATTCCCTGTAAGGGGGCATGGGGCTTTTTCACACGCACTACCACTTCATCTAAGGGAAAAGCGGATAAAACCTCAGCAGCGATCCGTTCTGCCAAAGCCTCAATCAACTGGAAACGCTCACCGGTAACAATCCCTTGCACCAAGGCAAAAACCCTGCTGTAATCAACAGTCCTGGCAAGGTCGTCCCTTTCCCCCGCCTCCTGCAGGTCACAGTACATCTCCAGGTCCACAATAAATGGCTGGCCTAACTCCTGTTCAGCGGCCATTACCCCATGATAGCCGTAAAACTGCATTCCGTTTAAGATAATGCGGTCCCTTTTGTTGATCATCCCATATCAGCTTCCTTTTCCTTCAAGCTTCCTTTATGTTTCCTGTCTAGTTCTGCCAGTTCTTCTCTGAAATCTCATATTTTCAGGCTCTCAAGACCTGCTGGCTTCCCTTATTGCCAGGCCTGTATTTTTGCCTTATTTTAATCACACAGCTTTGACCGATCAGCAGAAACCTCTGCATCAAACTTCCGGCATCAGACTTTTATATTGATCGCTCTGACTTTTCATGATCGCATCGGTCATGCGGGCAGCACGCACAGATTCTTTTACATCATGAACCCGGACAATATCTGCTGCACCCTGAGCAATCCCCCAGACTATAGTAGAAAGGCTTCCCTCTAAGCGCTGATCCTTAGGCAACTGCAGGGTATTGCCGATCATCGATTTCCGGGAAGTGCCTAAAAGCACCGGTTTCCCTAGAGAGCGTAACTCCCGCAGATGGCGCATCACGATCAGGTTCTGCTGTGTGTCTTTACCAAAGCCGATCCCCGGGTCGATGATCACCTGGTCCGGGTCCACACCGGCTTGTTCGGCGATCTCAATGCTCCTGCGCAGGAAAGCTAAAATATCTGCCATCAGGTCCTGATAGTCAGTGCCCTGCTGATTGTGCATCACAATCACCGGCACCTGATATTCTCCGGCAACTCTTGCCAAATCGGGATCTCTCTGCAGTCCCCAGATGTCATTGATTATGTGTGCCCCTGCTTCCAAGGCCACCCGTGCGGTTTCAGCCTTATAGGTATCCACAGAAATAGGGACCTTTATTTCCTGCACCAAACGCTCCAGCACAGGCAGAATGCGGCGGATCTCCTCCTGGGCAGGAAGGGGTTCTTGGGTCCAGGTGGCTGGACGTGTTGACTCACCACCGATATCGATGATATCGGCTCCTTCCTCCACCATTCTGTGTGCATGCTCTACAGCTAGCTCAGTATCAAAATACTTCCCACCATCGGAAAAGGAATCAGGTGTCACATTCAGTATTCCCATAACCAGTGTGCGCTCACCTAAGGTTAAAGTATAGTCCCGGCAGCGCAAAGTTCTGGTTTCTTTGTTGTCGTAATTATTCAGAACAGTTCTGATCTCATCTGCCAGCTGGCGCAGGCCAAAGGGCTGCATCTTCAGTTTCTTGCAGAGTTGTTCATACTGCCGCAGGGTACCCATCAGCAGAACATCGGTTTCTTCCACAGATAATCCTCCAGCTTCCCTGGAGAGGGCTGCCTCACCGCCCTTGGAAAGCATTTCCTGTTTGAGGATCAGAGCAGCCTTGATGCCGAGCCTTTTCACCTTGATCACCCGGTGCACTGCCTTGGGTATCATCCATCTGATTCCATGCTGGTCAGCACCTATCTTAGCCAGTGCCTGCTGTGCATCCTCTCTGTCTTCAATCAGCACAACATGTAAATTATGTCCTTTACTCCCTTCCATACAACCACCCTTTTGCCTTAGTTCAGAAATCAACGGGACCACGGCCCGATCACCGGAACTGTCCACTGTTTGGCCTAATAGATCAGAACCAGGTTGCCTGTTTCCATGGTAGCGAATTTGTAGCATTTCTCTTTGGCACTGCACTCATGGCAGGCACGGGAAAGGTTATCCGCCCTGTGCAGCAGTTCCCCCAAGAGAGACATACCCTCCCTCTGCTCTCTGTGCTCTCTGATGGCCCGGGTGATGATCCGTATCTCCCGGGGTGAAAAACCTGCACGTACCAAAACCTCTGCAGCCAGTTCGGCACCTATGACCGAATGGTCCTCCCCAGTTTCATACTGGCGCCATCTTCCGATATCATGCAAAATCCCAGCTGCATAGACCAGCTCTTTAGCTGCCTGCAGGCTGCCTAGATTATTATCCTGCGAGAAGCTCAACAGATTATCAGATTCCAACAGCAGAATATAGGCGATTCTTGCCACATCCACAAAATGCTGCAGGTCATGCTTGCAGAATTCTCTGTCTGCTTCTGCTTCTCTGTTTTTGTCAAGGCACTCCCGAAACAAATGATCCCTTACAATGGCATCAATCCGTTCCATTTGATTCTCCTTTTTTATAATTTTTTGGAAAACCCAAAGTAGGGGTTCACCTTGGTTACCTTCAGTTTATCAAAAAAAAAAGAAAAAAAACAGAGAAAGCCTTGCTAAAAAACAAGGCTTTCTCCAATAATTTCAAAAGAAGAATTAGAACAAACCAGTGACCTGGCCGGTCTTGACATCCACATCGATCCGACGATAGGCCGGGTTGGAACTGGTACCTGGCATCAGGCTGATAGCGCCAGCCATCGGGCAGAGGAACTTGGCTCCACCGTAGACCAGGATGTCCCTGATCGGCAGTCTCCAGCCCTTGGGCACACCCTTCAGGGTCGGATCATGGGTCAAGCTCAGGTGGGTCTTGACCATCATTGTGGCATAATCGGCATACTGAGGATCAGATTCAAACCTCTTGGCTTTTTCTTCGGCTAGCGGAGCCCAATCCACACCATCTGCTCCGTAAACCTCTTTGGCGATTATTTCTACACGCTCACGCAGCGGCATCTCCAGCGGGTAGAGATACTTGAAGTCAACCTCTTCTTTGCAGGCATCCATCACAGCGTCTGCCAATTCAAGTGCACCTTCGCCACCCTTCATCCAGTGATCGGAGACAGCTGCCCGGGCACCGGCCTGCTCAGCGATCCTCTTCACCAGATTCAATTCGGCATCGGTATCAGTGTAGAACCTGTTGACACAGACAACTGGTTTGATACCTGACTTCTTGACCACATTGATCATGTGTACCAGGTTCTCGCAGCCCTTTTCCACCAGTTCCAGGTTTTCCTTGGTGTACTCTTCCGGAATCGGGCGTCCAGGTACCACAGTCGGGCCACCACCATGCATCTTCAGTGCACGGACAGTTGCCACCAGTACAGAGACATTCGGTTTCAAACCGCTCAAGCGGCACTTCACATTCCAGAATTTCTCGAATCCGATATCTGCAGCAAATCCGGATTCTGTGACATGGTAATCAAAGAGTTTCAACCCGATGCGGTCAGCGATAATTGAGGACTGACCAATGGCGATGTTGGCAAATGGGCCAGCATGGACAAAACATGGCTGATGCTCAACAGTGCAGCAGAGGGTCGGGTTGATGGTATTGCGCATCCAGGCGCACATTGCACCGTCTACTTCGAGGTCAGCGGTTGTGATCGGGTTGCCCTTCCTATCGTAGGCCACAACGATATTGCTCAAGCGCTCTCTCAGGTCGGCCAGGTCTGTTGCCACAGCCAGAATGGCCATTAACTCTGAGCTAACGGTAATACCAAACTTGGACTGCATCAAGAAACCGTCTTTTTTGCCGCCGAGCCCGATGATTATATTACGCAGACCCTGGGCAGCAAAGTCGATAACCCAGCCCATTTCAATATTCTTCGGGTCAATATCCAGTCTCTTGAGACCTCTTTCAGCAAGTTGTTCATCATCATAATTGGCCTCATGCTGCATCCTGGCGTTCAGAGCTACCATTGCCAGGTTATGGGCGTTCGTAATATCGTTGATATCCCCAGTAAGACCAAGTGAAAATTCGGTCATCGGGATCAATAGGGCATTACCGCCACCGGCAGCAGTACCCTTAATATTCATGGTCGGTCCACCAGATGGCTGACGGATAGCTCCACCAACATTTTGCCCCCTCTTGCCGAGGCCTTCCATCAGTCCCATGGTGGCAGTGGTTTTACCTTCGCCCAAGGGTGTAGGGGTGATAGCGGTAACTTCAATATATTTACCGTCTTCTTTGTCTTTCAAACGCTCCATTACCTTGAGAAAGTCTACCCTCGGTGTTCTACCGTAAGGAATTAACTCATCTTTCTCAAGCCCCAGCATGTCCATATACTGTTCTGGGGTTGGCATATTCTTTTCTGCTTCTGCAGCAATCTGCCAGTCTTTCATTACAGTAGGATCAAAAGGCATAGATTAGCATCTCCCTTCCTTTATCCTTCCTTCATTTAACCAAACCGCTCCAACATAAAAAATTTAGGCCCCTCTTTTTTCTCAAACAACACCTCCTTTTACATAGGATTCCTGCTTAAATATGGTCGATTTGCCATATTTGTGTAATGCTTAATTCCTATGCATTATATGCCAGGATTGGTTGCCCTTAATCTATATTCGCCATTAATTCAATTTTTCCTACTTATTGAATGATTAAATTTTAATACCATATACCAGAGACAAAGGACCAAAAATAAAGGAGGCACTTACCCTCCTGAAAAGATCATGTTCTTCCAGATGCTATTCATAAGACCCATACCTAAAACGGTCAGGAACTCCAGTCTACAGGATCACCTTCCGATGTTATTCGTAGATCCAGGCAGCCAGGCTCAGATCATATTTACAGATTTCCTCTTCATTAAAAAAGAGTGATATTTCTCTGGCTGCACTCTCCGGAGAGTCGGAGCCATGGATCACATTCCTGCCGATATCGATCCCAAAAGCTTCCCTGATGGTTCCTGGAGCAGCCTTTTTCGGATCAGTTGCCCCCATCATCCCTCTGACTAAACTGATGCAATCCTTTCCCTCCAGGACCATGGCCACAACAGGGGAGGAGGTGATGTATTTTACCAGTCCCTCAAAAAAGGGCTTACCCTGGTGTTCACCATAGTGTTTGGATGCCAATTCCGGAGTGATCTGTAGCATCTTCAAGCCCACTATTTTCAGGCCCTTCTGCTCAAACCTTTTGATAATTTCTCCTATTAGTCCCCGCTGGACACCGTCGGGCTTAACCATTACAAAAGTGCGCTCCATTTGTGATATTTCCCCTTTCACATTTCTATATTTCCAATGGTACCAAAATTTCTATATCTACAATTATACCACTTATTGCTTGAGCTTTATGCATAACTATCACTGCTATTGGTGACTGCTGACCAAAAAAAAGGAGCTTTTAAGCTCCCTGCATCAGTGCTTGAAATTCGCTGGCTTCTATGGTTTCCTTCTCCATCAAAGTGGTAGCAACCAAATGGAGTTTATGGATGTTGTTTTCCAGGATTTCCTTCGCTCTTTGATAACAGTTTTCCATAATGCGCCGGGCTTCTTTATCTATAGAAAAAGCAATCTCTTCACTGTAATTTCTATCCCGGGATATATCCCGCCCCAGGAAAACCTGTTCCTGCGGCCTGCCGAAGGTGAGGGGCCCTAACTCTTCAGACATTCCATATTCGGTGATCATTTTGCGCACCAGTGTTGTTGCCCGTTCCAGGTCATTTTGTGCACCTGTGCTGATATCCTTTAAGACCAGATCCTCTGACACTCGCCCTCCCAGGAGAGTGGTGATCTCATCCAGCAGGCGGGATTTGGTCAGATAATGGCGGTCCTCTGTGGGCAGCATCAAGGTGTAGCCCCCCGCTCTCCCCCTGGGGATAATGGAGATCTTGTGTATGGGATCTGTATTAGGGAGCATACTACCTACAACTGCATGCCCTGCCTCATGGTAGGCTACCAATCTCTTCTCTTCCTCACTCATGATCCTGGACTTTTTCTCAGGGCCTGCAATTACTCTCTCTATTGCGTCCTCAAGCTCCTCCATGCTGATTTTCTTCTTTCCCCGCCTGGCAGCAAGGAGTGCTGCCTCATTAATCATATTTGCCAGATCAGCTCCGGTGAAACCCGGTGTGCGCCGTGCCAAGACATCCACATCAACATCATCTTCTAATTTCTTGCCACGCATATGTACCTTAATAATATCTTTTCTTCCCTCCAGGTCCGGACTGTCAACCACAATCTGGCGGTCAAAGCGTCCCGGACGCAGCAGGGCCGGATCTAAAATATCCGGACGGTTGGTGGCGGCAAGGATGATAATCCCTTCATTGGAATCAAAACCATCCATCTCCACCAGCAGCTGGTTAAGGGTCTGTTCCCGTTCATCATGGCCGCCTCCAAGGCCTGCTCCCCGCTGTCTTCCTACTGCATCAATTTCATCAACAAATACAATACAAGGGGCGTTCTTTTTTGCCTGATCAAAGAGATCCCGCACCCGTGCTGCTCCAACCCCCACAAACATCTCAACAAAATCAGAACCGCTGATGCTGAAAAAGGGCACACCCGCTTCCCCAGCTACAGCCCTGGCCAAGAGAGTTTTACCTGTGCCGGGGGGTCCGTAAAGAAGTACACCTTTGGGGATCCTGGCACCGATTTCAGTATAGCGCTTGGGATCTTTGAGAAACTCCACTACCTCTTGCAGTTCTTCCTTCGCCTCATCCACACCTGCTACATCTTTGAAAGTAACCTTTTGTTTCTCTGGATCCAGCATCCTGGCCCTAGTCTTACTAAACTGCATTACCTTGTTGCCGCTCCCCTGGGTCTGCTGCAGCATAAAAAAAAGGAAACCTCCGATCAGCAGAACTGGCAACAGTGTAGAGAACAACCCTGCCCACCAGGGAGCTCCCTCACTGGGTTGGTATTTGACAGTCACCCCTTTTTCTTGCAGTTGATTATGCAGGCTTTGATCAGAAGCAGGGGCGTAAAGGGTAAATTTATCTCCCTTTTTGGTTTCCCCCTCAACCTTATAATTATCATCACCTACTGACTTTAAGGTAACATTCTTGATCTGTCCGGCAGCCAATTTTTCACTAAAGTAAGAATAAGTCCACTCTGTGGGTTTGGTGTCCTGGGGCATGGTCATCTTCAATCCCATAGCCACTACTACCAGCATAATAAGGTAGATTGATATGTTTCTAAATAGATGATTGTTCTTCACCATCATCCTCCTTATCTCTTATCATCTATTAATCAGCAAATCAGTATCAGGCCTCATCTGATACCTCGGTAATTTCACCCCTTATATCAGGCAGCACTTAAGCTACAAAACCGTTAAAAGAGGTCAACTCTAAAAGCTTTAGCTGAAATATGCAGTCAGCAAAAGAACCCGCCTGGTATCTTCAGTTACCGGTGCTGCTGCCCCTCTCTTGTAACCCACTACCCAGCAGATCTCGCCATCTGATATTACCAGAGGCACAAAATCCCGTTCACTGAGGGGGATCTTCAGTTCAGCAAAGAGTTTTTTCAGCTTTTTTTTACCCTCTAGGCCAAAAGTACGAATTCTGTCACCTTTTTGCCGTGTGCGGACACACAAAGGTAATTTTATTTTATCATAATCGAAGCATACCTGGTAGTTCTCCGGTGGAAAATAAAAGTTTTCCTGATATGGTTTAATTTCTGCTTGAATAGTAACGCCCAATTCTGGGATTTCTGTTATTCCAGGTATGTTTAAATCCCGCTTGATCTGCTGCACAACTGCCGGTTTATCCTGTTTGCTACCGGTACTAACCCAGAAATAATCACTCCCTTTGAACAATCTATTGCCGTGGGGCAGATGCATCTCCCCTCCCGCCTGGGACTCCTGTAAAAAGGAAATACAGTTGTCATAATGCTGGTAGCCTACATCTTTCAAGCCGGCGCCTGACTTTTTGATCAACAAACGCAGCAAACGCCGTTGGACTGCTAAGGGAAGGGATAAAAAATCTGTAAGATCGATCCGGATCTCCCCATCCCTCCCCTTCTGCCCCAGTTTTCTCAGCAAATATTGTGCTAGGCCCTCCAAAAATTCGTTTTCTTCTGCAATGATATCAGACAGTTGGAGCACCGCCCGATCCACCTGAGGGTTAAAAAACCGACGCAGGTAGGGCAACAACTCCACCCTGATGCGGTTGCGCATATACTCTGTAGTCAAGTTTGTGGCATCTGTGCGCCATTCTAAACCCCGTTCACGACAGAATTCCTCGATCTCTTCCCTGCTAACCCCTAAGAGGGGGCGAATAACTTCTCTGTTTTGCAACGGTATCCCGCTGATCCCCGCCGGGCCCGTTCCGCGCAGAAAATGAAAAATCACGGTTTCCACCTGATCCCCGGCATGATGACCCACAGCAATCCTCTGGGCACCGACCTTCTTGGCTACATGCCTCAAAAACTGATAGCGGGCTCTCCTTCCCGCATCCTCGATACTCAGCTTATAAATACGGGAAAGCCTTGACACCCGTGCATAACCGACAAAAGCCGGAATTCCAAGAGAATGGGCAAATTTTTGCACAAAAGCGGCGTCTTCCCCGGCCTCTCTGCGCAAAAGGTGGTTAAGATGCGCTGCGTAGAGTTCCAAAGAATATTTAGGAGCTAAATCATTTAAAACTGACAGCAGGGCAACTGAATCAGCCCCTCCGGAAACACCGACAACAATCTTCATCTCAGGGGCAATTAAGTTCTTCTTTTTAAGCAGTTGCTCCACCTTTTCAGTAAAAGCAGGCATCACTTCCTCACTCCAGTCCCTGCTCCCGTTCAAAACGCGCAACCAGCACAGTCATATCATCCCTGTTCTCAAAACCGGCTGTTTTCAGCGCATATTTCAAAATAAGGTCCGCTATCAGCTGAGGTTCCTCCGTAGGCAGTCCCTGCAGGTAAGAATAGAGCCAATCATCAGCTGCCTTACTATCAAAATTCGCCTCGGTAACACCATCAGTTGCCATAATCAGTATGTCTCCTGGATCAATCTCCCTTGCCAATACCTGAACATCCAGCTCATCTAAAATTCCTGCAGGCCAACAACTGGACCTGATAACCTCAACAGCCCCTCCTCGTTTTAAATAGCTGGGAGGCGCTCCTACCTTTAAAAACTCCGCATGGCCAGCATTAAGGTCAATAATGGCTGCATCAATAGTGGCAGCACTCTCCTCCCCACCCCTCAGATAAAGGGCGGTATTTACAACGCCGGCTGCCTTTTCCGGACTTACGCCACTCTCCACTAATTGTTCGATTAATTTTACCACAATCCTGCTTTCTCTGGCTGCATTCACCCCCGCACCCATGCCATCGCTTACAGATAACAGCATGCGGCGATCGCTGAGGTGTGCTATACCCATGCTGTCCCCACAAAGTGCTTCACCTGGTTTGGAACGCTGGGCAAATCCCACCTCCGCATGGATCGGCTCACTGCGTTTAGAATCCTGACCTTCTCTATTGGGGAAAAAGGGCAGATACCTCCATACAACTAAATAGACCACAACTGCGATCAAGCTCGACAGAAAATGCTCCTGGAGGTCGATCTGTCGATTGTAACTGCCGGAAAACAGTAAAACCGATAAAAAAAATCCCAGAATTACCCCGGCTGGCCCCCAGTTTTTCAATAAGCCGGAAAAAAATCCGGTGGCTGCAAAAAAACCGGTCCGCGGCAGTGCTGCAACTAGGTTTCCGGACAGCAACCCCAGCAGGACCCCTGCAGCAGCAGCGAAACCGCTTCCCCAGCCCCCTGCTGCTATCAGCAAAACGCTCCTGCTCATTATATCCCCGATTTTCGCAGGCCCAATCTTAAGGTCTCCCAGTCCGCAGTAAACCAGAACAAAAACCAAAATAAAAAAAAGCCCTTTTTGTTTTTTATAGTCACTGAAAAGGTAGTAAAGGGGAACAGTAAATATACCGGCAAGGATTGATTCACTGAGCAACCCTGGTAAAAACCCGATTTGAGCTCCAGCGAGCAAAAGATAGATATATTTAATGCCAAAATTAACACCAGTTGTCAATAAAACAGCTGTGAACCAATATTCTTCAAGCTGTTTCTTAAGCTTGCGCCCAGCAAGCACTGCAGTGAACACAACCAAATAATCCACCAGTAACGGTATGTCGGTGAAAACAGGGGGTTTGATAGTGATGCCGACAAAAATCCCGATCAGTGAGGGGAAAAACAATCTTCCACAGCAAACGGTCCCTGCTAATGCCAGGGGGCAGGCAAAGGGTGCCAATCCGCCTAAAACCCCCCTTCCACCGGCTAAACCCATTACAAATAGGGAAATATACCAGGCCGGTTCAGTTTTTAAAGCCTGTAAATATACGGTTAAATAACGGAGCTTGCTGAAAACTACAGCCATATCGTTTCCTTCCTGCTATATTATTCCAATTTTTCAATCATTATAAGCCATCTCATGTGCAAAATTTGCTGTTTTCCTGCAGGAAGGATAACGACATAATAAGCAAATATACAAACAAAAACCCCACCTTGAAAGGTGGGGTTATATTTGGTGACCCGTAGGGGATTCGAACCCCTGTTACCGGCGTGAAAGGCCGGTGTCTTAGACCGCTTGACTAACGGGCCCCATGGTAGCGGCGGCTGGACTCGAACCAGCGACACTACGGGTATGAACCGTATGCTCTAACCAACTGAGCTACGCCGCCGAACATTTGGTAGCGGGGGCTGGATTCGAACCAGCGACCTTCGGGTTATGAGCCCGACGAGCTGACCGCTGCTCCACCCCGCACTGACATTTAACATTATGCATGATCATTTCATTTCTGTCAAGGGGGTGAACTTATTGACTGGCTGATAATTTTTTCTTTAAATTAACCTGTTCCTCCAGCCACTGAACCCAAGGCTCAAATCCCTGGTCAAGACGGGCAGATACCCGGAAAAGCTTAAGCTGATGATTGATCAATTTCAAATCCTTTTCCAATTGATCAATATCACAGTCCGTATGGGGAAGGAGATCTATTTTATTGATCAATACCACCTGAGACTCCCGAAAAACCAGCGGGTATTTAGCAGGTTTGTCATTACCCTCGGCAACACTTAAAACCGCCGCCCGGGCATCCTCTCCCAGATCAAACTCAGCAGGGCAGACCAGGTTCCCTACATTCTCTACGATCAATAGATCCAGGTCATTCAGGTCCAGATCATCGAGAGCAGGCTGCACCATCCTGGCATCCAGGTGGCAGGCACCTGCTGTGTTGATTTGGACTACAGCTATCCCGAATTTTTCGATCCGCTCTGCATCTTTGGTGGTATAAATATCCCCCTCAATAACCCCTAATTTCAAACGAGAGGAAAGCTTCTCAATGGTTCTCTCCAAGATACTGGTCTTCCCAGAACCGGGAGAACTCATTAAATTAAGCACAAAAAGTCCTTTTTTCCGAAAAAGTTTCCGATTTTCTCTGGCGACTTCATCATTTTGCTGCAGCACCGGAGTTGCCATCCGCACTTTTACCATTTCCACTAATCTCCTTCATAATAATCTATATAAAGTTCTCTTCCAGATGCAATTCTTACATTAGGACTAGAACAGTTAGGGCAGACAAATGCAAAATCTTCAACACCGAAGTTGTGGTGGCAGTCTTTGCATTCCCCGCGCACAGGTTCCTTCCGTATCTCCAAAACCGCGTTTTGAAATAACTCTTCCTCTTTAAAGGCTTCAAAGGCAAGCTGAAGAGCATCAGGCACCGCCATGGTCATTTCCCCTACCACCAGCATCACTTTGGAGATTTTCTTGATATTGTTTTCAGCAGCACTTTTGCGCAACTGATCAACAATCCCCATCATCAGTGACAGTTCATGCATAAGACCCCACCATTCATCTTTTGTAAAATATCTTCTTTTTGTTCATTTTAAGCCAATTCTCCCGATATTACAACCACTGAACCATTCCTAGCGGACAATTCTACCGTTCGGCCTGTAAATCGGCTGGTTTAACGGGTTGTAATTGACAGCGGTCATAGCGGAAAAACCGTTCAGCCTGTAAAGCGGCTAGTTTAACCCTGCCAGCGCAGCGACTTGCGAAGGTTGTTACTCGTCCTTGATGAAGGAGCAGGTAACGATAGCTGAAGCTCAACAAGGATGTTGAGCTAGGCGACTATGCGCCACTGAAGGCGTCATAGGGGCCGGTCAGCTATCGTCTGCGACGAATCTTAAGAAGAGTCCAACCGGAGCTTAAACATGCGGCAGGGTTAAACCGAGACTCGTCAGAAACCGCGGGAAATATCTCTTTTTTCGGTCTAAAGGGCAAGCATCTTCTCTGCTTCCTCCAATACCCTTTCACAAGCAACCGGGACAGCCGCGGCTACCTGTGGGGATAAGCCCTCATGGTAAGCCTCTTCGGTCAGAATTTCAACACCTACGATCCGCAACTCCTTAGGGAGTCTGCCCATTTTACGACCCATATCGATGGCATCGATCACATTAAAGCCATGGAGGCAGAGAGGAAGAAAATCCCGGGGTGGCAGGGAGGCACCATCAAAAACATGGATGGTTCCCGGGTCCGCACCGCTCATCACAGCATCAACGATGATCACCTTCTCTATTCCCTCCCATAGATCAAGCAGATTGAGGCCGGGTGTTCCGGCCTCAATCACTTGAACCCTATCCGGGAGATTAGATTCTCTTAATCTCCATGCTATATGCAAACCTACCGCATCATCTGATGAGTAGAGATTGCCACAGCAGATAATGGACAGGTCCGGTTTCATTTAAGCCTCCCGGCGTAGATTGACCTTGATGGAGTGAGTTGCACATGACTGGCACGGGTCGTAGTTGCGGATCATCATTTCACATTTCAGAGTTAATTCTTCATCAGATAGGTTGAGCAGTTTTGGTACAAAGTATTCGAAATCTTTTTCCAGGTTATAAACATTTCTAGATGTAGGTGCAACAATATCCCATTTCTGGCAAACTCCATCTTTATCAATTCTACCGCCGTGGCAGCAGATACCCCGGGCTGCCTCTGTAACCGCATAGCCCTCTCCGGCTTTGATCTCGTACTTGGGCTCCTCATAGACAGGATCGCCAAGTTCATCGATCAGTTCCATAGCTGTATCAATTGCATGTACCAGCTCGATACCTCTGGCAATAATGCTGTGGAAGGGGTTGAAGTCTGGAACAGTGAATCCGACTTCTTTGGCGATTGCCTGGGCATCTTTAGAAAGCAGATCAAAGTTGTTGTTGACCCTGGCAAGAGGCCCTACTAAGAATGAATCCCTTCCTTTGACTATTGCATGTTTGCAGTTGCAGCCGGGCACATGTTTTTCAATGAGCCACTCCGGATACTCCCAATCAGGTACATTAAGGCCCTCAGTGGAGACAAGCCGTCCTCCGTTGATAGGGTATTTGCCCTCTTCCCGGAGAGACACGTGTTCACACTTCCGAACCAACTGAGGATACGGATCCTGAGAAGCAACCTTTGCACCCAGCCGTACTGTAGCCACTGCAAAATCCTTGGCTTCCTTGAGCCGCTCTTTTATTTTTCTCAGCTCTGAACCGGAAGGAACAGCGGTAAAGCCGCCCACTACAGAGGTCCTGTTCTGGATCTCATTACCCTGGATCAAAACACTCATGTCATTGCCCAATCTCTTGAGAGACAAAGCCTGTTTAACCACTGGCAGCAGTTCTTCATTCCCGGCCATAGCCAAAACGCTCTCATAGCCCAGATAGTCAGGTGCTGCCAAGCAGTAGACATGCAGGGTATGGCTCTGGATCCAGTCCCCGTAGTGCAGCAGTTCCCTCAATAAAGTGGTCTGCCGGCTGACCTTCACACCCATGGCTCTCTCTACTGCTCTTACTGCAGCTAGATGGTGCCCATGGGGGCAGATTCCGCAGATTCGCTGCACCATTTCAGGGATCTCATCATATTTTCTCCCAACCAAGAAGGCCTCGAAGAACCTCGGGGGTTCCCAGACTTCCCAGCGGGCTTTTTTGATCTCACCATTGGGGCCGATTACGATATCAATGGCACCATCGCCCTCTGTCCGGGCTATATAGTCAACAAATATTCTCCTGTCGCTCATACTGCCTCAGCTCCTTTGCTAAACTCCGGTGTGTTCCCTG
>DULM01000247.1 GCA_012840405.1 Syntrophomonadaceae bacterium | reverse complement strand
CTGCCCGTTTAATATTTTGTTCACAGCATTTCTTGATATAATTCCTGTTTCATCTAATCTAATAATAAGAGCTTGAGATGATACGCCTAAACTGTCTTTTAAATTTTCAAAATCAGTTTTATTTTTAGGCTTGTACAGCCATTTAACAGGCATTAATAGCTCTGCTGCAAATATATCAGCTTCACGTTCAAGAATATTTAACAATGGTTTAATTTGAGGAACATCGCACCAGAAAAAAACCTTGTCATTGATCGGTATTTTGTATTTTCCTGCAAAATTATTTAAAATCTCAAAGTGATTAAGCACAATATGCCCTACTTCATGGGCCAGGGTATAGTGTATTCTGTTTTCGTCAGCATACATATTAACAAAGATACAAGGATCTTTGCGTTCATATAAATAAAAACAGGCTGCATCTTTAATGATGGGTTCGTTAGTGTAAACAACACGTGCCACGGAACGTGCTATATCATATACCGGAACAGGAGGGTATATTAAATTCTTATGAAAATTCCTAGCCCTCATAAGAACTAATTTGCACCTTGGTTCCAACCAAAACTCATCCCCTTAATCTTTGTTGTTGAATAAATCCGGCCATCCAGCTTTTAGAACACTTATCAATCTTCTTTTTTCCTCAGGCGATAAAGTTTTTTGGGCACGAAACATAGCCGCTATAGCCGTTGTGAATGCATCTTTCTCTAAGTCAATATCCAAATCACTCCTTCCAACAAGATAATCTACTGAACAGTTAAGAATATCTGCTAAGGCAGCAAGTATATCAGGGGGAACCCCTCTACTTCCTCGTTCATACGTTCCAACTGAATCTTGAGAAATAATACGGCCTAGTTTTTTGGATAACTCATGTGCTAGATCTTTTTGTGACATGCCTTTCATTTTCCGGAGATTTCTTATCCTTTCTCCCAGCATAAATCATCTTCCCTTCATGGAGTTGTGTCGTTATAACTTGACAATCTTCCACATTAGTGCTACAATATGTCATGTAGCCACGTTATATTGTTTACTTTTTATCAGTTTTTATACATTCTGTCACTATTATACTACAGCTCCACTCGTCTCGGCTACAATATCCATGTAAAGGGAGAATAGTCTTTGGTAAAAAAATCAAGATCACAAATTTATCTTGAGTGCTTTTACCAGAAAGGGATGACCTTTACCGAGATCGCCAATCTTCATGGTGTCACAGAAACTGCTGTTAGAAAAGCAATAAAAAAACATACCCCAAAAACCTATCAAAAAGAAAAGCAACGCCGTTCTGAAGAACGAGAAAAAGCTCGCCGAGAAAAAGACCGCAGATCCAAGCAAGAGATGCGCAGGAAAAAACGCAAACAAGAGCATATCGAGGAAGAAGAGGCAGCCTATGCCTGGCTCCAGATGCGCTGGAAGCGTATATTCCCAGTAACAAAAAGAAGAGGAGTGTCAGATATTGATCTAGTCTGGTTTAGCTGCGCCCAAAGCGGCATTAAAAACATTTTAAATTCCCCACACGCAACAAAGGATATAAAATCAGCGATCAGATCAGCGTATCGAAAGGAACCAGCCCAGATAGAAGTGCTTGAACAGGATTATGTTACTCCTATAGGATGCGCAAAAGCAGGGAATGGGGGCGGCAAATCGGACAGGACACAGCGGATCGCGATGCTACTATGAGAAAGGGGGATATTAACGAGATGGACACTTTTGTCAGTAATAATAGCAAAATGTTGGATTTAGGAGGCCATATAGATGGGTGACAAATCCACACTTATAGATGCCAGACGGAAAAATTGGTTTTGGGATTACAACGATATTTTTGGTTCAGAACTGACTCCTAACGCGAAGCTAGTACGTTTGTATTTAGCTAAATGTGCAGATAACAATACCCGACAAGCGTGGCCATCTTTAAGTAATATAGCAGAAAATTGTGGTATTTCTCGAACAACAGCCAAAAAAGTCATTAACGAGCTAGTGGAAGCCGGGTGGTTGATCAAGAAAACACGCAAAGAGGACGGTGTTTATACTAGCAACCTTTATTATCTTCCTGACCCAGACGAAATTGCAAAAAACAAATCAAAAGCGAATGGCCAAAAAAGGGGTAGGGCAGATAACGACCTACCCTGTAACGAAATGGCAGGGGTGGGTCAAAATCCGACCCATGGTAGGGTAAATACTGACCCAGGGGTAGGGCGTGAAACGACCAGAAACAATACCCATATAGTAACTATACCCAATGAACAAGACTATATAAAAGATAGAGTGACTATTGATTCACTTCGTTCATCAATAGTCACTCGCGG
>DULM01000088.1 GCA_012840405.1 Syntrophomonadaceae bacterium | reverse complement strand
CCCACAAACCAGTCCGGATGTGTCGGACAACCGGGAACATTGACTACTGGAGTTTGTACCCCCGCTTCTTCCAGTACAGCTTGTACCCCTTTGCAGCCTGTGGGGTTTGGATCGGCTGCCGGTACACCACCATATGATGCACAGGTCCCGATAGCGATAACTGCTTCTGCTTTTTCAGCCAGCTCAATTAGCCTGTCCTTAAAAATCACATGCTGACCATTTTTTTCACCAACAGTGCAGTAGATCCCCCCATCTTTGGTAGGAACAGCACCTTCAACAACTAAATAAAACTTCCCTGCATCTTTTGTTTCATCGATCACCCTCATTGCAAGTTCCCCGGCTGCAGCTGATACATTGGGGTGAAATTTTAAGTCAATGATTTCAGTAAGGATCTCTTTCATCCCCGGCTGGCCCGAATTCAAAACAGAGATAGAGCAGCCGGTACAGCTAGCCCCCTGCAGCCAGATAACCGGTGGCTTCCCTGAGGCAGGTGCTGCTTTCGCCAGTTCAGGAAACAGAAGCTGGCTCAAGCTGACAGCAGCCACCGAACCTGCACACAGTTTCAGAAAGTCACGGCGACTTATCTGACTCATCGTTCTTCCATCCCCCTCTTACAAAAATTTCGTTATCAAATAAACAAAAACTTGACTATAAACATCACCCCTCCCTTAACTGCATTTGCAGTTCCATATTTATTAATTTATTAATACTAAAAGTTATCATCTGGAATGAATGTTAAAATGTTTTCCCATATGAATTAAAATCCTTGATAAAAAAACAAAAAATGGCCTTCCTCACAGCGGTCACTCCTAATTTAATACTTTCCACCTTTTTTGCAATTGAAAGCATATCCTAGAACATACAGCCAAATTCACTACAGACACCAGACTTTGCGGAATTAGTGTTATAATATAATCCCCCTTTCCACAATGGGAGGCGTATGCGTTTCCACATACACCCTACCGGTCTAGCATCCATAGCCTAACGGCAACAGGCTGAAAGACTCGGAGGACCATGACTAAATATCCTAGAAAAAAGATTTCTATATTATATTTTCATTTATTTACATTTCCCCATTTTAAATACATTCGCCATACAAAATAATATTCCTGCCTGTTAATCATAATCAATAGTACTTTTTTCTTAATTACTTTATCAATGCAGGCCCCCTACTTGTCCCCAAGCGGGTTGCACCGGCCCTCAAGAGAGACAGGGCACTTTCCCTTGTTTTAATACCTCCAGCAGCTTTAATCAGCAGCTTGTCTCCCACTGTGCGCCGGATCAGTTCAACATCATGTACTGTAGCACCTTGGGGACCAAAGCCTGTAGAAGTCTTAATAAAATCTGCCCCTGCTGCCTGCACAAGCTGTGCTGCTTTAATCTTTTCTTGATCATTGAGATAACAGGTCTCAATAATCACCTTAACCACTAAACGGCCTGCACCGACCTCCACTATCTCCCGGATCTCCTGCTCCACAGCTTTCCATTTCCCCTCTTTAAGCAAACCGATATTGATCACCATGTCGATCTCATGGGCACCTTCTGTCAGAGCATTTTCCACCTCAAAAAGCTTTGCGGCGCTGCTCTGAAAACCGAGGGGAAAACCAACCACTGTAACAACTCGAACATCACTACCAGCAAGAAGATCCCTAGCCAGGCTTATCCGAGAAGGTGGAACACAGACCCCATAAAAACCATGTTCCACAGCCTCCTGGCAGAGCCGCACATAATCAGCCTCCACAGCATCAGGCCGCAGTAAGGTGTGTTCTATATATTTTGCCAGTTCATCTTTCATCAGCTATAACCTCACTCATTGATAACCCAAAGAGCGCAGTATCTGTTCATCATCCCGCCAATCCTTTTTCACCTTTACCCACAGTTCCAGGTAGACTCGGCTGCCGAAAATTGCCTCCATTTCCTCTCGGGCAAGTTTCCCGATCTCTTTGAGCATGCTGCCTTTTTTCCCAATAAGGATCCCTTTCTGGGAGTCACGCTCTACATAAATTACACCTGCTATATAGAGCACATCATTAGGGCGCTGCTGCATCTGTTCGATAACCACAGCAACCGCATGGGGTACCTCCTCCCTTGTCAGGTGCAGGACTTTCTCCCTGATAATCTCTCCTGCCACAAAAACTTCTGGTTGATCAGTGACCATTTCGGCTGGATAGAAAAAGGGGCCCTCTGGGAGATTCTCTGTGATCAGCACTTTCAATTGATCCAGGTTCTCCCCGTTCAAAGCAGAAACCGGTACAACCTCCCGAAAGCTGTACCTTTTTTGAAACCAATCGATGATCGGGAGGAGTTCCGGTTTTTTGATCAGGTCGATTTTGTTTAAAACAAGCAGCACAGGGGTTTTTATACCCTGCAGCTGATCCAAGATATACTCCTCTCCACCAGCCGGAGGAACTGATGCATCCACCACATAAAGCACCAGGTCTACCTCCTCCAGTGTTTTCTGGGCAAGCTTGGTCATATAGGCTCCCAGTTTATGACGGGGCTTATGGATCCCCGGTGTATCAATAAACACTGCCTGGGCATCTTCTGTGGTCAGTATCCCCAGAATGCGGTTCCTGGTGGTCTGCGGCTTATCTGATACAATGGCGATTTTGCGTCCTACAAACTGGTTAAGTAGTGTGGATTTCCCCACATTAGGTCTACCGATGATGCTGATAAAACCCGATTTAATAAAAAACACCTCACTTTATTCCCGTTCGTTCTCTGTAGCTGACGGCAGGTGAAAAGCCAAGGGTAAGAGTTCCTTGAGAGAGCGCTCCTCCACACCTGCCTCCCCCAAACGGATAACTCGCAGATCCGGAGCAAATTCAGCCAGGCATTGCAAACAGGCCCCACAGGGCCAGGAGGGTTTCTCTGCCCAGAGGGCAAGGGTGTCAAAATCCTTTACCCCTTCAGACACAGCCTTGAACAGAGCCACCCGCTCAGCACAGATGGTCAAACCATAAGATGCATTTTCGATATTGCATCCGGTGAATACAGTGCCATCACTGCTCAAAAGAGCAGCTCCCACAGGAAAAGCGGAATAGGGAGCATGAGCTTTAAGAGACGCTTCTCTTGCTAATTTCAGCAGCTGATCATCGCTGATCCTGTCCAAGCTACCACCCCTGTCAGAGAAGGGCATAAAGATGCGGTACAAAAATTAAGAGACCGATCACCACTGCACAGATGGCAGCGGTCAAAACAGCCCCTGCAGCAACATGTTTGGCCAACCGGGCAGCATTGCTGTAGGTTTTAACATAAAGGTCAATGGTCTCTTCTACGGCCGTATTGAACATCTCCGCAGTGAGCACCAGGGCAATGGCAAAGACCACCACAGCCAACTCTAGCCGGCTCAAACCCAGCAGCCAGGAGGCCAGCAGTACCAAAACCGCAACTGCCAGATGAATCCTTATATTTCTCTGGGTCAGCACACAGTGTTTGATACCTGATAGGGCATCATTCATACTTTCGTTAAAACTCCGCTTCGCCATTCTCACCAAACCTGCCGACACCTATTTGTTTCATCACCTTTTTTTCCTTAGCCCTCATGATAGCTGCTTCCTCTTCTGTCATATGGTCATAGCCCAGAAGGTGCAGCATACCATGGACAGCCAAAAAAACCATCTCCCTGGCCAGTGAATGGCCATATTCCTCTGCTTGCGCTTTTGCTCGCGGTACAGAGATCACAATATCCCCCAGCAAGAACTCTCCTGTCGGGTCTTCTGATGGCTGATCATCCATCATGGGAAAAGAAAGCACATCAGTAGTACCCTCTACCCCCCGGTAGTAACTATTCAACTCCGCCATCTCAGCGTCATCAGTCAATACCATACTTACCTCTACAGCATCAATAAAATCCTGAGAAAAAGCCTCCCCTTCCAGTACTGTTTCCAGTGCCCTTTTCAACAACTCCTTGATCTCATTATCTACTTGGATCTGATTCTGTTTTTCATTGATTAGCAACTGCACCCCTGGATTTTCTCCTTTCCAGTTCTGTAATCAGGGCAGCCTCCGGGTACTCGATCCTGGAGTGGAAAATCCCTCCCAATACCCGCACAAAGGCTGAGGCTATTTTATTCAAATCCTTAAAGGTTAAATCACATTCTTCCAGTTGGCCATCATCCAGTTTTTCCTTAATAATCTTTCTGGTCAACCCCTCCAACCTGCCGGGGGTCGGTTTCTGCAGGGAGCGGATTGCTGCCTCCACACTGTCTGCCAGCATCACCAGTGCAGCCTCCCTGCTTTGGGGTTTTACAGAATCATAACGAAACTCCTCTTCGGTCACCAATTCCGGCCGGTCGCTTTCCAGTGCTTTCTGGTAGAAATAGGCTACCAAGCTGGTGCCGTGGTGCTGTTCTATGATCCCCTGAATATCAGGAGGTAGTTTATGCTCCCGGGCCAGTTCTAATCCATCTTTTACATGAGAGGTTATGATCAAAGTGCTTAAGCTAGGAGCAATCTTGTCATGGGGATTTTCCCGGGATATCTGGTTTTCAATAAAGAAATAAGGGCGTTTCAGTTTGCCAATATCATGATAATAAGAACCCACACGCACCAACAAAGGATCTGCATTAACTGCCTCTGCAGCAGCCTCTGCCAAATTGCCCACCAGAATACTATGGTGATAGGTTCCCGGTGCCTCCAACAGCAGGCGCTTGAGCAGCGGTTGGCTGGGATTGGACAACTCAAGCAAGCGCACAGTACTGGTAATGCCGAAAGCTGACTCCAGATAAGGAAGTGAACCCAGAGCCAGAATAGAAGAAGTAATACCGTTTAATAGGCCCATACCCATTCCTGCTAATACCAATCCCGGAGCAGTTTCATTGAGCAGTCCCAGGATCAGAATCATCCCTATATTGGCCAGTGATATATAAAACAGTCCCCCTCTGAGCAGATCAGAGCGGGTAGCAAAGGTTCCAATCCCGAAAATACCTGCCATACACCCAGCAAAGGCTACAAGAGCAAATGGGAACTGTCCATCGGTGATCATTCCCACGATCATACTGAACAGAAAGGAGGTAAAAACCGCCAGCCCTCTGTCAAACAAAACAGTGATCAATACAGCTCCCCCAGCAACCGGTAGCAGATAACCAACCAGTGATTGGATTTCCGCCTTGGTGCTGATGTTGATGATGGATACCGCCTTGGCTACCAGAATGGTAAGGGTGAATACCAATCCATACAGCTTCCAGTGCTGGTCAGACTTCAGGATATCACTGCGGAACCTGGCGAAATAAAAAAGGATCAAACCTCCCAGTACCAAAACAAAGAGGAGCACACCAATGAGACGCGGCCACAGGGCTCTCCCCTGCATCAACCCTAACTGGCGTAAAACAGCCAGGTCCTCTTTAGTGATGATATCCCCTTCACGGACAATCACCTGGCCTGCCTGATAGGTGCGCACCACCTCAGGCACTTCAGCCCGGGCTTGCTGGACCCTTCTCTCATAGGTTTCATTGTCAAAAATCAGGTTCGGCTCAAGTATATGTACTAGTACTGCCGAAACCACCGGTTCCCATTGATCAGGTATATCAGATATGGACACTTTATAAGCAATGTTGTCTCTGGCAGTGTTCAAACCTTCAGCCTTCAGTCCATAACGCAGTTCCTCCTGTATGAGGTTTCTGCTGATAGACTGGGCATTGTCCAACTCCTGGTCGCTGGCAGCCAGTATAGCTGTCAGAGCATTGTCAGAAATATCATCTAAATCAGAATGAGATATCCCTATTTCTTGAGCTAAAAAGCTGCGCAGTTGCTCTTTTTTTTCTTCAGGAGAAAGTTCCGTATCCCGAAATTCCCGAATTTTATCAAAAGCTTTATTTACCAAACCATGCTGCCTCTGCAAGGCATCAGCATCTTCCTGGTAAGATTTCTCCACCCTATTGGCAGCTTCATTGCGCAGCCGTTCTGTTTCCTCCTCATCCACATAAACAATGGTCCGCGAAGCATATATATTAGTAGGACAGACCTGTCCCTCTTTAAATGAATATCCCCCGGAGAGAAAACTACTCCCCACAACAAGAGCAGCAGCCAGAAAAAATAAGACACCCCAAACTACTTGACGAAAAGTCCGCCCTTTTAGTTTGCTCAAATACTGCCGGAACAGGGAATGCTCTCCTTGCAAATCCACCATCAATGTCACTCCTACATATTGTTGTGGAGATTACTCTTCCTGCTTTTCATAGCGGTCATAAGCTTCAATAACCTTCTGTACCAGGGGGTGTCTGATTACATCTTCCCCACTGAAATAGACAAAAGCAATACCCTCCACATCACACAACACCTTCTGTACCTCAACCAAGCCAGAGGATTGCCCCTTGGGCAGATCGATCTGGGTGATATCCCCGGTGATCACTGCTTTAGAACCAAAACCAAGGCGTGTCAAAAACATCTTCATCTGTTCCGGTGTAGTATTCTGCGCTTCATCCAGGATAACGAAAGAGTCATCCAGTGTTCGGCCCCTCATATAGGCAAGAGGAGCAACTTCGATAACATTGCGTTCCATATAGCGCTGCGCCTGGTCAGCACCCAATACATTATATAATCCATCATACAATGGGCGCAGGTAAGGATCAACCTTTTCCTGGATATCCCCTGGAAGAAAGCCCAATTTTTCCCCTGCCTCCACTGCAGGGCGCACCAGCACAATCCTGTTTACCTCTTTGTTTTTAAAGGCCCGTACAGCCATCACCACAGCCAAATAGGTCTTACCTGTTCCCGCAGGCCCTATAGCAAAAACCATGTCATTTTCCCTGATAGCCTGAATATACCGGACCTGACCAGCTGTCTTTGGCCGCACTGGTTTTCCCCGCTGATTGGTCAAAAGCACCTCAGAACGGATCTCCACCAGTTTTTCTCTGGAACTATCCTGGACCAGATGCCAGGCATAATTAATATCGCTAACCGTAACAGGATTTCCTTCTTTACTCCAGGCAATCAACTGTTCTAAGAGCGCAATAGTGTTTCTAACAGCTTCTGGTTCACCCCGGACGAGGATCTCATCACCCCGGGCAATAATATTGGTTGCGCATTTCTCTTCAATAAACTTGAGATTAGAATCAAGATTGCCAAAAAGATTATACGCGGCACTATTGTCATTAACCGATATTTTAGCTTCCGCACAGTTTGTCAAACTTTTTTTCAACCCCCTGTTTAATAGATGTTAAAGGCAAATACCACTAGTTGTCCTGATTTTTTGAACTGGTCTGAAAGGGCCGGGCAACTCCGATCTCCTCTTTCGTCTCCACTGTGAGCAGCACCCGGACCGGGTCGTCATCCTTGGTGCCGATTACCTTGTATTGACGGTTGACCGCTTCTGCCCCTTTGGGAAGTTTTTTGACTGCCTGCTCCCTAGCCCGATCCGCAGCCAGTTTTTTCGCCTCATCGAAAGAGCGCCGGAGACCTACCCTTTTGATCTCCTTTGCTTCTATTGTAACAAATTCGACGGGTACTTTTATATTCCTCCATTGTGGTAATCTACTCCTAGAGGTCTTGGTCCGGTAATATTTATACGGTATTTGGTCAGGTCCTTTGATAGTAATCTCTTTACCACCCAACCTAATACAGTATATCCTAATTGTTCTATTTGTTTCCTCCTCAACAACCTCATCCCTGGGGGCCTCCCCGTAGAAGCGGTACCATATTCTGGCGTACACAACACCCTGGGCCTGGACATATCTCACCGGTTTCTGGGGAGCGGTTGGCTGCTGGTTGTTGGGATCAGGATCAGGTTCAGGTTCAGGGGGATAGATCGCCCCGGAAATAATAATCTGCCCTTTCTTTACCAGATCACCTTCTTTTACCATAGGCTGCCCGGCCAAGGCAAGGACGGTATCGATGATACCATCTTTTTTAGCCACAATATGACAGTTCCCCTGTGCCTTGGGAGCCCTCAGCTTTTCCACAATCCTGATGCGGGAACGGGGGCCAACCTCCACTTCCGCATAGGAGATTTCAGGGAGTTCCCGCAACAGATGGTTCACAACCTGATCACGATCAACCTGATAACGAAAATTACCAGGTTTTAACCCCTGTTCAGCGGCAAGCCTTCTTACTTTATCTTGACTGATCCTCTTGGTGCCTTCAATATCCAAAGTCCAGATAAATGATGAAAGAAGATAAAGGAGCAACACAAAAACAAACCCGCCAAAGAGCAGCATGCGCCTGCGCCGGAAACGGTTGATTAAAAAAGGGAGCCCTCGCTTTTTGCGAATACGGACACGGCATCCGCTCTGACGGGCTATATGCCTCAGTGGGCGAAATGAATGGGCATAAACCTTAACGATCAGGGTATCAGGACTTGTCCAGTTGAGGTCCCACAGATAAACACCCCTGCTAAAAGCCAAGTTAATAAAACGCTCAGGGCGGGGACCCTTAACCAGCAGAGATAGATAGCCAAAAAGATAAGCCCAGATTTTTCTCATGATCATAGCTGTTAGCCCCCTCAACCATCTTGCTACTCCATAAGTTGCAACGATGCGATTTTACCATCAACAGCAATTTCATCAGGAAAAATGTTGCGCAAAACCAACCCTTCCCCATCAATAATCAGTTCACCAAGGCTGGTGCTGATGCGAATCCTTTCCTTTGTATATTCGATGATTCCCCGGTGGTTTTCTATAATCAACTGTATATTCCCCAACAGGGTGATCCTGGGCAAATCCAGCACCAGGTCCTTGGGAAGCTCAAGATATTCGGCCAGAAACTCAAATCTTTTTTTACGGTCTTTGAACAAAAAAATCCCACCTTTCTCTTTCTTTACCACTTTATGCGGTACATGCGGGAAAGAGAACAGATGAGAGACAGCAAAAAATAGAGGTAGAAGGCAAGGGGATATTGGGCATATAAAAAGGCGGGCTCTATTACCCGCCTGTGAAAATCAATATTTCTGCTCTTTCTACTGTCCGGAACTAAGCAGTTCTCTTACGATCTGGTTAACCATTTTTCCATCAGCCCGCCCCCTTACTTTCGGCATCAGGGCACCCATCACTTTACCCAGATCTCGCTCACTGCTTGCACCCACAGCAGCTATCACTTCACGTGCCATCTGGATTATCTCATCTTTGCTCATCTGTTGGGGAAGGTATTCCTCAAGGATCTTGATTTCATCTTCCAGTTCCGCCACTTTCTCGACCCGTCCAGCATTTTTGTAATCTGGAAGGGCATCCCGGCGCATCTTTACCTCCTTGGCCAGAACTCCTATGATCTCATCATCTGAGAGTTCATGCCCAACTTCTATCTCCCGGTTTTTTATGGCGGCACGGGCCATGCGAATCACTGCAAGCCGTAATTTGCCTGCTTCACGTGCTTTCATGGCTTCTTTCATATCATTATAGAGGCGATCCTTTAAGGACATCTGAAACACTCCCTGTTAGGACCAGCGGCGTTTGCGCGCTGCTTCGGCTTTCTTTTTCCTGCGCACACTTGGCTTTTCATAATGCTCGCGCTTCCTGACCTCGACCAACACACCAGACTTTTGGCAAGATCGCTTAAATCGCCGCAATGCACTATCCAGTGATTCGTTTTTGCCGACCCTGATCTCAGTCATTACTATTTCTCCCTCCCCCCCAGACCAAGTTCCGTATTATGATCACTGCTGTAAATAGTGTAACAAACCTGCTGCGATGGTAAAAAGGGTTCTGTATTATAGTCTTCATTATACACCAGCACCTTAAAAGGCGTCAACCAAAGGGGATCAGTACCAGATCAGTAGCCCAGCACTGCAGCTGCGATAACCGCCCCGGTTTCCTGCACCCGGTAGGCGACCCCCTTGACCAGCACCTCCTTTAAGGGAAGACTGCGCAGCCGAAACCCCTCCTCCACCATGGCCCGTACCTGCTCCTCTGCCTCTTCCTTGGTGCAGTAGCCCTCATATTCCATGATCACACCATAGGTGTCCGGGCTGATGCCAACCCCAATAGCAGCAGCGATCATTTCCCCAGGAGTAGTGCTGGTGAGATAGCCATAAGCGGTGAATGTTGGCGTACCCGGCGGGATCCAAAGATCAGGGGTAAATTGAGCATCAGGAGGTAAAATGCTGCTCACACGCACCAGGTTGAGGTTGCCGATACCCGCATCGATGAGAGCTGCATCAAAGGCATTTAAAGGGGTCCTACCTTCCCCACGCCCAACAACCAGCTTGAACTTACTTGGAACAGGAAACACAAACTCGCCTCCTCACCAGATAATACGCTTTATTATATGGCGATCCAGCTGATTTGGTACCATCTAGGCCTATGGTTATTGATGCCTTTCAACAAGCATATAAATTAAGGAACAGAATTTTAAAAGGAGGCGGCAGGTGATGAGTTTCCTGGTGGCTTTTTTAGCTTGTGCTGGCACTCTCTCCGCTGCACTGGCACTTTATTACTGGCATCTGGGTGACCAAAACATCCTCTTTGACATAGATGCTGTTCAAGACTTGCTTGTTCAGCATGACCCTGAAAGAAATGAAATTATCTGCCGCTGCTCGCTCCCCCTCACCAACAGAGGTGAACAACAGGGAATGGTCAATAATGTATTCTGCCAGCCGGTTTACTGCGGAAAAATCATGAAAGGGATGGAAATCAAGTCCCAGATCAATGTAGTTAAAGATAAAGCCCGGGAGAACGGATATTGGGAATCACTGATCGTCAAAAAGAATGCCCATTTTATGACCCAACTGGAGGTCAGAATCCGCCACAACTCAGTGGATATTCCAACTCTCATCCGCCAAGTACCCCGCCTCACCATAGTTATCTACTATCAAATAGTGGGGCGCAAAGGGATCCAATGGAAGTTAGCTGAACTCCCTTTGCCCTTAAAGGAGGCACAGCTGCCGGCAGAATTAAAACAGAAAAAGGTGGTTGAATAGTGTGCCTGTACAGCTGATCCCTGTGCAAACCAAATTGGTCACACCTGATGATGACCTGCTGGAAGTGATCAGTGAATATTGCGGCCCACTTCTCCAAAAAGGGGACATTCTGGTGGCTGCGGAAACCATGGTTGCTATTACCCAGGGCAGGCTGATCAGGCCGGAAAATGTGAAACCAGGAAGGTGGGCACTCTTGATCTCCCAGTTCGTACACCAGGATGGCAGCCTTTCCTCACCCTTTGCCCTGCAGGCGGTGATGAATGAAGAGGGCACACTGAGGGTCATAGCTGCCTTTATAGTCAGCGCTTTCAGCAGGGTTTTCCTCAGGCGGAAAGGTGATTTTTACCGCCTGGCAGGCAAACAGGCAGCTTTAGTGGATGATATCACCGGCACAACACCCCCCTTTGACAAATACATTGTCATGGGGCCAAAGGAACCGGAAAAAGTGGTGGCTGCCATCAAGGAACGCTTTGGGATAGAGGCGGTTATTATCGATGCCAATGACCTGGGCAGGGCACAAATCCTGGCTGCTACTGAGGGTGTTGATCAGAAACTTCTCCTGCGTTTATTCAAGAAAAATCCCGCCGGCAACGCAGACGAGCAGACACCTCTGGTTATCGTCAGAAGGACATCATAATACCTTTTTGTACCATCATTACATCTTTTTGCATATATTGTATCAGCAGTTCAACAAACGGAGGGGTTATGATGGCCCTGCAGAGGGACGAGATCAGTATCGATATCGCAGGTGTGTCAATGAAAGTATCCAGGTTCTCCACACTTTCTGATGCCTTTGAGGTAACAGCTGTGCTCCCCAGGGTTGAACTCAGGGTCTGGCGCTACAAGGATGGTAAGCTAGTAGAGGTTGAGGAAAAGATCCTGAATAGCATCACCATTGCTCATTCCCCCCGCCACCCTCTTGCCGGAGAAATGACTAATCATAAAAAAACACCGAACTGGAGAATAAGCTTTGGTCAATAACCTTAACTCCCAAATCTTTCTTTTAAAAGGGCTGTCAAACTCTCCCGGTTGTTCAACTCCCGGTTTTCCTTAACTTTTTCAAATAGATATGCTAAAGCCTCACCCACCAGCGGTCCAGGCTTGATTCCCAGGACCTCCATCACATCAAAGCCATTGAGAGCCAAGTTTTTTATAGAAAAGGGAGGCAGTTCAAAAAGGACACTATCAATCTCCCTTTTGAAATTTTCCAGATTGCTGAGATTCCTGTATTTGCCGCCCATAATATCAGCCCGGCGCAGTTCTAGTAGGTCCCCCAAATTATAAAGGCCCATTTTATTGACAAACCTGCGCACAGCCTTCTCTGTCTTTGGGTAGGGATACATATGGTGGTAAACAAGAAAAGACACCTTTTCGATAAACCCTCTGCTGAATCCCAGCCTCCTTAAAATACGCCGCGCTATAAAGGAACCGATCGCCTGATGGCCGTAAAAATGCACCCTGCCTTCATGGAGGTTGATGCATTGAGGCTTGCCGATATCATGCAGCAGTGCAGCCCAGCGCAGGTGCAACTCCGGGCGGATCTCCTTCATTACCAGGAGGGTATGGCCAAAAACATCTTTGATGTGACAGTCATTCTGCTCTATGCCATAGGTGGCATCAAGCTCAGGCAGAATATACCGCAGAACCCCGGTCTTACGCATTTCATCCAAATAGATATCTGGTCTTTTGCCCACAATAATTTCATTGAGCAGAGCCCTCACTTGGTGGGGGTGAATGCTCTCTGCTGCTGGGGCACAACGCACAAGGGCCTCCCCTGTTTCCCCGAAAACTCGCCACTGAAGATGCGCATCATCAAAGAGCCTCATCAGATAAAACACTTCCAACAGCCGCCCCGGCTCCTCCTGAAAGCGAGAGTTAGGATCCCCCACCAACTGGATCATCACTTCTCCTGAAGCGATCTGTTCTGACACTTGCCAGGGATCGATCAAAAGATCTTCCAGTGGGTCATAAGCCAGGGCATTGACTGTAAAATCTTGCTCCAGCAGATCAGAAAGAGAGCCAGCAGCAGGCTGTTCACCAAATGAGAGCACATGGACTAAAGCTTCCGACTCCCGCACCAACACCTTATTCTGCAGGCGGAGAGTTCGATCAAAAAGGGCTTCAACCACCTCCAGGGGAGCACTGGAAGCCACCTTCAATTCCTGGGGCTCCAAGCCTAAGAGGCAGTCCCGCACACTTTCTCGAAAAGCATAGGCCTCATATCCTGCCTGGTTCAGTATGGATATAATTTTGTTTACAGGGGGCGGGATGGAAAGCCGCATTACCTTTCTCTCCTTTAACAGCAGCATACAATTTAACTTATAACACCCCAAACCACTTCTGGCAAGCCCAGATTAAAAGAGCAGGAACTTAAGCTTACTTCCACCACATATG
>DULM01000087.1 GCA_012840405.1 Syntrophomonadaceae bacterium | reverse complement strand
TTTTTTTGTTATTATTCCTATAGTTATTCCCAACAGTTAATAGTAGATTGTTATGATAAATGAGCTTTTTGTTTTGAAGAAACACAGTTCTGTTTTTATTTATCATTCTTTGGGGGGGAGTATCGGGCTTGATTGAGGTCAAACATCTTACTAAGATCTATAAAACCCCGAGCCAGGAGATTTTAGCCCTTGATGATGTCAGCCTGCAGGTGGAAGATGGGGAGATTTTTGGAATTATCGGTTTGAGCGGTGCTGGAAAGAGCACGCTTATTCGTTGCATTAATATGCTGGAAAAGCCAACTAGCGGACAGGTTATTATTAATGGGGTGGAAATTACAGCTTTAGAGCCCCATGAACTGCGTACGGCAAGGCAGAAGATCGGTATGATCTTCCAGCACTTTAATCTGCTCTCTTCCAGGAATGTTTTTGATAATGTGATGTTCCCCCTGGAGATAGCAGGGGTTCCCAAAAAAGAGGCGGCAGAGCGAGTAATGGAGCTTTTGGAACTGGTGGGTTTGGCGGACAAAGCAAATGCTTACCCAGCTCAGCTGAGCGGTGGTCAGAAACAGCGGGTGGGTATTGCCCGGGCCTTGGCTAACTCCCCGGAACTATTGCTCTCCGATGAGGCTACATCAGCCCTGGATCCCCAGACCACGCGTTCCATCCTTGGTCTGCTCAAAGATATTAATAAAAGGTTCAACCTGACAATACTTTTGATCACCCATGATATGAATGTGATCAAAGAAACCTGTGACCGTGTAGCAGTGATCGCAGAATCCCGCATCGTAGAGGTAGGGAGGGTAATCGATATCTTCTCCAACCCCCAAACATCCACTTCAAGGAGTTTTATCAACACAGTAATGAAAAGGGATATTCCAGAGGAACTGCTGGAGCAGCCAGATAGTGCTGCGCCCAGCGAAAGGCGCTTGGTCAGCGTGTCCTTTATTGGGAAATCCGCCGGACAGCCGCTGATCTCTTCTATGATTAAAAAATATGATGTTGATGCCAATATTCTTTATGGAAATATCGACCGCATCAAGGATACTCCCTTTGGCTATTTAACCTTGGAGTTGACAGGACCAACTGATCAAATTGATGAAGCGCTTTTATATTTAAAGAGCCACGGCCTGGAAGTGGAGGTGATCAATCATGTTTGATGCCTGGATGATGGACAAGGTTTTATTAGCTACCTGGGAAACCATCTACATGGTTGCCATCTCTACTTTTCTCAGTTATGTTTTTGGACTACCTCTGGGTGTAATACTGGTGGTCAGCTCTGATGGGCATATTTTAGAAAACAAAGTTGTTAATCAGGTTCTCGGTTCTATTGTAAATGTGATGCGTTCTATTCCATTTATTATTTTCTTGATTTTGATTATACCTTTAACACGATTGATCGTAGGAACATATATCGGAACTGTTGCCTCTATTGTTCCGCTTACACTTGCTGCAATCCCCTTTGTAGCCCGTTTGGTGGAAACTTCGCTAAAAGAGATCGAATGGGGCCTGATTGAGGCTGCTTTATCTATGGGAGCCAATTCCTGGCAGATCATCAGCAAAGTGCTGCTGCCTGAGGCTATGCCCTCACTTACTTTGGGGGTTGCTATAACGACCATTAACCTGGTGGGCTATTCAGCTATGGCAGGTATTGTAGGGGGAGGTGGTTTGGGAACACTTGCATACTACTACGGCTACCAGCGCTATGAAAATGCCATTATGTGGGTTACTGTAATTATCTTAATTATATTAGTCCAGCTGGTGCAGATGTTAGGGGATAGCCTAGCTGCAAAGATCAGTAATAGAAGAAGGTAAGAGGAGTTAACTGGTTTGGATAGGATGGTATAAAAAGAGAAAATAAGGAGGTTTAGGGATGAATAAAAAGCTTTTGGCCTTATTATGCTGCTTTGTTCTGCTGATAGGGGTAGCAGCTGGCTGCGGGAACAATGCAGCAGATGAACAGTCAAATGGAGAAACCACAAAACTGGTTGTGGGGGCAACAGCAAAACCCCATGCTGAGATTTTAGAAATAGTAAAGCCTATACTGGAAAAAGAGGGTATTGAGCTGGAAATCAAGGAATTCACTGATTATGTGCTGCTGAACCCAGCCCTTGTTGATGGGGAAATAGATGCCAATTTCTTTCAGCATATTCCTTATTTAGAGGACTACAATAAAAAGAATAATACAGACCTGGTCTGGACTGTAAAGGTTCATAATGAACCGATGGGTGTTTATTCAAATGAGTATCAGAAGTTAGAGGATCTGCCTGATGGCGCTACCATAGGGATTCCCAATGACACTACCAATGGTGGGCGCGCTCTGATGGTGCTGGCCAGTGCCGGTGTTATTAAGTTGAAAGAGGGAGCAGATGTAACTGCCACAGAAAAGGATATTGTTGAGAATCCGAAAAATTTGAAGTTCCAGATGATGGATGCAGCAATGCTACCCAGGGCTCTAGAGGATCTGGATGCCTGTGTGATCAACAGCAATTATGCCATTGAGGCGAATCTTAACCCGGTTGAGGATTCTATCTTTATGGAGCCCAAGGATTCTCCTTTTGCCAATGTGCTGGCAGTGCGTCCTGAAGATAAGGATAATGAAGCCATCAAAAAACTGGGTGAGGCCCTGCAGTCTCCTGAGGTGAAAGCTTTTCTGGAGGAAAAATACCAGGGCAGTTGTGTCCCGGCATTCTAAAAGGGATATCTGTGTTAGCGAACAAAGAGAGAACCCTTTGTTGGTTCTCTCTTTTGTTTTATTTTTTATGTTGAATTATTTAATAGTTTGGTAAAATTGATAGGGTATTATTTATTTTTTTATGGCATTCTAAAAATGAATATGCTAAATTAAATTATGGGCATATGCCAAAACCATTTTATGAAAATACGGAGGTTTTACCATTGGCTAAAAAGGAATCTATTTGTGATTCATGTTCTTCGAAAACAGAAAATTGCGAAAAAAGCTGCGAAAAGATGAACATGATCAAGGTTCGGGATGATGTTAAGTCTGTGATTGCGGTGATGAGCGGTAAGGGAGGTGTGGGGAAATCCACTGTTACCGGCCTTTTGGCCAGCGCTGTAGCCAAAAAGGGTTATCAGGTGGGAATTTTGGATGCAGATATTACAGGCCCCAGTATACCTCACCTGGTGGGTCTGAAAGGAGGGAATATTACCACAGGCAAGAAAGGTATTATCCCTCCCCAAACAGCAATGGGGATCAAGGTGATGTCCCTCAATCTCTTTTTTGAACAGGAAGATGAGGCTGTCATCTGGAGAGGCCCTATGCTGGCCGGGGCTGTCAAACAGTTCTGGGAGGATGTTGATTGGGGAGGACTTGATTACCTCTTTGTGGACCTGCCCCCAGGCACAGGTGATGTTCCCCTCACAGTCCTGCAAACCCTGCCGCTGGATGGGGTAATTATTGTCTTCTCTCCCCAGGATTTAGCCATTATGATCGTAAAAAAGGCGATCAGAATGGTGAATACTCTGGGTGTTCCTATTATCGGGTTGGTAGAGAATATGGCATATCTGGAGTGTCCGGAGTGCGGTGAGATCATCTACCCGTATGGAAAACCAAAAGGAGAGCAGGTAAAAGCGGAAACAGGCCTTCCTGTTCTGGCTACACTGCCTATTCAGTCTGCATATGTCAGTTTCGGTGATCAAGGAAAACTGGAGATGCTGGAAACACCGGAGCTGGAGCAAATAACAGCGATCTTGGAAAGGTCCGGGGCACTGCATTAAAAATGGATGAAAACGCAAGTTCTACCCTGGTTGGAGAGAGGAGTAGCAGATGATCTGTTCTATTAAAAACCTTCCCTTTTTTTGCTCCTGGAGCGGTGGGAAAGATTCCTGTTTGGCCTTCTACTATGCGGTCCAGGCAGGTGGCAAGCCCTGCCGCCTCTTTACCATGCTGTCGGAGGAAGGAGATCACTCAAAATCCCACGGCCTACCATTAAGGATTCTGGAGCAGCAGGCGGCATCCCTCGGGGTACCTCTGATCACAGTGGCCGCTTCCTGGGAGGACTATGAAAAGGTTTTCATTGGTCAACTGCGGGAGTTTAAAGCAGAGGGTATAGAGGTTGGTGTTTTCGGTGATATCGATCTGGAGGAACACCGTCAGTGGCAGGAAAATGCCTGTGCTGCAGCTGGAATGGATGCCTATCTACCTCTCTGGGGGAAATCACGGCAGAGAGTAGTTACTGAATTTGTGGATCTGGGTTTTCAGGCTGTGATTGTGGCGGTCAATGAGGAAAAAATGGACAGGGGTTATTTGGGAAGGGTTTTGGACAAACAATTGATGTTGAAACTGGCCGCGGATGGCATTGATGTTGCAGGAGAAAACGGGGAGTTCCATACAATTGTAACTAATGGCCCCCTTTTCCGATTTCCCGT
>DULM01000009.1 GCA_012840405.1 Syntrophomonadaceae bacterium | reverse complement strand
GCTTTGAAGGGAGAGGGCAGCACCTGGTCAGTCTGCCAGGTGAAAGAAAGGCCGCCTGAATATTGCTGTGTCAAATGCCAGTACAGGGAGAGGTGTTTTCCGAGGGAGGAGTGAGGGGTCGATATTGCCAGCGCGGGATGAGTAGAGAGACGGTGGCTCAGAGGATAACAGGGCATTAAGATAGACAGTTGGGGCTTGGAGCAATTTGAAGGGCTAAAAGGAGAAGTGAGGAAGCCTATATTCTGGGGCAGCGTGGCGGCTGGAGCTTGGAGCAATTGAAGGGCTGGTGTAAGGATGTTTCTAGGGCAGTGTGGCGGCTGGGGCACGTGGGCAACTGGGGTTTGGAACAATAGGACGCAGAGTAATCCGCTGTGCACCGAGATCAGGAGAATATTACAGAAAGCCAGTTACTCAAGGAGCTCTTCCAACTTATTCAGTTCAGCTGACAGCTCCGGTTTTTCCTGCAAGGCTCTGTTGATCAGGGTTTCGCCCTCCTGGCCGCGGCCTGTCCTTTTCAGCACCAATCCCTGCCAGAGCAAGGCCTCAGGCTTTAGGGATGCATCCCGGGCGGCTTCACTCAAATAATGGACGGCTTGCGGCCAGTTTCCCAATAGGGCTGCCGCCTCCCCGCTGTACAGCTGGATCTTGGGGGTGTTACCCAGGTAAGGGGAGCCCCTCCAGTAGATAAGATGGTTTTTGTTTATGTGAGCGCGGCGTTTTTCCATTTCTTCAGGCACCCTAAGAGCAGCTTTCAGGTAGGAGCGGGCTTTAGTAAGCAATGCGGTATTTGTTGGGCTTATTTTCTGAGTTTGTTGTGAGCTTGTTTCCAGGTTTTTTTGGTAAGTTCTTGCCGTCGGCTCGTTTTGACTTTCTTTAAGATTCTTGTCCAGGCTTATTGTTAAGGTTGCTTGCGGATCTTTTTCAGGGTTTGCTGGCTGAGTTTTGTCCAGGGTTATTGTTATGGCTTTTTGCTGGGCCTTATCAGGGTTTTCCTGCGGCGCTTTTTCCGGGGTTTGCGCCTGTTCCAGCAGAAAACGCCCCGCAGTCAGGCAGCCCAGTGCTAAATATTCATAGAGATTTTGCTGGAGAGGCCTCAGTTTGACGGCCTCTTTCAGCTGTGCGGCACCCTCTTCTACTTCTCCCATTTGCAAGAGGGCCTCAGCATAAAGCACTCTGAGTTCCACATCCCCCCGGGAGAGGCGTAACCCCTTTTGGAAATGAAACACTGCTTTTTTCAGCTTTTCCCCCTCATCTGATCCCCTCTTCCCTTCCCCATGTAGAGCTTCAGGGAAAACACCGGGTAAGGATTGGCCGGCATCCCCGTTTGATAGCCTGTTTTTTGGCAGGGCATTGACAGGCCCTCTCTCCAGATAAAGCATTCCCAGCTGTTTGTGATAAGAGGAATTGAAGGGATCCAACTGGGCGGCTTTTTCCATATTATGTAAAGCAGCCATGAGGTCACCCTTTTGCAACGCATGGGCTGCTGTGCGGGCGGATCTCTCTCCCATCAAAATGCCCCAGGAAAGGGTAAAGATAAGCGCTGCTGCGGCCAGGGCTGCCAGGTACCTGGCTGTATTTGCGGCCAACCCATTGCTGTTGGCCGCTGCAGCTTTTGCCCAGGCTAAAGGGAGGTAAAGGAGCGAACGTAAGGAAGTGCGGTAGGCGCTCCCTTTGGAGCCAGAGGAAGCCCTTTCACCATACAAGCGGGTTTTATCTTTATTATGGTTGGCGCTCCCCTTGGGAGCAGAGGAAACAGACAGCCCGATCAATCTAATGCGGAGGCGGTGTTTGGGCAGTGATATTTTGGGTAGCCGGGTACCAATACTTATTTTTGAAAAGGCTTTTGAAAGTGTTATTTTTGGCAGGTAGATGCCTGTGATAATCACTTTAGGCAGACGGGGCCGGGGCAGTTGGAGTTTGGGCAACCGGAGCCGGGCCAACTGAAGCCTGGGCCGGTGGATAAGCAAGGTCTTTGCTCTCTTGATATGGGGTTGGGGAAGCAAACGGCTGCTCAGGCTATTCCCCAATCCAAAAAAGGCAAACAGGTAAAGCGATGCTGCCGGAGAAAAGCCGCACCAGAGGATGAAGTGGCAGCCTAAGGCCAGGCCTCCTGCCGCTGCAGCTGTGATCACTGCTTTTTGTTCGCTGCTAAACTCAACGCTGCTGCCTGTTATAGAATGTGTTATAGAATGGGCGCTGAGCCGGTTTGTTTTGAGCAGTTGTTTCATTTTATTTATGAAAATGCTCCAGGCAGCACAGAATGCTAGGAGCCCGAAGACTCCCAGCTCCACACCGGCCTGCAGGAATGCGCCGGGAACAGGCGCCTCATAATAAAAGCTCTGGTGCATGTGGGAGAGTGCCGGCCAGCCACCGCCACCGGATCCCAGCAATAAGGTGCCCGGGCTTGTGGCCATGGCTTTGAGTGCATCCCTTGATCTGAGCATCAACTCTGTCAGGGGATAAGGCTGCTGCCCTGCTGCCTGTTTGGACAGCAGTGGGATGTTTTGAGAGCTGCTGATCAGGATCAGCAGGGATAAGAAAACAGCCGCAGTTGGAATTACCCAGGGCCTTAAGCGCCTACTGCCCCTTCTGTGGGGTTTCCCCTGGGGGGCTTTCCGGTAGCCTGCTGCCGGGAGAGCTTTGCTGGGATTGGGCTCTTTGCTGGGAGGGAGATAATTGCTGGTATAAGGTTCTTTGCTGGGCCGGGAATCTTTGCTGGAACGGGGTTCTTTGCTGGTGTCGGCTTCTTCGCCGGTCTGGGCTTCTTTGTTGGGATAGAATTCTCTGCGAGTATAGAGTTCTTGGTCAGTATAGGGATCTTTGCCATTATAGGGGCCGGCGTACTTTTTCAGGCGGTGCCAGGTGTTCAACAGTGCTACAGAAAGAAGCAGGCCTGCCCCTGACCAGAGCCAACCCGATAGGCTGCTGCCATCAGCCAGGGATTCCTGCACAGGCCTTATAAGCAAGAAAACAGAAGCCCCCTGTATCAGGACAATGCCCAGGGCGTTCTTGCGCATAGCTGGGGTTAGCCCATAGAGAAGGAGGGTAATCCCCACTAAGATGGCCATATAGGTCAAAAATGAGCCTAGAGCTGTGATAGACATGAGAAGAAAGTAACCCGCCGCAAAAAGGGTGGTGTTAATAAGTGTTTTTAAGGTTTTGTGGGTTATTTTGCTGCGTTCTTGTTGAGGCGTTTTTATTGGATTTACGGGAGTTTGGTGGTCTGATAGCGTTATTATTGGGTTTATGGAGGTTAGGTAGTCTGAATTTGAGCTGGTTGAGGCTGCTGTTAAAGGGGTTGGGGAGTTTGGATCTAGGCCGGCTGTTGAACTTGTTAAAGGCGTTGGGTAGTTTGAGTCTAGGCTAGTTGTTGAACTTATTGTTAAAGGGTGTTGATTCCGTATTGTTTCATAATATGACATTATACAAGTGCAACAGAGATATGAGGCTGACAGCAGGGCACCTAGGCTGTACAGCGATTCGTTCGCTATACTCCCCTGTGCAATGGGGGTAAGCATCAGGACAGATGCCGCTGCTCCGCCGGCGATAATAACCAGGAGAAGCCACCGGGCAGCAGCAGTGAACCCCGTTAGGGATGAGGTTAACCAGTAGGCGGCAAAACAGGATGAAAGCAGCAGAAAAAGCCCCACAGCTCCTCTTGTTTCCCAGGCTGCGATGCTGGAGAGAAAGGCCAGCAACGGAAGGATAAACAGAGCCGTGTTCAGCCGGCTTCCGAACAGATCCAGCTTTCCCTTGCGTATCTTATTGCAAGCGTGAACAGCAAAGGCTACAGCTGCCAGCATGTAAGCGGGCAGCGGTTCCTGGGAGAAAACAAAGGAGTATAAAGGTGAAATGAAAAGGAGCACAGCCAGCAGCAGTGTCGCCAGGCCGTCCAGGGAAAAGATGCTGGTGAGGGCCTGGCTATCGGCATCAGCCCTCCCCTCGCCGGACTTTTGCGCAGCGGGGTCGGGAGCAAACCGCCCTTGCGCACGGAACTTCCCCCGTGCATGGAGACGGGTCCAATCTGTGGGAAAGTCACGTTGATCGGCCGGTGATCGGTCAACCTGTCCCCCTGATGGCGCAGTAGAACTATCCCGGTGATCGGCCCGCTCAGTCAACCTGTCCCCCTGATCGCCCGGCGGGACAGTTCCGGTGATCGCGGTGATCCCGCCGTCCCTTTTCTCCAAATTGTTTCTATGGGAGGCAAAACCCAGCTTTTTTATGGCACGGGTCAAGATGTTTAGGCCGCCGCTGCTTCTATCCTCTGTTTTGGGGCCTATGATAGCTTCTATATTGTTGTCGATTTCAGGGTATATGTTGGGCTGTATGTAAGAACTGAGCGAATGATCCTGCCTTCGTTTGGCCCGAGATGAAGCAAGGCGCGCCGCAATCGTTATTTCATGGATAAAGCGGCGCACCTTAAGCGGTAGTCTAAGCTTGATTTTTCCTTTAAATTTCACCCGCTCATTCATAAGAAAACCCCTATTCAGGCGGATAGATGGCAGAGGGGAACAGCCTCGGTGATGGTGGTGCTCCATCGGTGATCGGTCAACCTGTCCCGGTGATCGCGCGGAGGGACATCGCGCAGCGGGACAGCCCCGGTGATCGCCCCTCCCTTTGAACGGCCAGTTTATCCCCCCAGCGCTGGGGACAGGTTGGTTGATCGCCCGGTCAGCCTGTCCCAGTGATCGGTCGCCTAGCTGGCGGTGATAGTTCAAATAAAGCAATAAAGCAAGCCTGGCACCGAGCGGGTATATTCGATCGTTAGAGGCCGAGGTCTGGGGCGATATCCTGCATCGCTTTCAGGGCGATTTCAAAGAATTCTTGTAGGGGAATACCCAGTTCCTCGATACCGCGGATCTGTTCCCTGTTGGCTCCCCTGGCGAATGCCTTGTCTTTGAACTTCTTTTTGATGGATTTCACCTTGACTTCTGCAAGGGTGCGGGAGGGCATTACATAAGCTGTGGCAGTGATTAGTCCGGAAAGCGGGTCCGTACAGTAAAGGGCTTTGTCAAGGAGTGATGTGCGCTCCACTCCCTCATGGTCGTTGTGGGCTTTCACAGCATGCACCATTTCCTCGTCAAGCCCTTCCTTTTCCAGCCATTCCCCAGCTACTAGGCTGTGGCGGTCCGGGTCGTCTTTGGTTTCCTCGTAGTCTATGTCATGCAGCAGGCCGGTCAGGTACCATTTCTCTTCATCTTCCCCCAGCCGTTTGGCTAAACCTTCCATGATGGCAGCTGTAGCCAACATATGATTGATCAACTCAGGGGTATGAACCTTCTCCTTGACCAATTTCAGTGCATCTTCCCTTGTCACATCGTTCACTCCTTGATCATTGTTTTATGAATATTACCAAATATTATACCAAAAGATGAAGAAAACCGCCGGTTTCGCCGGAACCTGACAGTCCTGGTGATCGTCCCAGTAATCGGGCGGCTTATCCTTGCTAGCCCAGGGATAAGCCCCCCTAGCGCTGGAGGACTGTCCCGGTGATCGTCCCAACCGGTCAACCTCTCCCCCTCATCGGCCGGTGACCGGCCATCACCGGTGGGCAGCCCTGCCTGCTTTCCCTTGATGTTCGCTGCGCCCGGCAGGACGGCCATCATACCTTTTGCTGGGCTGACGGGAGTAAAAATAGCTCAGAGCGATCCCTGCTGACTCCCAGGACTGCTGGCGCAGCTGGATCAGCAGTTGATCCAGGTGGGTGACGGTTTCCTTTCTCTCCTCCCAAGCTTCTTTAATCCTGTTGTACAACTCTCCATCCTGCAAGTCATCCAGGGTGCCGGCAGATGCCTGTCCGGTCATCTCCAAGAATCTCGATATTTTATTATCAAGGGCAACACCTACACAGGGTGTGCGCATCACAGAAGCCATCTTTAAAGCGGGAAGCTTCATCCCCAACAGCAGATCCAACTCTCCCAGCAGGCTGAAACATTCCACCAGGGAAAGTTTTTCTTTCAGCAGCAGATTTCTCTGCTGCATGATCCAACTGACCTCTTGGCAAACATGTATGTCTGCAGCAAAATCAAAAGGAATAAAAAGGACCTCCCATCCTTCCTGAACCAAACGGTCGGCAGCAGATGCAACGGTTTTCTTGTATTGTTCATTGCCCTCTATATTCTGGAGAATAACACCCAACAGAGGCCTCTGTTCCTCTGTGGCTGCTTTACTGTCCGTTTCCCCCCCTGCTGCCTGCTGCCTGCCACCCATAGTGGTTGCTTTGCCTGGAGTATCTGCATTGCTTGAGGTGGCTTCTTTGCCTGCTACGGTTGCTTTGTTTTGGGCATCTGTTATACTTGGGGCGGTTGCTTTGCTCAGGCCGGCCGATACGGGCTCCCCTGGGTTTTCTTTTGTTGTATCTGCTGTGTGGTCAGCATTACTCTCAATGATCGCTCTCTGTATGGCTGTGCCATCGATCCCGATGTCAGGGGAATCGGGCATCGACTGGGAGCATATCCTATCCAACAGGGTGCGTCCCAACTCTCTATCAAATTGGGCAGGATTGATGGTAAACACCGGGTCTGCAGTCACCACAACAGGGGGATGGTTAACCCCTATTTCCAGAAGGGTTTCTTTTGACAGCCCATCCCGTACAGTAATCAGGTCGATTTTGTTGCAGGCTGAGCGCACCAGTTTGCGACCCAGAAATGATTTAAGGGGACCCACTCCCTGGCCGTAAGCAACCACCGGTTTACCGAATAACCTGGCCAGAGCCAGAATCCCGAAATGGCTGAGCAGCGGCCATATCCCCTGGTCATCCCTGATGTTCCCTTCACTCAAAACCAGGTCTGTGTGCAGGAGAGAATAAACAAGCTGAAACGGGTTCCAGCGGTTGGCTGTACGCACTTCGGGCAGTTTCCCTGTTTTTCGCTGCCCATGGGAAAACACCGTTATCTCTAAAGCTGGCGTGAGCGCCCGCAGAGCCGCAACTACAGCTGTGAGCTCCGCTTCCTCATATGGATTGTTGGTGCTGTAGCAGCCTGCCACCGCAACCCGCAGCATATTACCACACCTTTCTTTAATTGAAGTGATGGAACTCAGTGCTCGATTTGTTGGCCTGATTTGGTTGAAGCTTTGTTTAGGGAAGGCCTTTTATATAAGGCTTTGTTTTAGGTCTTTTGTTTAAAACTTTCTATTTAAAGATTTTTATTTAGGGCTTTTATTTAAGGCTTTCTGTTTAAGCCTTTTGATAAGGACGTTACTTCATTAAATTCTACAATCTCAATTAAAAGTCCTTCCAGTATTATGTAAAAAACCGGGAGGGCAGGAATTACTATGTTTAAGGCATAGTGCCTACATGGGGCAAGGGATATTCAGGGATATTCAAGGGGCAAAACAACAACCCGCTCAGGGGAAGGAGCGCCGGGGATGTTCTACGGTGATCCTGGTAATAGCGCTGATCGCTGTGAACGCCGAGATGGGGCGACCTGTCCCACAGGCGATCAGGGGCTGGTGTGAGAGTACCCACTTCATCCCGATATAGCTGGGCGACCTGTCCCACAGGCGATCAGGGGGACAGTCCCTGTGATTGGCCCGATCAGTCAACCTGTCCGGTGATCGGCCGTGAGCGGTCTTATTTGGCCAACATCCCCTCAAAAAAGATGGCAATCCCCCGGTGAAAGCGCTCCAGGCTTACAGCATCCTTATTTTTCCCATTGAGGAGAGGAGCGCACAAAGCATTTAAAACCCCCAGCAGCACCTCTGCTGCCATACGGGGATCCACCAGGCGAAACTCCCCTTCTGCTATTCCCTGTCTGATCAAGGAAGAAAACATGGCAATGCGCCGCTCCCGCAACCCCAGCAACCACTGACGCGCCCACGGGGTATCGTTGTATTCATCTGCCAGCAGGCGGGCAGTAAAGGTATGTTCTTTGACGAAGTTGAAATGGGCGGTTCCAATAGCTGTGAGCACATCTCTTACCGAGCAGGGCTGTTTGAGCCGGCCTTTCATGGCATCCAGATAACTTTCCAGCCCGGCTTTGAGCGTCTGCCTGAAGATCTCATCCTTGCTGCTGAAGTATTCATATACAGTGCTCTTGCCGATCCCCGCCCGTTTAGCCACCTCTTCAACAGTGGCAGCGGAAAACCCCTTTTCAGCAAAGAGTTCCTCTGCTGCGTTCAGAATCCGTTCCCTTTTCGATACCATCAAAACACCTCCAAGATCTATATCGGACGAGTTTGTCGGACTGACTTTTCCGGTAATAACGGGCAGTGGTTGAATCCTGTCTCTTTCTTTTTCGCAAAACTGCTCCGAGCCTTTAAGCTCCAGGTTTAGGTTTGTAGCGAAAAAACAGCTCCAAGCCCGCAAGGGCGTTTGCGGATGTGCTGGCAATCATACCTGCCCGCTTCTGCAAGGTTGCTCTGAAGTTCGCAAAGGCGCCTCTTGCCGACCCTATGGTCGGCCTTTGATTATTTTACCTTTAATCAAGGTAATTGTCAAATAATTCCAGCTGTTTTTATATGGCCTTGATAACCGTCCTTATGGTTCGACTGGGTGAATGGGTTCAAGTGAACAATTTCCTACTGGGAAAATCACATGGCAGCGTGCAGGGGAATTGTTCTCCGGGGATAAAAAGGGGGCTGCGGAAGAAAAATAACCCTGAAGCATTATAACAAGGCGGGGTTTATCGAAAACTGCCTTTGCGACCAAAAAGAAAAATAACCCTGAAGAATTATAAGCGGGAGGTTTTTCAATGGAAGAAAAAACAGTGGAACTGCTGAAAACTTTGACCGAAACACCAGGGGTCTCCGGTTTTGAAGCCCCTATCAGGAAGGTTTTAAAAGAATACCTTGCTCCCTTGTCAACAGAACTTACTACAGATCAACTGGGGAGTTTGGTGGCTGTCAAAAGGGGCACAGATGAACATCCCAGGGTTATGGTGGCTGCCCATATGGATGAGGTGGGTTTTCTCATTACTAGGGTCACTGATGATGGCTTCATCAAGTTCCAGCCTTTGGGGGGTTGGTGGGAACAGGTGCTGCTCGCCCAGCGGGTGGAGATCCTTACCAGCAGCGGCAGGGTTGTCGGGGTAATCGGGGCAAAATCCCCCCATATCCTGACTGCTGAGGAAAAGGCAAAGCCGGTGAAGCTGAAAACCATGTATATCGATATCGGCTCAACAAGCAAGGAGGAAACGGAAAAGGCGGGTGTGAAACAGGGTGATCCCGCCGTCCCCTACAGTTCTTTTCATATCTGTGAAAATGGGAAGTCTTTTATGGCCAAGGCGCTGGACGACCGGGTAGGATGTGCTCTGGTGGTGCAGTTGTTTCAGGAACTGCAGCAGATCCAGCACCCCAGCACCTTTTACGGTGTGATGACCGTCCAGGAGGAGGTTGGCCTCAGGGGTGCCACCACAAGTGTTGATGTGGTACGGCCGGACCTTGCCCTGGTGGTGGATGTTTCTGTTGCCACCGATACACCCGGGTGCGGAGATATAGAAGTTGCTCCCCGCACATTTTTGGGAAAAGGCCCAGTCATCGGTTTCTATGATGCCAGCATGATTCCTCACACAGCTTTCCGTAATCTGGTGGTCAAGGTTGCCGAGGAGAACAATATCCCCTATCAGGTAGATGTGATGGCAGGAGGGGGAACAGATGCAGGCAAAATTCATTTGTTCCGCCAGGGTGTCCCATCGGTGGTGATCGGGATCCCGGTTCGCTATATCCATGATCATACTGGGGTGGCTCATGTGGATGACTATAATAACGCCCTAAGGCTGCTGGTGGCACTGGCCAGGATTATTGATCAACAGGTGCTCCAAGAACTGCGGGATAATTTGTAGGCTGGAGGGGGCCTTTGAGCAGGGGTACATCTGGGGGGCAGATCGGGGGTACATTTGGAGCCCGATCAGTGGTCCGATCAGGGGGACAGTCCTGGTATTGCCTTGCTCACAGGCCCGATTGTCACACTGTCCCCTGCTCGCGGCAGGGGCTGTCCCGGTGATCGGGCCAGCGATCAGGGCGAGCTTTCATTTAGCACCATAATAGCGGGCAAGGAAATCTTCAAGCAGTTTCTTGTTCTTTTCGATGATTTTTACCCAGGCATTAAGGGCATATTCTCCCTCTTCGGTTATCTCATAAAAGCGGCGGGGCATGCCGGAATCCGCCAATTCCCAGCGTGATCTGACAAATCCTTCATGCTCCATGCGCCGCAGGTTGCGGTATACAGCTCCGGGGTCAGGCACACTTTCAAAACCAATGGTGGAAAACATCTCAATCAACTCATATCCGTAAGCCGGCCTGTCTCTGAGAAAAAGAAGCAGACAGGGTTCAATAAATTTGCGCAGCCCTACTGGGCAGCGCATGCCTTCTGATAAGGCACCCGGCATACCAGGCCATCCATCAAACATTTAACAAACCCCTCCCGATTATTCATTTCCAAGGGTTTCCGAGCCTCTTTTATAAAGTTGGCCTCATTACTCCCAATCGGACATAAAAGCCCAAACCGTTGTAACCACTCCATATCCAATGCTGTTTCGTCAACTCCCAATCTGACGTAG
>DULM01000086.1 GCA_012840405.1 Syntrophomonadaceae bacterium | reverse complement strand
CTGTACCAGTCGGTGTTATGCCAAATCAATGCCTTAAAAATAACTGAAGCCTTCCCTACCCTGCAGGCGCTCATTGCCTTGATCAATGCCAAGGACCGATACACCTATGGTCATTGTGAAAGGGTGATGGGCTATTCTCTGGCACTCGCAGAAAAATTACAGTTGCCAAATGAGGAATTAGACAAACTTCGTTATGCAGCTGCACTGCACGATATAGGCAAAATCAGAATTGAAACAAGTGTTTTAAATAAACCCACTAAACTGACTAATGAGGAATGGAATATTATACAGCACCACACCATTTGGGGAGCACAACTGGTGGAAACACTTCCTGCCTTTGAGGAGATTGTCCCACTGATACGTTCACACCATGAGAATTATGATGGGTCCGGCTACCCTGACGGTCTAGAGGAAGAGGAAATACCCCTTTTGGCGAGGATCCTGCGCATTGCTGACAGCTTTGATGCCATGACAACCACTCGCCCCTACAGAGAGGCTCTCAGCTATGCTGAGGCATGTCAGGAACTGAGAAAATATGCAAATGTTTATTATGACCCTGAACTGGTTTACTTGTTTCTAGAAGTAGTGGAAGAAGCCTTGATCAAGGCTGTGCGCTGATTTCACTCCACCGAGCCATCTGCCCTTAAGGAATAAGATTTATTTTTAATGAAAGATTAATAGTAATAATTACTATCCTGCTTGTATATGGTAATTAATTACAAAGGAGTGATCTATTTGAAAGCGCTACTTGTTTATCCCAAATGCCCTGACAGTTTTTGGAGTTTCAATCACGCCCTAAAATTCATCGGTGTCAAAGCTGCCTTACCACCCCTGGGACTCTTGACCGTGGCAGCTTTACTTCCAGAGGATTGGGATAAAAAATTGGTGGATATGAATGTTCACCAGCTAAAGGACGAGGATCTGAAATGGGCTGATTATGTGCTGATCAGCGCCATGTCAATTCAGAAAAAATCAGCCGAAAGCGTAATCAAACGCTGCAAGGAACTAGGGGTTAAAATCATAGCTGGCGGCCCCCTTTTTACATCTGAACCGGAAAAATACCCGGAAGTGGACCATCTGGTCCTGGGTGAAGCTGAAATTACCTTAAAAGCATTTCTCAATGATTTAGAAAAAGGCAAAGCAGGTCATATATACACTAGCTCTCAAAAACCTTCCCTGGAAAATACCCCATTTCCTTTGTGGGAATTAATCAACCTGCATGACTACTCCACAATGAGCATCCAGTTTTCCCGGGGCTGTCCTTTTGATTGCGAATTTTGCGATATCACAACTTTATATGGTAGAAAACCCCGCTTAAAACCAACCGGCCGCTTCATAGAGGAACTGGAAGTTCTCTACAACCGCGGCTGGAGGGGTGGAGTATTCATTGTTGATGATAATTTTATCGGGAACAAGGTCCGCCTGAAAAAAGAATTGCTGCCTGAGCTGATCAAATGGATGGAGAATCACAAGAATCCATTCTGGTTTATTACAGAGGCATCGATCAACCTTGCTGATGATGATCAACTATTGAGGATGATGCAGAGCGCTAATTTTGCCTCTGTTTTTATCGGAATTGAAACTCCGGATGAAAACAGCCTGCAGGAATGCAATAAATTCAACAACACCAACCGGGACCTGATAGCTGCGGTCAAAAAGATTCAGAACTACGGGATCCAGGTAACCGGCGGGTTTATTGTGGGTTTTGACAGTGACACCCCTTCTATCTTCGAACAGCAGATCAACTTTATACAGAAAAGCGGGATCGTCACCGCCATGGTGGGGCTGCTCAAGGCTCCTGTGGGAACCAAACTTTTTAAGCGGCTGAAACGGGAAAATCGCATTCTGCCAGATACAGAATTTACCGGCAACAATACAGACCTGTCACTAAACTTTATACCTAAAATGAATATGCAAAAGCTGATCAGTGGATACAAAAAGATTGTAACCACCATCTACGACCCGAAATCCTACTATGAGCGGGTGATGGAGTTTTTTAAGGAATTCAAACCCGCCAAGAAAAAGAGCATCAAAATGCTGCGCTTCTGCTATGTTAAAGCCCTTTTCAGAGCAATGTTCATACTAGGTGTACTGGAAAAGGGCCGGCGCCACTACTGGAAGTTCCTGATGAAAACCCTAATCAAATACCCCCGCTTCCTGCCAGAGGCTATCACCTTCGCCATATACGGCTTCCACTTCAGGAAAATATTCAGCTCCTG
>DULM01000085.1 GCA_012840405.1 Syntrophomonadaceae bacterium | reverse complement strand
TTCTGCTCTCTGGCGCGCCCGGAGGGACTCGAACCCCCGACACGCGGTTTAGGAAACCGCTGCTCTATCCTGCTGAGCTACGGGCGCAAAATGGCGGAGAGAGTGGGATTCGAACCCACGAAGCAGGTTTTAGACCCGCTTAATCGCTTAGCAGGCGATCGCCTTCAGCCAACTCGGCCATCTCTCCGTAATGATCTAATTATATGGTTAAAAATATGGTGCGCCCGGAGAGATTCGAACTCCCAACCTACAGATCCGTAGTCTGTTGCTCTATCCAATTGAGCTACGGGCGCATATTGTTGCGTAAACCTATTATAGCGGATCGATTAACTTTCGTCAATAAAATGGCGGAGGGGGTGGGATTCGAACCCACGGAACCCGCATGGGCTCAACGGTTTTCAAGACCGCCTCCTTCAACCGCTCGGACACCCCTCCACACTTAAGTGGTGAAAGTCCGTTTTAAAGTATAGCACACCGCTGGAATCCCTGTCAATTGAGTGATGCAACCAGTTTGAAACAGCAGGTCGGCATTGCTGACCTTCACCGACCCGCTGTTCGCCATTCCTCTCTATCCCTTTGTCTTAGGAAGCACTAGGGGCAAGTTAGAGGTGGCTCTGTTCCCCTTCCTTTTTTATCCCTTTGTCTCACAGCTGATCACATCTACACCTAAGTAGGGCCTTAGCACTTCAGGAACAATCACTGAACCATCCTCCTGCTGGTAGTTCTCCAGGATGGCTGCCAGAGTGCGTCCCACTGCCAGCCCTGAACCATTGAGGGTGTGCACAAAGCGGGGCCTGGCACCATGCTCAGGGCGGTAGCGGATATTGGCCCGCCTGGCTTGAAAGTCCTCAAAATTGCTGCAGGATGATATCTCCCGGTAACAGCCTGCCGCAGGCAGCCACACCTCAAGGTCATAGGTTTTGGCAGCAGAAAATCCCAAATCACCAGTGGAGAGGCTAACCACCCGATAGGCTAATCCTAACCTTCGCAAAACCTCCTCTGCATCATTGGTCAGTTTCTCTAACTCCAGATAGGAGTCCTCAGGTGTAGTGAATTTCACCAACTCCACCTTATTGAACTGGTGTTGCCTGATCAATCCCCTGGTATCCCTGCCAGCTGCTCCTGCCTCAGCCCGGAAACAAGCGGTATAAGCGGTGTGATAGATAGGCAACTGATCCGCAGACAGGATTTCCGAACTGTACAGGTTGGTCACCGGCACCTCTGCTGTGGGTACTAAAAACAGGTCCTCCCGCTGACAGAGGAAAAGATCCTCTTCGAATTTGGGTAACTGCCCTGTGCCGGTCATAGTGGCCCGGTTAACCAAGAAGGGAGGGAAAATCTCAGTATAGCCGTGTTCCCTGGTGTGCAGGTCCAACATAAAATTGACCAGAGCACGCTCCAGTTTAGCCCCCCAGCCTTTGAGCACGGTAAAACGGGCACCTGCTAGCTTTACACCACGGGCGAAATCCAGGATATCTAATTGCTCACCTATCTCCCAATGGGGCCTAGGCTCAAAGGAGAACTTCGGCGGTTCTCCTTCCATACGCAGCACCAAGTTATCCTCTTCATCCTCACCCACAGGTACAGTTTCATGGGGGATATTGGGGATCATCAGCAGTGCCTTATTCAGCTTCTGCTCCATGTCCGCCAGTTCCTGGTCCAGCTCCTTGATCCTTTTGCTGATACCCCGCACCTCCTCCTGAAGTTCGGTGGCATCCTGTTTTGCCGCTTTCAGCCTCCCCACCTCCTGGGAGAGGGTATTGCGGCGGTTTTTCAGCTGCTCACTTTCTCCGATTAAAGAGCGCCTCTGCTCATCCCAGACTAACAGTTGATCAAGATCAAAATCATAATGGCGATCTGCCAAGGCTTTTTTAACCTTATCCGGATTACTGCGGATAAATTTCAGGTCCAGCAAGTGCTTCACCCTTTCAAAGCTTTTTAAACAAACCGGTATCTCACATGGTTACTGCTTTTACAGTTTTAATACAATCCAGCTGGCGCAGCTTAGCCAATGTCTCTTCATCAACTGGAGAATCTATGCTGTAGATCATCATCGCCTCTTTCCCCTTCTCCCTGCGGGCCAACTGCATAGAGGCGATATTAACATTGGCATCACCCAGTGTAGATGCAAAGAAGCCGATCACCCCTGGACGGTCGATGTGCTGGGCAAAAAGCATATACTTGGTCGGTATCACATCAAACTGATACTGATTGATCTGTACAATCCGGGGGGTGCGGTCCCAGGCCAGTGTTCCGGCGTATTCAGCTTTAACACCATTAGAAGCAAATTTAGCGGTGATCAAGCTCATATGCCCTGTTTTGGTCTCCTCTTCCCGGTGCTCATAGACCTTGATCCCCCTGTTCTCAGCAAGCCAGGAAACATTGACCAGGTTCACCTGATCTCCCATCACCGGTGTAAGCAGCCCTTTTAAAAATGCCAGAGTCAGTATTCCAGTTTCTTTTTTGGCAATCTCTCCATGGTAGGTGAGCTGAACCCGCTCTGCTGGCGCTTTTTCCAACTGATAATAGAGTTTGCCCAAATATTCGGCTAATTCCAAAAAGGGCCGCATGGTGTCTATTTCCTCTCCCAGCAAACAGGGGATATTCACCGTGTTGGGGACGATCTCCCCTCTGAGAGCAGAGAGCACATAATTGGCCAGGTCTGTTCCCACCCGGTGCTGGGCTTCAAAGGTGGTGGCGCCCAGGTGCGGTGTTACCACCACATTATCAAACTCTAACAGAGGGTTGCCTGTGCAGGGTTCTTTAGTGAAAACATCCAGAGCAGCGCTGGCCACTATCCCCTCTTTCAGGGCCCAGGCCAAAGCCTCTTCATCAATAATGCCACCCCTAGCACAGTTAACCACCCGTACACCCCGTTTGGCTATCTGGAACTGTTCTTTCCCGATCATCCCCATGGTTTCTTCGGTTTTCGGGGTATGAACAGTAATAAAATCAGACTCGCGCACCAGATCATTCAGGGTCTCCATGCGCTCAGCTCCGAAGCGCTTAAAGCGCTCGAGAGGAATATAGGGGTCATAGGCGATCACCCGCATATTGAAGGCTTTGAGGCGGGTGGCCACAAAGGACCCGATCCGGCCTAAACCCACAATACCCACAGTTTTGCCATAAAGCTCAGTTCCCATAAAACGGCTGCGTCCCCAACCGCCATTTTTCACAACTGTATGTGCCTGGGGAAGGTTCCGGGCCGAGGCCAGCATCAGGGCAATGGTCTGTTCCCCTGCTGAAAAGCTGTTGCTGTCCGGGGTGTTTACCACAACAACACCCCGGCGGGTTGCTGCCTCTAAATCGATATTATCCACCCCATTACCGGCACGCCCCACAACCTTCAGCCTTTTTCCCCTTTTTAAAACCTCCTCAGTTACCAGAGGTTTGCTGCGCACGATCAGTGCGTCATAGTTTTCTATAATCTCCTCTAAGTCAGGCTGTTCGATCCCTATTTTCACATCAACATCTGCTTCTGCCCTCAGCATCTCCAGGGCTTGATCAACTATTTTATCGCCAACAAGAATTTTCGGTCGCTCATTCATCCCCTTCTTCCTCCTTTCAAGCCAGTTCCTTCATCACAACCTCCTGGGCAGCCCGGACTCCCTGTCCGATATTCAGCTGATATCCGCAGAGAGCCAGTGACATCTCCAAAGCTGCCAGTGCAGCTAGAATATCTAATTCCTGAACATAGCCCAGGTGGCCGATGCGAAAGATCTTATTTTTCAGTTGGTTCTGTCCCCCAGCCACCACCACATTGAATTTCTCCCTCAAGGTTTTACGGATGGTATCTGCTGCTATTCCCTCAGGTGCCAACACTGCGGTTACTGCTGTTGATGCAACATCATCTTCAGCTAAGAGTTGGAGCCCAAGAGCACGCACACCTGAGCGCACCATATCCCGCAGCCTGCGGTGCCGGGCAATGATATTCTCCATACCCTCTTCTTTAATCAGCTTTAATGACTCCGCCAAGCCGGTAAGCTGAGGCAGTGCCGGTGTATAAGGTGTCTGCCCCTTTTGAGCGAATTCCTTCGCAGCCTTCAGGTCCCAGTAGTAGCGGGGATTAGTGCACTTTTCAGCCTTTTCCCAGGCTCTTTTGCTCACTGAAACAAAGGAAAGCCCAGGCGGCAGCATAAAGCTCTTTTGGGAACCGGCCACAACCACATCCAGCTTCCAGGCATCGGTTTCCAAGGGCATAGCTCCCAATCCGCTCACAGAATCCACGATAAAAAGTGCAGGGTGATCCCCTAAAGCTGCCCGCAGCTTTGGTAAATTATTGGTCACACCTGTTGAGGTTTCATTATGGGTCACAAAAACCGCCTTAATCTCCTTATTGGTATCTTTTTTTATGCGATCCTCCAAGACTGCGGGATCCGCGGCAGTTCCCCAGGGGAAATCCAGTTTTTCTACTATGGCTCCAAAACGCCTGCAGATCTCTGCAAAGCGGTCACCAAAATTACCGATAGAAACCACCAATACTTTCTCTCCCGGAGAGATGAAGTTGACTACCGCTGCTTCCATCCCACCAGTGCCTGCGGAGGGGAAAATAAGCACATCGTTTTCAGTAGAGAAAACTTCTTTTAATCCTTCGGACACCTCAGCGAGCAATTTTTTAAACTCAGGTCCCCGATGGTTGATCATCGGTTTGGCCAACCCTCGTAAAACTTGGGAAGGTACAGGGGTCGGCCCCGGCAGCAGTAAATACTGTTTTTTCATCTTCAGATCCTCCTCGGCAAAATAATTAACTAGGCTTGCACCATCATTGTACGGTGCTGTTGGGCAAAAATTTGATCAGCTGATCATTTGGTAAAAATTAACTATAAACAAAAACTCCCGCCCCCTCTGGGACGGGAGTAAATACCCGCGTTGCCACCCAATTTGATGCTGTAGTTCAGACAGCATCCTCTTGCAAGTCGATAACAGAACAACCTGTGCTCCTTATCCCTACTGGTTTTCGGAGCAGCTCAGGGGTGGATTCAGCTTGCTCACTTACCGGCTTCCACCAACCGCCGGCTCTCTGTCAAAAGTAAAAGCAAACCTACTAGTCCCCATCATCACATTATCCCTATTAAAGTTTGACAGCAATTATAGCACAGAAAAAAAGCTTTGACAACATCTATTGTAAACAAAAATTTTGATAAGGCAGTTGTAGATTCTGGCAACAACTGCCTTCCACTAAAACCAATTTATTCAAAAACCGTCTGTCCGGTGACCTCAGTCTGCAGAGCATTTAATGCTTTCTCTACC
>DULM01000084.1 GCA_012840405.1 Syntrophomonadaceae bacterium | reverse complement strand
TGTTCCTTTGACCGGACCCAGTTGTTCGGATTCCACTCGCAAGTTGGTTGTTCCTGTTTGGGACTCCCCTGGGGGAATGGTGCCGATCAGGAGGCTGCCGCCGCTGAGTCCGGGTATATCAAATTTCAAGTGGACATTATAGATCGTGCTTTTGCCGAGATTCATCAGAGTCATCGTAAAAGACGGCCTGTCTCCCTGGGTCACCCGCACCGGCAGTGATGGTTCTGCATAGCTGAGGCGTACAGGTTGGCGCACTTGAAGAATAATGCGGTCAGAGGCGCTAAGGGGATTGCCATTGCTGTCCTCATATTCCATGGTGATGGTGGCAGGGTGTGGTTTGGACTGGGCAGTTGTAGTAGCTGTTACCTTAAAGCTCCAGGTACAGGAGCTGTTTTTGGCAATCTGCTTGTAGTAAACCGCACCTGTGCCGTCAGGTAAAATTTCAGCGCTCTCTTCCCAAAAGGAGACCTTGATATTTTTCACATCTTGTGAGCTGCTGGTGTTGCGTATGGTTACTTTAACAGTTGCACTCCCTCCTGCCTCAATATAATCCCGGTCCAGCACATATTTTTCCACCATCAGTTTGGGTTGAGAGCTGACGGCCTGTGCCGGTTCAGGTTCAGCAGCAGGGGGACTGCTGTTTTGCTGTGCAGTTCCGGCTGACCCAGCATTTGTCTCTTTAGGGCAGGCCACTATCACAGCAGCGCATAGGATTAATATTATGATGATAAAACACATGATTCTTTTCATCCCATATCCTCCTCACAACTCCCGGATGTTTTCCACGATACTGCCCCTGAAGATGGCGCCTACTTTAGAGCGGACATTGAGAAAGCATATGACAAAGAGCAGTGCTACGAACAGGAGCGGTTGCCAGATGGGAAGGGCGGTGCTGCCGGCTTGGATCTGTTCTTTCACCACCAGCCACTTGCAGACCGCCAGTTCAGCCACCAAGCCGATGATCGTTCCCCAGCTGAACATGTAGGCCAATTGCCACAGATATGAATGGAGTATCTCCCGCTCAGAACCACCCACAGCCCGGAGTGTGCCGATCTCACGCTTGCTCGCTAAGATGCGGGCTGATAGAGTGTTATTCACCATGCTGGCACAGATAGCGAAAAAGAGTATGATCAAGGCGCCTGCGGCGATCAAGATGCCGTAGGCGAAATTTCTGTTCTCTCTGGTTAAGGCTATATGGGAAATGAGATCAACACCTGCAGTCCGGGCTGCGATCTGAGAGAGGTTGGTTTCCAGATATTCCTCCATGGCTGGGTCCGGACTCTCTGTGAGGGTGATGGAAAGATTATCATAGGGGCGGTCGAAGCCGAGCGCCTCCAGGCCTGTTGTTGTGGTGATGATAGTACCCACCTCGGGATAGTATAAAGAGGATAAGTATTCTTCTATGTCCTTTTCATCGGCAGTGGTTTCAAGGATGGCGCCAATAGTGACCGTCTTGTCTATCCTTACCACCTGATCAGGCAGTTTCAAATTTCCCTCCTCATCATATTGTTCAGGCTCATCACTGTAGAGCAGGCTGATGGTGAGGACATCCCCTGCATGGAAGGTGTCGTTTTGAATTACAGCTGCATATGTTTTATTCTCATCGAGCACATCATCGATGTATGTTGATATAAATCCATCGCTTTCCTGACGAATAGAGATGCCGTACTCTGCCGGGGCGACGAGCAGTATTTCCTCACCGGAGGATAGTTTGTCTGTATCGATTTTTCCCTCAGATACAAAAGGGGAGAGCTTTTCCACAACCTCTGCATCAATACCGCAACACTCCACAGTGAGATAATCCTGAGCATAGCCATATTTTGCCTTGCTTTGCTCATAGATGCCCTCCTGCCGCTGATAGTCTTGCCGCAGGTGCTCAGGAATAGCTGTCAGCAGTTCCGGAGCGGTTTCTTCTATGATTTCTAGGGGAAGATTGTCAAAGATACTGTTAAAGCTGATCCCTGCCATATAGGGTGTGATCTTGTTGGTGAGAATTTTTACAGTGAGACTTTTCGCTCCTATAACTGTTCTTACAGTGGGCAGGGAGGCAATGTCAGCCTTGTCCTGCTCAGTAATACCGGGTTTGTGAAACTCATACTCCACAAACACATTATAGGAGCGACCCTCCCAAAAAAGCCTGTAATCAGGGCCATAGTCCATCTCAGCTTCCTTTAAGATTGGGGTTGC
>DULM01000203.1 GCA_012840405.1 Syntrophomonadaceae bacterium | reverse complement strand
TATAAAACCGGGGATGGCGGTTAAACTAACACTCCGCTTGTCATTAGTTATCTTTGGCAAGCAGCCTAACAGCCCTCTGGTATAGGGGTGCAGCTTGCTTCTAAAAACCTGTTGAACGGTTCCTTCCTCTAAAATCTCCCCTGCGTACATCACACCTACCCGGTTACAGATGTTTGCTACAACACCAAGGTTGTGGGTAATGAAAAGAACTGCCATGTTATATTCCGTCAATAGCTCACGGACCAGGTCCAGTATTGCTGCTTCGGTAGTCACATCCAGGCTTGTGGTTGGCTCGTCCATAATCAAAAGCTGAGGGTTTGTTGTTAATGCAATGGCAATCACCACACGCTGCAGCATACCACCGCTTAGTTGGTGGGGATAGCGCTTGGCCACCGATTCCGGATCAGGCATGCGCATTTTTTTCAACATTTCAACGGCCTTCGCTTTTGCCTCTGCTGATGATAAATGTAAATGTAACCGGGCGATCTCAGCTATTTGTTCACCAATAGTTATGGATGGGTTCACCGCAGCAGCCGGATCCTGATGTACCATAGTGATTCTGGAACCCCAAACTTGTTGCATCTTGGACATGGGCAGAGCAAGCAGATCAGTGCCGCCGAGTTTAACCGAACCGCTTTTTATCTGTCCATTGTCGGCCAGATAACGAACAATAGCCCGGGCTAATGTAGACTTTCCTGAACCTGATTCGCCAACCAATCCATATATTTCACCGGCAGCAATCTGTAAGGAAACATTGCGGACTGTATAGATTGGTCCCCGGTCTGTATTGTATGTTACAGTAAGATTCTTAACATCTAGAATAGGATCAGTGTCGATTGTTTTTCTGGATCTAGTATCTGTCACTACTCACACCACCCGGTAACAACATTCTGCGCAAGCCGTCGCTCACAAAACTCACTCCTACAACCAAAATAGCGATAGATGCGGCAGGAAAAAATAATACCCAAGGAGCAACACTAAAAAAGGGCCGCGCCTCGCTTACCATAAATCCCCAGTCTGGCGCAGGTGGCTGTACCCCCAAACCTAAAAACCCCAGGGAGGCGACCATAAAAATAGCATACACAAAGCGCATAGATCCCTCTACGGCAAGATGGGGCAGCACATTGGGCAATATTTCCCTAAACAAAATATAGCCAATACTTTCACCACGCAGTTTAGCTGCTTCAACAAAGGCCCGGGTCTTGATATCTAAAACCACACTGCGTACCACCCGGGTTACTACAGGAATATACATAAAACCAACCACTAAAATCACACTATAAAATGAGGAGCCCAGAGAAAACAGCACCAGCATAGCCAATAATAAACCTGGAATAGCCATCATCACTTCCATCAAGCGCATCAGAACATCATCCAGTAGACCGCCCCAATATCCTGAAACCAAACCCAGAAACAGTCCTAATAAAACAGCCAAAGCCGCACCTGATCCGGCAACAATAAATACATTCCTGCTGCCAACGACAACACGGCTGAAAACATCACGACCAAATTCATCTGTACCGAAAATATGCTCTGCTGAAGGTGGTTGCAATCTCTGTTCAATATTTTGCTCTGCATAATCATAAGGCACAAACAATGGACCAAATATGGCCATCAGTAAAAATAAAGTTACAATAAAAAACCCAATGACAGTTAATGTATTGCGCCGGATCCCCCTCCAGATGCTAAAAAGTTTAGAATGTCTATATTCTTGATTGCTTTGTATACAAATTGCCATAATAATACCTCCGGCTATTACATGGTGAGCCCCCCCATCAGAAATAGATGGGGGAGCTTTCTACATTACTGTTATTCCCTCTCCAGGTAAACACTTCTAAAATCGACAGCAGTCTCAACTATATGCGGTTTGACACCTTTCACATCTTTACTGGCAGCCCAAGCGCTGTGCTTGAAAGCAGGAACAATGATTGGTCCGCGTTCCATAAAGATCTCCTGAACCCTGTGGTACATCTCAACACGCTTATCATGATCCATTTCTGTAGCTATTTTAGCTGCCAAATCATCCAATTCCGAATCGGACCAGTGAGTTTCGTTCCAGCGGGCACCACTGACATATGCCTGTTGTAAAAACACTCCTGGGTGTGTCCTAGAACCCCAGTCGGTAACACCAAGTTCATAATCCAGCCAATTGACGTAGTAGATATCACTCGGAACAAGTTGAATGTCTACATCGACGCCAATATCCTTCATCTGCTCTTTCCAGATTACAGCTATAGCAGAGTTTGGACGGATTTCAGGTGAATAGATGGTAAGTTTTAAGCCATCAGCATAGCCGGCCTCAGCTAATAGTTGTTTCGCTTTTTCAACATCACGTTTAGGTTCAGGCGCGTCCAGGTAATAATCGCCATAAGCCGGGCTAACCGGTGTATCCAGGCCGACTACTCCAAAACCGTCAAAGGCTGCTTCAAGCATTTCTTGACGGTCAGTAGCGAGCTTGAGAGCCTGACGCACACGAACATCGTTGAAAGGAGCAACATCTGCACGCATGCGAATCAGGTAGTGAGTGGCTGATGGTTTCGTGTAAAGCGTTATATCTGGCTCTTTTTCAAACAATTCCAGAGATTCGGAAGGAGGTTCATACATAAAATCGACCTGGCCACTGCGCAATGCCTCCAGCGCAGCTGTTTTATCCGGAATAACTATGAGCTCAAGGCCGTCCAAATAGGGAAGGGGGTTACCGTCAGCGTCCTTTCTCCAATAATTTGGGTTCCGTTTAAGTACTATACGGTCCTCTGGATTATAGGACTCGACCATGAAAGGGCCAACTCCATTGGCTTTGGTTTTTAGATCAGGATTGTCGGCATCAAGAATTGCACGGTCGGCAAGATCCAATAAGAATTCAGGGTTAGTTTCTTTTAATTTGAAAACAACTGTATATTCATCAGGTGTTGTGATTTCAGCGATATTTGAGAACAGATCCACAGTTTTGGCACCTACATCGGGATCACGTAAGCGGTCAAAAGTAAACTTGACATCGCGAGAAGTCATCTCTTTGCCATCATGGAACAAAACACCTTTTCGCAATTTAAAGGTCCAGGCCTTTTCCGCCTCATCATATTCCCAACTCTCGGCTAAGCTGCGCTCGGGATCCGGACGGCCATCCTCACCACAAAAAACCAGGTAATCATTCCACATCGAGGCAGCCTGATTATCACCTGACGTGGTGAGGAAAGTCGGATCCAGAGCTGTTGTCGTATCGATGGCTATGCGTAAGGTACCACCGTGCTTGGGTGAAAGCTTCTCACCAGACTCATTTCCTGAGGTGTCGTTCTGTGAACAACCAAACGCCAAAAGACTAAAGATCAACAATACAGCGATCAAAATACTGCATTTTTTAGACATAATTTTCCTCCCTTTTTACTTTGTACAATCAGCAATTTCTGCTTCAAGTTCGCATAGGCCATTACGCCATCACGACTTTACATGTTCATACTAAAGTACTCAGGAGCCTATCTCATCACCTGCCTTAAATAGTATTTGTTTGAAAGTCCATTCTGTGCTAGACTATCAAACCATTGTCCTATTCTCCTTCAACATTCAGTTTTTGCATTACTATAGATTTTGTGGGGCAGGTAGTAGAACATAAGCCACAACCCCAGCACTTTTCAGGATCATATATGATTTTCTTTCTTATTTTCCTATTGATTTCAACTTCTTCACTTCCAAAAGTAAAAACCCCAAAGTAGCACCGTTTTACACAGCGCCCACAATGGGTACAAGTACTTTCATCATATATGGCTAAATACTCCACTATAGGAAATTTGCCCTTGCTGTTAAATTCAATAGCCGCACGCACAGGATAACAACAGCATGCACAGCAGTTGCATACCCCTGCAGCTCCATTTTCTCTCCAGTCTGCGTTAACTTGTAGCATAAGTCCTTTTTTATTTGCATTAATTATTATCTCTTTAGCTTCTTCTTTAGTGATCTCACGGCCGAAAGTACGATTTGTAATATTATCATCAAAACGAATACATGTTTCCCTTGGCCTGTCACAGGCGTCTTTTAAATTCCGGCAATCACAGGGAACGAGTCTAAATCTTTTTGATTTTGAAAGGTATTCATCCAGTTCATCCAAGGGCAGATAGGTTATATTTGATGATTTATCAGCTTCACCTTTGAGCCTTTTTTCAAAGATGGGGCTTTTTTTGTATGTTTCATAACACCATTGATCAAGCTCATCCCTTAGCTTTTTCGGGAGGTCAGGGTAGTGATCATCAAACTTGCAACTGTAATTGAGTTTTTCATAAAAGTTCGCAGCAATATAAAGGTCTTCATCCTGCTTGTCTTTATTTAAGACTGATTTCATATAGGCATTTTCCATTAGTTCACGGGCTTTTTCTGTATTAATACCTAACTTGCCGGCTAATTCCTCTGCTGTCATTGCTTTGCCATCCATTGCTTCTACAATATCCATTTCCTGTTCAGTCACAAATAGATCAAGATAAGGAACTGCAACTTCAGGTACGCCAAATAATTTAATAAATTTATCCCGTGTTTTCTTCAACATTTAGCCCCTCCTAAATAAACTGCATTTCCTTCTTTCAATGTTGCTAGAGCAATAACCATCTTTTGGCCCGACAGTAACTTTGATTAAATCTCCCCTTCAGAAAACAAAAGCGAGCAGAACGCAAAACTG
>DULM01000083.1 GCA_012840405.1 Syntrophomonadaceae bacterium | reverse complement strand
TCTGCAGCTGTGTATAAAACACAGATGTTAGTACAAACCCCGGTTAGTACCAGTTCTCCGACCCCCAATTCCCTCAAAGTGAGATCTAGATCAGTGCCGAAGAAACCGCTGTAGCGCCTTTTCGGAATAATTATCTCACCTTCCTGAGGAGCCAATTCAGCGATGATCTCTCCTCCTTCAGTCCCCGCTAGGCAGTGGCTGGGGAACATCTCAAACTCACTGTCAGTGCTGGTGTGCTGATCACAGAGATAAATCACAGGCCACTTCTCCTGCCGGGCTTTTTTTAAAAGATCAGCAATAACAGGGATCACCCGTTTTGCTCCATCACCCACATAAAGGGCTCCGCCTTCTTTAACAAAATCATTGAGCATATCAATAATAAGCAGTGCCTTTTTCTCCATTATTGACACCTTCCTTTAATAATACCCAGGACTTGCCTGATATCAATCTGCCTTTATGGAATCAAACATAAAGTTAAACAATCACCGGATAAATTCCTGCTAAAAAGCTTACAATTTTTCTAACCCCAGATCCTCAAAAAAGCATCTCAATACTTCTCCTACACCCCAGGCCTGAGCGAAAGCACCCCGCGGTATAAAAGGGTGGTCACCTTCAAAGATCTCTGATACTGTACCGATCCCGTGCTGGCGCAGGTGATCCTTTAAAGGTGCTATCAGCAGCTGAGCAATAGTGCTGTTTTCTGGGGGAGCAAGCACCTTCAAACATGCAGTTACAAAATGGCCTAACAACCAACTCCAGACAGTTCCTTGATGATAAGCCCCATCCCGCCTGTACTGATCCCCCCCATAATGACCCTGATAATCCTGATCATCAGGAGACAGTGATCTGAGGCCATAAACCGCATATAGTTTCTCAAAAGTGCGCATCACCACAGAGCGGGCTTTGGGAAGAGGTAATGCTGAATAGGGAAGACTGACTGCGATGATCTGATTGGGCCTTAAATGAGGGGCTTTTTTCATTTCCTCGATCACATCATAAAGGTAGCCGCCCTCTTCATACCAGAAAAGATCCACAAAATTTCGGCCAACCATTGCTGCCAGCTCTCCATATTCATCCTTACTATTCATGACCTCAGCCAGCTCGGACATCAGCATCAAGGCGTTGTACCAGAGTGCATTTACCTCTACCGGCTTCCCCTGGCGCGGTGTTACTACCCAATCCCCAACTTTGGCATCCATCCAGGTCAGTTGCAGCCCCGGAGAACCAGCCCTGATTAAACCGTCTTCCTCCATTCTAATTCCGTATCTGGTTCCATTCCGGTAGCAGCAGATGATCTCCTGCATGGTCTTCCAGAGATGGTCTTTGACAAAAGAATAATCCCTGGTATAGTCCAAATATTTTTGTACAGCATAAATGAACCATAGTGAGGCATCAACTGTATTATAGAGGGGTTCTTCCCCATCGGTGAACATATTGGGAACCAGCCCTTCTTTTGTATGCTCTGCAAAAGTAGCCAGGATATCTCTGGCATCCTGGAAACGCCGGGTGCAAAGGGTCAATCCCGGCAGGGCAATCATGGCATCCCTCCCCCAGTCATTAAACCAGGGATAACCGGCTATAATGCTTTTCCTGCCGGTAGAAGCCCTGTAGACGATAAAATCATCAGCAGCCAGCACCAGCTTTTGAATAAAATCATCTGTGTAACCTGCCAGTTCTAGGAGTTGCTGCTGGCGCTCTTTTTCCTTGTTTACACAGGCGTCATAATTAAAATCTTTAACTCTTTCAGTAGACACAACGATTGAAAATTCCTCAGACTTATCAAAATGTTTATAAAAATATCCCGGTATATGGTGGTCTTCATAACAGGGCAATCCCCGGAAGTCCTCAATTGAGTAGTACATCCCTCTGTACCAGGAGGGATCACTTTTGTAGCTTAATTGATCAAAGGCCAGGTAGATATGTGGTGAGTCTTTGTAAGGTTCCACCTTCAACTGGTTCCCCTCTATCAACTCCTGCTGGAAGGGCCATTGGTTCTCCCTGGTAATATGGTGAAAATCCCGGCAGTTGAGAAGAGGAAATATATAAAGGGAAATCTCTTTTTGAAAGGGATTGATCACTTTGTAGTGCACCACAGTAGTGTTTTCCCCATGAACCATAAGAATGGTCTTGATCAGAAAAACACCTTCCATCTGATAGATATATGTGGGAAATGGATAGCGCTCAAAACGCTGCAGATACACATAACCCCGTTGGGCATAACCATCTCTCACCTGATTGGTTCCCAGCACATAGCGCTGATGATCAATATAAAGGTCCTCATCCAGTTTCGCCACCAACAGCCTCCGGTCAACAGGAGGATTTAACGAAGCGATCAGCAACCCATGATAGCGCCTGGTGTTGAGTCCGATAATGGTCGAAGATGCAAAACCGCCAATCCCATTGGTCAGCAACCACTCCTGTTTGGGGAAAGTACTATGGTAAAGCTCATCAGCAATCAAATCATCCTTACCAAAACACAGTTCCACTACTACTGCCACCACCAATTTTTTTTATTACTTATATTCTTTGTTTATTGAGAAACCATATTCAGTGACATTGGGAAGCAGGGGGACGTTCTTTGTGCTTCGCTCTCGTGAAACAGAGGAAATTAAAGGGACGTTCATTGTGCTTCGTTTTTACTTCATATGGACAACAAAGTGAAGATAGTTCACATGACTGGGTGTCACGGAGTGGCATGTGTCATTGGACAGGGGGGATAGCAAAAGGTCTAAAAAGGTATTTTCACACAGACTGACAGTGAGTCAAGTGCTTATCCCTGCTAGTGCAGCGACCTGCGTAGGTTGGCCATTGACGAAGGAGCAGCTAACGACAGCAAAAAGGATTTCGTACTCGTACTGCAGTACAAGGTGGCAGTCCCAACTAGGCAGAACAATTACTTAATCGGAAATTTCTAGAATATAAGAGTTGGTGATGACACCTGATTTTACGTTCATATTCTGACATCAGAACTCCCACATCCTACTTCTAAAATGGATGGCGTCATCGGGCGCGGATTGTTATAAAAGCGTCAAATCTTAGGGCAAGTTCAACAGGAGCTTATGTCGTAAGCAGATAAACACTGCTCGCCACGCGGCGGGATATTTCCGGTGAACGGTCCGATCAGTCAACTGAACGGTTCGATCATTCAACTCCTCCTCCTGATCGCGGAGTGAGTCAAAATACCTTTCCCCTTGACTCGCTCATAAATAAACAAGGAGCACATTAAGTGCTCCTTTTAAATTAACTCTGGCAGCGACCTACTCTCCCGGAAAACCAGTACCATCGGCGCTGGAGGGCTTAACTGCCGTGTTCGGGATGGGAACGGGTGTTG
>DULM01000082.1 GCA_012840405.1 Syntrophomonadaceae bacterium | reverse complement strand
ACTTGTCACTGGTACTAGGAATAGACACAGGTGGAACTTATACAGATGGCATTATTCTTGATGTGGCCAAGCAAAAGGTTGTCGCTAAGGCTAAAGTGCTTACTACTCATGATGATTTAACCAGATGTATTACAGATTGTTTTCAGGAACTAAAATGCGATGCTGTACATGATGTCAAAATGATAGCCTTGTCTACCACTCTGGCAACCAATGCGGTAGTAGAGGGGCACGGTGGTGAAGTTGGCCTGTTGTTGATCGGCAGTGAACCCATCGACAAACATCCAGCTGCTATTTGTGAAGTCATCAAGGGGGGACATGATGCAGCCGGCAGACCCCAGGCAGAATTGGATGTTGAGGAAGTTCGTAACGCTATCCGGAAGATGTGTGGCAAGGTCGAAGCTGTGGCTATTTCCAGCTTTTTTAGTGTTCGCAATCCTGAACATGAACAAAAAGCGCGTGAACTGGTAAGAGAAATGATGGATGTGCCGGTAGTGTGCGGCCATGAGCTTTCCAGTTCTTTAGGATTTTATGAGCGAGCGGTCACCGCGGTTTTAAATGCTAAACTGCTGCCCATCATAGCCTCATTAATAGAATCAGTAAAAAAGGTTTTAAAGGAAGAGGGGATTAATGCCCCATTAATGATTGTCAAAGGTGATGGCAGTTTGATGAGCGAGAGTGTGGCCAGGGTAAGACCCATCGAAACACTGCTCTCAGGCCCTGCTGCCAGCATCTACGGAGCAGTATACTGCGGTAATGTAAAGGATGCTTTGGTTTTAGATATGGGTGGAACTACCACTGATATTGCGGTTCTTTCTAATGAGGTACCGAAGATCAATGATGAAGGAGCTGTTGTTGGGGGGTGGGCAACCCGTGTCAGGGCAGCAGAGATCAACACCTATGGAATTGGCGGAGATAGTTACATTCAGATAGACAAAGACAAAAATTTAGTAGTCGGGCCACAGAGGGTATGGCCCTTGGCTATGGCTGCCGCTAGCTATCCTCATCTGGTGGAAGAATTGAGCCAGCAGTGGGAAACAAAAAAATTTAACACTTTTTATGGCCAACCAACCGATTGCTATATTTTAATGCAGCAGGACATAACTGTGCAAATGACAACCACAGAAAGGGAAGCGGTTCAACTGCTGAAAGAGCAACCCCATACACAGCAGTTTTTAGCTGATGAGCTGGGGATAAAAACCTTTTTTTTAGACCTGAGCCGTTTGGTGGAGCTGGGTGTTTTGAATAAAGCTTCTCTCACCCCTACCGATATCTTACATGCCAATGGCCGTTATGTACAGTGGAATAGGGATGCATCCATTTTAGGTGTCAAAATGCTGGCTCACAAAATGGGAAAAAGTTATCAGGAGTTTCTTGACTTAGCGATGGAGGCCATTATTAATAAGATAGCTTTGAGCATCATGCAGAGTGTGGTCAATTTTGAGGGCAAACACTTTGATCTGCAGGATGAAAAAGGGGCTATGTATTTCGTTGACAAAATTCTGCAGCCCCAAAAAGATGATAGAATAATGGGCTGCAGCCTTGAGTTTAATTTGCCTTTAGTTGCTATCGGTGCTCCTGTAAGTGTTTATTTGCCTGAAGTGGCCAGTAAATTAAAGCTGGACTTGATCATACCTCCCAACGCGGAAATTGCCAATGCTATCGGAGCAGCATCAGGCAATGTAGTTGAGGTTGTTCAGCTTATAATAAGGAATGATGATGAACAGTATATTGTTCATGCCCCATGGGAACGGAGGGTATTTGATGATTATGATGAAGCCATCGCTTATGCTCAGGCTGAGGCTGCGGAAAAAGCTGCAGTTCAGGTAGAAAAAGCAGGAGCTGCAGATTATCAATTAAACACAGAGAAGGAAGAAGTATTTATTCCGGGATGGGATATCCTGTTGGAGACAAGAATAACTGTGACCGCAGTGGGCAAACCGAAGTGGTTATCATAGGAACTGACTATTATAAGTGTAAAATTATTTCCCTTCCCATTATAATAGCAGGGGGAGGGTTTTTGATGGGCATTTATAAAGCTGAATCTATTGTTCTCAGGAGCAGGGTTTACGGGGAAGCGGACCGGATTCTTGTTCTTTATACCAGAGAAGCAGGAAAGCTTTCAGCCATTGCTAAAGGTGTGCGCAAGACCACCAGCCGCCTGCGGGGAGCGGTGCAGTTGTTCACCCATACCCACCTGCTGCTCTATACTGGGAAAACCCTGGACACAGTTTCCCAGGGGGAGGCAGAGGAGCAGTTTTCCTACCTGGAGCAGGACTTACAGCTTTTTACCGCTGCCAGCTACTGTGCGGAATTAGTGGACCGCCTCACACCGGACCGGGAGCCCCAGCCCAGGGTGTTTTACTTGATCCTCTCCACCCTCAGGGCATTAAAAGATGGGAACCCTGAGCTTTTAACCAGGATTTTCGAACTCAAACTTTTAGATATACTGGGTTACAGGCCGCGCCTAAACAGCTGTGTGATGGGTGATCACCCTGCTGCCGTGGAGGGTGCAAAACAGTTATGGTTCAGTATTGAACGGGGTGGGGTAATCTGCCCTGCCTGTGCTGAGCATTGTAAAGAAGCCATTCCCCTTTCACCGGCAGCCCTCGGGGTGATGGCTTATATCCTGCGCAGCCCACTGCAGCAGGCTGTTAAGGCCAAGATCAGCCCTAAAATACTCCGGGAGATGGCAGTTCTTCTCCAAAAGTTTTTAACCTATCATGGGGATGTTAAGCTGCAGTCCCGCTATTTTTTAGATGCCTTGCGGGATAGTGAAACAACAAGGCATAAAAAGCAGTAGTGGGGGAAAATTAGGGGTAGAAGGGTGATCTTATGGATGAACTGTTGAAAAAAATTGACCTGATCAGAGAACGGATGGATGTGAGTTATAGAGAGGCCAGGGATGCTCTGGACAGGGCATCAGGTGATGTTGTGGGTGCATTGGTTTTGCTGGAAGAGGAGATGCAGGGAGGGGGCTTGTGTGAAAAACTCAAGGAAACACTGGATAAGGGGATCAATGCCAAACTGCGTCTCAAGAAGGGAGATCACACTATCCTGGAGTTTTCCGCTGGCCTAGGTTTAGCCGGGGTGTTGGGGATGCTGCTCAGTGATGAATTGGCCATTCTGGGGGCAGCTTGTACAGTGGCAGCTTTCCTCAGTGGATGTACCCTGGAGATCGCAGGGGAAGAAAGGGAAGAGAAAGAAAGACAAATAGAAACTTGACAGTGTACTATAGAATTGATAAATTGTAGAAAAATAAGCCATGAGGGAGAAGAGTAGCCGCTTTTGTTCCGCTAAGAGAGCCGGGGTTGGTGGGATCCGGCCGGAGCGGGCGGTGAAAGGGGCTCCGGAGCAGCAGGAGGAAACCCGGGCTGGCCCTGGGGAGTAAAACCTGCAATAGAACAAAGGGGCGCAAATAGATGCGCAAACAGGGTGGAACCGCGGGAACTATCCCGTCCCTGTAGCTTTGATAGCTGCATGGGGCGGGTTTTTATATTTAAAGTTATATTTATAGTTTTTACTCTAAAGGAGGATTAATTATTATGGCTAAAATGACTTTTCAGGAAGTTATTGAGGCGCTCAACTCTTACTGGAGCCGCTACTGCGTAATTCAGCAGCCTTATGATGTGGAAGTTGGGGCTGGAACCATGAATCCGGCTACTGCTCTCAGGGTCTTGGGCCCGGAACCATGGAATGTTGCCTATGTGGAGCCCTCACGCCGGCCTACAGATGGCAGGTATGGGGAAAACCCCAACAGGCTGCAGCATTACTATCAGTACCAGGTGATCTTAAAGCCTTCACCTGATGATGTGATCGACCTCTATCTAAACAGCCTTGTTCACCTGGGGATAGATTTACAGTCCCATGATATCCGTTTGGTAGAAGATAACTGGGAATCGCCAACCCTAGGTGCCTGGGGTTTGGGATGGGAGGTCTGGCTGGATGGCATGGAGATCACCCAGTTTACTTATTTTCAGCAGTGCGGGGGGTTTGAGTGCCACCCGGTCAGCGCTGAACTGACCTATGGGATCGAAAGGATCGCCATGTATATCCAGGGGGTGGATAGTGTCTTTGATATTATCTGGACCGATGGCATTACTTATGGGGATATCCACCACCAGACAGAAGTGGATTATTCCTATTACAATTTTGAAGAAGCAGATATCAAAATGCTCTTTACACTCTTTGAAATGTATGAAAAGGAAGCTGAGCGCATCAGCGCCAAAGGGTTGGTGCAGCCGGCCTATGACTATGTACTAAAGTGCTCCCATGCATTCAACTTGCTGGATGCCCGGGGTGCCTTGAGTGTCTCTGAGCGCACAGCATATATCGGCAGGGTGCGCCGTTTAGCCCGCCTCTGTGCTAAAGCATACCTGGAGCAAAGGGAAAAACTGGGTTATCCGCTACTCAAAGATGAAGCTCTACGGGAGCAGTTGCTCAATTCTTCAGAGAAGCAAGCTGCAAATACTGCATCAAGGGAGGTTAAATAGAGATGGATTATTTGCTGGAAATAGGTGTTGAGGAACTGCCAGCCAGACTGGCTGATCAGGTGATCGAACAATTGCAAAAGTCTGGGGAAAAGCTGCTGCAGGAGAACAGGATCGGTTTTGCTGAAATTTCTGTTTATACCACCCCCCGCAGAATGACTTTCTATGTTCAGGGAATTGCTGAAGTACAGGAGGACCTGCTGGAGGAGGTAAAGGGTCCACCAAAAAGGGCGGCATTTGATGAATCAGGACAGCCTACCAAAGCAGCTCAGGGTTTTGCCCGCAGCCAGAATGTGCCTTTAGAGAGTCTGATAGTGCGATCAACCCCTGCTGGGGAGTATGTTTTCGCTGAAAAACGGATTAAAGGACAGCCTACAGCTCAAGTATTGAGTGAGCTAATTCCCCGTTTGATCAGCAGCCTTTCTTTCACAAGGCCCATGCGCTGGGGCAGTGGTGATTTCCGCTTTATCCGGCCGATCCGCTGGCTGGTCAGCCTGCTCGGTGATAGAATTGTGGATTTTGAGATCAATGGGCTTCATCCGGGCTATTATACTTACGGGCTGCGCAATTACAGCAAAGAACCCATAGAGGTGCGTAACCCTGAGGACTATTTTCAGAAGCTTAGAGAGGCATCTGTGATCCTCGATCAAGAGGAACGAAAAGAAAAGATTTGGGAGTTGGTCAGGGAGGAGGCTGCCAAGGCTGGGGGGATGATTCAGCCTGATGAGGAACTGTTAAATGAGGTTACCCACCTTCTAGAGAGTCCCACACCTATTTGCGGCGGTTTTGATTCCCGCTTATTGAAGCTCCCCCCAGAAGTGGTGATCACCCCGATGAAAGAACACCAGCGCTATTTCCCGGTTTGGGATGAAGAGGGGAATCTGATGCCTTTGTTTATCGCCTGTGCCAACGGCCCGGTCAATAAAGAGATGGTACGCCAGGGGAATGAGAAGGTCTTGCGTGCCCGCCTCCATGATGCGGAATTCTTCTTCCATGAGGATATCAAAACAGCTCTAGAGGATAAGGTGGAAAAGCTGAAAAAGGTTGTTCACATGGAGGGGCTGGGCACTATCTATGATAAGGTGAAACGGCTGGTTGCCCTCAGCGGCTATCTATCTGATGTTCTGGGCTTGACTGAACGCCAAAAAGAAGCGGCAGAGAGGGCGGCTTATCTTTCCAAGGCTGATCTGGTCACCGATATGGTTTTTGAGTTTCCTGAACTGCAGGGGATCATGGGAGGGTATTACGCCCGGATAAGCAAAGAGAACAAAGATGTCTGCCGTGCCATCAGGGATCATTATATGCCCCGCTTTTCCGGTGATAAGGTGCCTGCCAGCAAAGCGGGTGCTGTTTTGGCGATCGCGGACAAAATAGATAACCTGACTGGCTGTTTTGCTCTTGGCTTGGAGCCCACCGGTTCCCAGGATCCATTTGCTCTGAGAAGGCAGGCTTTGGGGATCTGCCACATTGTCATCAACCATGAGTTTGATTTTTCTCTGGAAGAACTGATAGCAAAGGCTTATGAGAATTTGAGCGGAATGGAACTCACCTATTCCTTGGATCAAGTTAGGGACAAAATAATGGATTTCTTTAAGGCGAGATTGCGGTTCCTCTTCCTTGAGGAGGGATACGCTTATGATACCGTTGAGGCTGCATTAGGGTCCTCCTTTGACAATATTATGTTGGTCTACAAGAGGCTAGAGGCCTTGACCGCGGTGCGTAGCAAACCGGAATTCGAGTTCCTCTTGACAGCATATACAAGGGCCTCCCATCTAGCCAGGCAGGCAGAGGGGGATGAGGTTGACCCTTCACTGTTGGTTGAAAAAGGGGAACAGGAACTGTACGATGCCTGGACCAGGATCAAAAAGGATGTGGTGCGTTTCCTGGATAAAGGGAAGTTCCGGGAGGCCTTGCTCCATGGTTCTGAACTGGCTGGCCCCTTAGACCGCTTTTTCGATCAGGTTATGGTAATGGTGGAGGATATCCCCTTGCGCCGCAACCGCTTAGCTTTGCTCAAGGATATTGCTGAAACCCTGGGGCAGATGGGTGCTCTGGAAAGGATTGTTCGGGATAGTTAATAAAATTAATAAATAATAGCAGGATTTTTTTATGTTGTATCGTAATTGATCAAAAAGTATAACACAATAACGAAAAAAAACAGCAAATAGTATTTATAATAATCCTAAATAGTATTATTATTAAAGAGATAGATACTGGAAAGGGTGTTGCTCTATCGAACTAACGCCGCGCCAGGAGCAAATCATAGAAATTGTAAAAAAGAATACACCTATTACAGGGGAGAAAATTGCCGAACTGCTCAATGTGCGGCGTGCTACTTTGCGTCCGGATCTGGCTGTGTT
>DULM01000246.1 GCA_012840405.1 Syntrophomonadaceae bacterium | reverse complement strand
CAAAACCCCTCTCCCGCCCGCTTGTACAGGATATGGAGAGAAGCTGAGGAGTTCTTTAACCTGGTGGGTGAAGAGATAAAAAAGAGGTTTTACGCTGACTGCTGGAAGAGAATCAGATTTTCTGTGGATCCCGCTGCCGCAAAGAAATACAATTTAGGGGAAAACACTCCTTACGTCATCAGAATAGAGGATTTGGAACCAGACACGCTGCTTGTGCTGCACACTGAAAAGGGAAATTGTTATACTATTGAATCACTAGATAAATTTAAATACGATTCTATGGCCGGTAAAGAGGCAGTAAAAGAAGCATTAGGGAAAGGAATTCATTATCTTGCCTTAGAAGATGAACCCCAAAATAATTTGTTAAATAACGAAATATTGTATGTTAGCGAAGAAACTGATATAGAGAAATACTATCCCTTTATTGAGATTAACAAATCACCGCTTTCACTTAGTTTAATAGTTCCTGCCTGCGATTCCATGAAAATTGCTGAGTTCGTCATAAATCTTTACGGTAAACAATTTAAAAATGTTGTGGGAAAGTTGCCGTTGAGCATTAAACTGCTTGTGACAAATAGAAAAATTCCACTTTATGTGCTCCTCGATGCCGAAAGCAGGATGCTTGAAGGAGAAGAGTTTAAGAAACAGAAGTTGATGAACCCCTGGTGGGACATTAACGAAACAAGTGTGGATGCGCACTACAGCTTCTATCCAAAGAAAATTAAAGACAAGTATGCCCTTGATGATATTGCTCCTATTTCCAGAGGGAGGGTTTTTGCTCTTTTCCCTGGGTACTTCGACTTTGAACTTCTTTTGGGAACAACTGATAGGTACAGCATTGCCTACAAAAAGGATGGGAAAAGGGCGGATGAAGACTATAGGATTTTTACGGGAAGGCCGTATTATTCCTATCAGATTGCAGAACTTCGGGAGTTGTGGGAGCTTTTATCTCAAAATCTTTCCAGTTCGCAGATACATTTTATTGAGGATATGCTCACTTTAAAGCTGAGGGAGTGGAGAAAGGTCAGAAGGGGAAACAAAGAAAGCCTATTAAAAAATTTCGCTGAAGCGACGTTGAGAGACGCTTTTAGTGAGAAATGGGAGTGTTTAAGGGAAGAATCAAAGAATTTTCTTATCTGCTCGTCTGTAAATGGGATGCTGCTCGATGCAGTTAACCTTTTTGGACACATTATTAAAGAAAAGGGGGTTGATTAATGTGAGCTGTGGCGTTGATATCAATAAGATCTTTGCAAGGGCGCTTGACCCTATCCATATCGGGGCAGGGGGGTATAGGCTTGGAAGGGTAGATAATACTATCGTGAGAGATCCAGTCACAGATGTGCCAAAAATACCTGGGACCTCTTTTGCAGGGGTTGTAAAGGAGTTTTATACACTATATTTAACGGAAAAAGACGGTAGTAAAGATAAGTCTTATGAAGAAAATAGGAAGTGTGCTGAAGAACGTGTTAAGCAAATATTCGGTGATGAAAACAGAAAGGGCAAATTGAGATTTTACGATGGGCAAATAAT
>DULM01000081.1 GCA_012840405.1 Syntrophomonadaceae bacterium | reverse complement strand
CTTAAACCCCGGGCATTCACCAAAAAGAGCAATGTGCCCACTAGGGTCAACAAAAGGCTCAATAAATAATGGTTTGGGTTAGTTTTTGCATTTTGTATTTTCTGCACAGCAATACTCCTTCAAACCGATGAGAGGAATGTCAGGCGATATAGTCAACCCAGGTTTTCTCATCAGGAACCAACTCTCACACCGATAAGGGGGTGGTCAGGCTGCGCTAATAAACGGTTGCTGCAACCTACTCTTTTTCCGACTTCAGACCTCTGGCATCTGACTTCCATTTTAGCCAGGCTTGCGATTTGCTTTATTCCAAAGGGACGGCAAATAATATATAAAATTTCTCTGCAAATCCAAAACTTCCTGCTAATTGACTCGGCACCAGCCTGACCGATCAGCGAACTAATCACCGGCTGATCACCGGGACAGGTTAACTGATCGGACCGAAGTAACAACCTTCGCAGGCCGCTGCGCCAGAAGGGATAAACCAACGGCCAGGGAGACAGGAAGCAAAAAGAACGTCCCCCCGCTTCCTTTAGCGCGGCCTATGGCAAACGAAACATCCCCACGCCACCCCCGTGCGAATGCCACCCCCGCGCGCAACAGAACCACCCCGCACGATGCCCATAAAAAAACGCTTGCATCATATCGGGCATTAGATTACCTTTACAAGCAGGCTCTTAGCGGCAATACAGCCCCAGCAGGATCCGGTGACGATTGGCGGAATATGTACCTGCCGCGGGAAGCACCTGGCAGCAAGGGGAATAGAAGATGATTGATTAGCCACATTACACAGCCCGGTCTGTAAACTGGCTGTTATAGAGTTCTGCATAAAATCCGCCCTTGGCCAGCAGTTCATTATGGGTGCCTTTTTCAATTATTCTGCCTTCGTTCATCACCAGAATCAGGTCCGCGTCCCGTATGGTCGACAACCTGTGAGCGATAACAAAACTCGTTCTCCCTTCCATCAGGCGAGCCATCGCCCTTTGAATGAGCCATTCGGTTCTTGAATCCACATTGCTGGTAGCTTCATCCAAGATCAGGATTGCCGGATCTGCGAGGATCGCCCGGGCGATGGTGAGCAATTGTTTCTGCCCCTGTGAAATATTGGAGGCATCTTCATTGATCACAGTATCATAACCATCGGGAAGGGTTCTGATAAAGTGGTCTGCAAGGGCGGCCTTTGCCGCCTCAATAATCTCCTCCATTGTGGCATTCTCATTGCCATAGGCTATATTCTCCCTGATGGTGCCGTTGAAAAGCCAGGTATCCTGCAGCACCATACCGAAAATACTGCGCAGGTTCCCCCGTTTAATATCCCTGATATCGACACCATCAATGGTTATTCTCCCCCCATCTATTTCATAAAAGCGCATCAATAGATTAACCAGAGTGGTCTTCCCTGCACCGGTAGGCCCTACAATAGCAATTGTCTGCCCTCGTTTCACATCAATATTCATATCCTCAATTAAAGGGGCATCTTTCTTATAGCTGAATTTAACATTCTCAAATTGAACATCACCCCTAGGGAACTCAATCACCTTGGCATCAGCCTTATCCGGGATCTCCTCAGGTTCATCGAGTATCTCAAAAACCCGCTCTGCAGATGCAACTATTGACTGAAAGATGTTCGCTATACTGGCGGTCTGAGTAATGGGATGTGTAAACTGATGGGAGTACTGCATAAATGCCTGCACATCACCGATCTGGATCACCCGCCTCATCACAAAAATTGCGCCAACAACACAAACAAGCACATACCCCAGGTTGTTGATCAGATGCATCAAAGGCATGATCAAGCCTGACAAAAATGCGCCCTTCCACCCGGCTTCATAAAGCCTTTCATTAACCTCATTGAATTCCTCGATGGACTGCTGCTCCCGCCCAAATGCCTTTACTATCACGTGCCCCCCATACATCTCCTCCACATGCCCGTTCAGTTCACCAAGCACCGCTTGCTGCCTAACAAAGTACTTTTGCGAACGGCCGGCTATAAACTTGGTTACTATAAAAGAAAGGGGTAAAATGACCAGGCATACCAGGAGGGTCATTAGTGGGCTGATGGTCAACATCATAACAGTAATCCCGATCAGGGTCACTGCTGCTGTCACCAATTGAGTGATACTCTGCTGCAGTGTGCTGCTGATATTATCAACATCATTGGTCACACGGCTCAAAATTTCACCATGTGCATGAGCATCGAAATATTTAAGTGGTAAACGGGAGAGTTTGTCGTTAATGTCTCTCCGCATATCGTAAACTATCTTCTGCACAACACCAGCCATGATGAACTGCTGTAAATAGCCAAATAATGCGCTGGCCAGATAAAGCGCAGCTAGAGTGATGAGAATGTACTTAATAAACCCAAAATCTACCCCAGCACCCGGCACAGCTTGCAGCTTTTCCATCATCCCTTCAAACAGCTCAGTTGTGGCCTGCCCCATGATCTTTGGGCTGACAATATTAAAAAGAGTGCTGAGGGCAGCCAAGAAAAATACCGCAAAAAAATGTAGCTTATATGGCTTTAAATAGGTGAGCAACCTTTTTGCTGTACCTTTAAAATCTTTGACCTTTGGCGCCGGCTGTACCATTCCGCGCGGGCCGCCCCCCGGCCTTCCCATAGGCAGATGCCTGCGCATTTCTCTGATATTCATTTCAGCTGCATGCCTGCTGCCCTTTCCCTCTGGCATATCTTTCATGCTAATTCCTCCAGTGACATCTGTGAAGAAACAATCTCCCGGTACACCCCGCACTTATCTAATAATTCTCTATGCCTGCCGATCCCTACAGCCTTCCCCTCATCCAGAACCACAATCTGGTCCGCGTCGATGACAGTGCTGACCCTTTGAGCAACAATGATCATCGTTGAGTTGGCTGTTTCTTTTTTAAGAGCCCTCCGCAGTTTGGCATCTGTTTTAAAGTCAAGGGCTGAAAAGCAGTCGTCAAACAGATAAATTTCAGGCTTTCTGATCAAGGCACGTGCGATAGAAAGCCGCTGTTTTTGTCCACCTGAAACATTGATTCCACCCTGTTCAATAAATGAATCTATACCTTCTGGCATTTGTGAAACAAATTCATCTGCCTGAGCAATCTCTATCGCTCTCTTAAGCTCTTCAGCTGAAGCGTCTTCCTTCCCATAGCGGAGATTCTCTGCGATGGTACCGGTAAAAAGGACAGACTGCTGAGGAACATAACCGATTTTTGCCCGCAGAGCCTGTATAGGCATCTCCCTGATGTCCTGGTTATCGATCAGAATTCTGCCACTGCCCACATCATAAAAACGCAGCAAAAGTTTTAAAAGGGTGGATTTTCCCGATCCGGTGCCGCCGATTATAGCAGTAACCTCACCGGGGTTTGCGCAGAATGAAACACCGCTGACAGCAGGTTTCTCTGCTCCCGGGTAGCAGAAGGTTACATTCTCAAAGCGGACAGAACCGTGTTTGTCAGGGTAAACTGCGGATTTATCGCAATTTGCCGGGGATGCATCTGCAGTTGCGCTCATATCAGTTGCGCTCATACCGGCACAAGGGGTTCCGCTGGTATAAAGGCCAGTGTCAGTTCCAGCAGCAGAATCTCGAGAAATGCCGCCACCCACAGCACCTACAAATGTTCCAGTATCTGCATCAGTTTCGTTGGCTCTCAGGGCAACGCTGTCACAATTATCTCTGCTGGCACCGCTGTCAGGGTTTCTGGTGTTGACAGTGCCGGCAGCACCTGCACAAACCCCTGAAGCCCCCTGCCCAGAAGCAGACATTGATTGAACAGCATCGGTTGCTGTAGCGGCAGAGCCAATTCCCACCGATGTATGAACTGCTGTATGAGTTGATTTGCCAGCCCTGTCACCGGTTGCTAGGATGCCATCATGATCGGTCTGAGCTGATTCCTGAGCTGCTGTGCTTATACCTGCATATACGCCTGCACTGCTTCTTTCGGTATGCAGCGGATCCCTGATGCTGCACTCTGTTTCCAGCACTTCATTGATCCTGGCAGCTGACACAGAGGCACGGGGGATGATGACAAATATCATAGACAGCATCAGCATGGAGAACATGATCATCCCCACATACTGAATAAAGGCCATCAGATCACCAACCTGCATCTGGCCATGATCAATGCGAGTACTGCCGAACCAGATAATCGCAATAATTGTATAGTTCAAAATAAGGCTCATCGCCGGCATCAAAAGAGCCATGATCTTGTTGACCCTTACTGCGGTTTCTGTCAGGTCACGGTTTGCCTCATTAAACCTTCTTTTTTCATAGTCAGTGCGGTTAAAGGCACGTATCACCCTGATGCCGGTCAGCCTTTCCCGCAGTACCAGATTTAATCTATCCAGTTTAAGCTGCATCGCTTTAAAAAGAGGCATACCCTTTCTGCTAACTAACATAATCACCATTGCCAACAGCGGGATTGCCGAGAAAATACCCAGCGACAGTACCGGGTCCTTGGATACCGCCATAATAATCCCACCGATGCACATCATGGGAGCCCGCAGCATCATGCGCATCATCATCATTACAACATGCTGTAGTTGTGTAATATCATTGGTAGTTCTGGTAATAAGTGAGGCAGTTCCAAACCTTTCAAATTCCTGCAGAGAAAAGCTTTCAACCCGGCTGAACACCTTACTGCGCAGCAATTTGCCGAATCCTGACGAAGTTCTTGAGGACAGCAAGCTAGAAAATACAGCACAAACCATGCCTAAAAGAGCGATGACCAGCATCCGCCCGCCCACTGTTAAAATGTAATCTGTATCTCCATTAACTATACCGTTGTCAACTATATCTGACATCAAGGTAGGCAGATACAGCTCTGAAATAGCCTGAAAAAAAGTAAGGAAAAAGACAGCCACTATTGATGGGATATATGGTTTTAAGAATCTGAATAGCTTCAACACCAGTATCCTCTCCAGTTTAGGAAGCGCCAGCTAATCAACACCAGGCGTTTCGTGTAGACGAATTAGGTGGATCGCACGGGGACGGTATAGATTACCGCGGGCAACCTGTCCTCCCGATCGCACGGGATACTGTCTCGGTGATAGGTCGGTGCTCGGTCCGATCAGTCAAGCTGTCCCAGTGATCGGTCGGTTTGCCCCTGCCAGGGCAGCGACCTGCGAAGGTTGTTACTTGCCCTTTGAAGCAAAGAGACGTTCTTATTGCTTCCTGTGACACGGGGACTGGGTTCATGTCACTGTAGTCAGTTGGTGGTTATTATTCGGGCAGCTAACCCTTCCCCCTGAACGGGCGGTGGGACATTCCCATTGATCGGTCAATTAAACTCTTGAGGAATGCCCTTCATAGACAGTGCTATCCTTCCCTTTTCAACATCTACAGAGAGCACCCTGACTGTCACTACATCACCCACGGCAACCACATCTAGCGGATTTCTGATATATTTTTCGCTTAATTCGGAGATATGGACAAGTCCGTCATTTTTCACACCGATATCCACAAACGCTCCGAAATCCACCACATTGCGCACAACCCCTTTTAACTGCATACCGGGCTTAAGGTCTTCAATACTGAGAACATCTGTCCTGAAAACAGGCTGTGGGAGGTCATCCCTGGGGTCCCGGCCAGGCCGCAGCAGGGCTTCGATAATATCTCTCAGTGTGGGCACACCCGCACCCAGTTTTTCCGCAGTCTTTTCCACATCCAGCCCTGACAGCTTGCTGCGCAGAGCATCGGTCCCGACCTCATCAAGACTAACCCCCAGCAGATCCAGCAGTTGATAGGTCAATTCATAGGACTCGGGATGGATGGGAGTAGAGTCCAACAGGTTGTCCCCATCATTGATCCGCAGGAATCCGGCACACTGTTCAAAGGCCTTCGGCCCCAGGCGCGGCACATCAGTCAACTGATTCCTGATTCTAAAAGCGCCATTCTCTTCACGATAATGAACAATGTTTTCTGCAACAGTGGCATTTATACCTGAAACATAACTGAGCAGAGGTGCAGAAGCTGTGTTGAGATCAACACCTACATAGTTTACAGCTGACTCCACCACTTTGGCCAAACTTTCATTTAGCTGTTTGGCAGGGATATCATGCTGGTACTGCCCTACACCGATGGCCTTCGGTTCGATTTTAACCAACTCAGCTAAGGGGTCCTGCAGCCGGCGGGCAATGGAAACTGCGCTGCGCTGGGAAACATCGAGATCTGGGAATTCCTTGATGGCCAGCTTGGAAGCTGAATATACACTTGCCCCAGCTTCACTGACAATCACATAGGCCAGATTGAGCCCTGTTTTATTGAGCTTATGGATGAGACCCGCCACAAACAGTTCGGTTTCCCGGGAGGCGGTGCCATTACCGATAGCGATCACATCAATCTTATACTGTTTGATCACACGGGTAAACTCCTGCTCTGCCTCTTCAATCTTCTGCTGAGGAGGTGTTGGATACACAACCCCCACTTCCAGCAGTTTACCGGTTTGGTCCACAACCGCCCACTTACACCCTGTTCTGTAAGCGGGATCAACCCCCATTACCATCTTCCCGCGGACCGGGGGCTGCAACAGGAGGTTGCGGAGGTTTTTGGAAAAAACTTTGATCGCCTGCTCATGAGCCATCTCGGTCAGTTCTCCTCGCAGATCTCGCTCCACAGCCGGAGCAATCAGCCGCTTGTAGGCATCAGCAAGCGCCTTTTTGACAAGATCTGTAGTGACAGCCTCTTCTTTGGCATAATTTCGGTTCAGCCAGGAAATCACCGGTTCGGTTTCCACATCTACTGAAACCTGCAAGAACTCCTCCCGCTCACCACGGTTGATAGCCAGCACCCGGTGAGAGGGCACTTTCGCCACCGGCTCTTTGAAGTCGTAGTACATCCTGTAAACAGAATCCTGGTCCGGGTCTTTGGCCTTGGTCACCAGGTACCCGTTCTTCCTGGTATAATCCCGCACCCAGCCCCGCACCTTGGGATCATCTGCAATATCCTCAGCGATAATGTCCATCGCCCCCTGCAGAGCCTCTTCAACTGAGGGCACCTCTTCTGACAGATATTTTGCCGCTTCAATCTCAGGTGAACCCTCTGCAGGAAAGGAAAGAAGGTAGCCGGCCAGGGGTTCTAAACCCCTCTCCCGGGCGATGCTCCCTCTGGTTTTGCGCTTCGGTCTGAAGGGGCGGTAGATATCCTCAACTTCACTGAGTTTAAGCGCCTGATTGATCTGCTCTTTGATCTCTTCAGTCAGTTTCCCCTGTTCATCAATGAGGCGGATCACTTCCTCTTTCCGCTGTTCCAGGTTGCGGTAATAACCAACCTGCTCCTCAATCCGGCGGATCTGGGTTTCATCCAACTCTCCGGTCATTTCCTTCCGGTACCTGGCGATAAAGGGGACCGTATTGCCATCATCCAGTAGTTTCACTGTATTCTCTACGCTTTTTTCGGGAAGCCCCAGCTCCCCTGCCACAGTTTTTACAATATCCAGAATCAGAAATTCCTCCTCACAACAGTATTCATCCGAAGATACGCTTATATTTTACCAGAGTTGAATCAGCTTTTCACCACGACCGAGCACCGACCGATCAGTGGACAGGTTGGGTTGACTGATCGGTCCGATCACCGCGATCAGGTTTAGTGGGACTATCCCCCCGCACGATAACCCCGCCGCCCGATATTTTTCCCGACATCTGACTTCCGGCTTCTGACCTCTATTTCAGCCAGGCTTGCTTTATTGCTTTATTGAACAGGTACGGTAATGATTAAAACTAAAGTTATTATCCAGGTACCCGGCTTGCGTTATTCTTTTATTCTCACTTCCAACCTCTCACTTCACACCTCTCAATCGCCAGGCCTGCTTTATTGCCTTATTCAGCAGCCTGCCCTTGGATAACATCAGGATGCATTGCCGACTATTTTCCAACGACCAACCACTAACTACCAACTGGGGTGACACGACCCCCGTCAGACTGTGCGAATAATCGTTTGCTGCTGGATTAGCAACACAACATATGGCGGCGTGACAGACGATAAATAATACCATATATAGCGTTTATCAATTCCAACTAAGGGAGTTTTCACACAGTCTGCCGTCCCCTTGCTACATCGTGCCCTAGTCACAATTGTGACACGCCACCCTACCACAGTATGTCCCCCTGATCGGTCCGGACACGCGGCACAAAAGGGAAGCAAGAAGAACGTCCCCATGCTTCCCCCATGCTTCCCCGCTAGCAGGGATAAACCGCCCGCTCAAGGGGGGAGATCTTACCTTAGATATTATTGAGCTAACAACAGTGTGCCATATTTGACCAGCTGGACTGCAGGTAGGAAAAGGAGTTGGGCAAAGAGTGTCCCTAAAAGCCGGCTCAAAATCAGCCAAAAGGTGAGGTGCAAAATCTCACTCTCCGGGCGCGCCCCCCGCAGAGCATTGTCTGTTATCACAGCTGTTACTGGATCCACCAGAAAAGTATCTAGAAAAACAGCAATCAAATTGACTATTCCTGACAGTTCAGTTGCTGTTGCCCGGTAAGCTGGTGTCAAAGCCCCGGCATAGAGTGATGACAGAACACCGGTTGTCCAGATACCCACCACAATAATGTTGATAACAAAAAGCTTGGCCGGAAAAAAACAATACCTAAAGCAGGCAGCAGGCGAAGTGAAGCTCAACAAAGTAAACCGCCTTGAATAAGACTTAATCAAATAAGCCATGGCAAGGCACAACTGCCGCATCACCTGAAAAAAGTTGGAAGGAGAAAGCAGTGACAGTATCATAGTGGGCAGTGATCCAAACCTTTCAAACAAAAAGATCGTTCGACTGAACAGAAACAAGAAAAAGGGGCCAAACAGGCCGGCAAGGGCTGTCCCCCCTGTTGCCGCCAGCATGATAAGGCGCATATGTTGTTCCAAATCATAAAGATAGGATTGTTGGTAAATCCGCCCTGTACTGATCGCCTGCTCCACAGTCAGGGAAAGAAGTGGAGCCTGTATCATGTTGGCAGTCATCGCCACCAGTGTGATAACCTGGTAAAGGGAAAAAGCAGTAGCCAGCCGCTTTGTTTTGACACCGGATAAGCGCGCTACATAAACGAGGGTGCCAATTAAGTGAATCAGTGCAGTGAGGAGCGCTACCAAGTGAAACCTGTCCATTTCCCCACCTTCAATACTTTATATGCCTTAGGGTAAAAAAAATCCCGGTACTCCATCCAATTCTTCATCCAATTCTTTAACCTTCAATAATATTGCTTTATTCTTTATATGCCTCAGTTGGTAACTTATGACCGGTTGGCAACCTTATGGCAACCTTATGACCGATTGGCAACTTATTACCGCTGACCGGGACTCGGTGTATTTGATGCGCCACGCTTGCCAGAGTCGATATAAACCCGTTCTTGCCGTTGCCGGGTGTATTTGACATGATGCGCCACGCTTGCCTTGTTGGTAACTTATGATTGGCGACAGGAACAGTCTGCCGCCCATTAAGTGCCGCCTAGTTTCAGTTGGATGCTCCACTGACAACTGGAAAAGATATATAATATCACCATAAAATAAGTTTGGAAATATGTTTGGCACAACAGAATACTAAATCCGGAATTTGGGGTGCATCCATCACCCCACTTTCCCCAACATTGAGGTGAATAAAATGAACAAAGACACATGGAAGCTGGAAGATATTTATCAAAATCAAGAAGAATGGGAAAAGGATCTCAGGCAAATAGAAACCCTGATCGAAAAGATCGATGCATATCAGGGGAGGCTGGGAGAATCTGCAGACACATTTTTTACTGCTCTGGATTTAAGCACTCAGATCCAGCAGCTGATAGAAAAGGTTTACTGTTACGCCAGGATGAAACGGGATGAGGACAATTCTAATCCAACAGCTCAAGCTCTGTTTGGACGGGCGGCAACTCTGCTGACCCGGGTAGATACCGCTCTCTCCTTCATCAATCCGGAAATCCTGGAGCTTTCCGCTAACACTATATCCATATTGCGGCAGGATCACCGTTTTTCCCTTTACAAACATTACATTGAGGACATACTTCGTCAAAAACCCCATACCCTCTCCGGAGCTGAGGAGCAGGTTGTCGCCCGGGCAGGGGAGATTACCCGCGCCCCAGATGAAATCTTCAAAATGCTGAACAATGCAGATCTCACCTTTCCGGTTATCTGTGATGATCAAGGAAATGAGATCGAGATTACCAAAGGCAACTTTATCAGCCTGATGCAGAATAAAAGCCGCAGGGTAAGGCGTGAAACCTTCCAAGCCTTATATGGAACATACCGTAAACTGGAGAACACTTTTGCCGCAGCACTAAATGCAGGGGTAAAAAGGGATATTTTTTATGCGGAAGTGCACCGGCATCAGTCAGCCCGGGCTGCCTCCCTTTTCACAGATAATATCCCCTCTGCTGTCTATGACAGTTTGGTGCACACGGTCCGCTCCAACCTCAAGCAGATGCACCGCTATATGAAACTGCGCAAAAAGATCCTCGGCCTCGATGAACTGCATATGTATGACATCTATGTGCCGCTGGTTGATGTGGAATGGCAGATCCCCTACCCTGAAGCTGTGGAAATGCTGAAAAAAGGTGTTGCAGTTCTGGGTGATTCCTATGGAAAAGTACTGGCAGAGGGTTTGGATTCCAGCTGGGTAGACATTTACGAAAGAAAGGGTAAAACTGCTGGTGCCTACTGTGACAGCATCTATGGTGTGCACCCCTTCATTCTCCTCAATTACCAGAACAACCTAGACAGCGCCTTTACACTGGCTCATGAAATGGGGCACGCCATGCATTTTTACTACAGCGATAAAAACCAGCCTTTCATCTACTCCCAGCCCGCCATTTTCACTGCTGAGGTGGCCTCTACAGTCCACGAATCCCTTTTGATGGAGCACCTGCTGCAGACAACAAAAGATTCGCGCAAAAAAATCTACCTTATTAATTACTATCTCGAACTTTATCGAACCACACTGTTCAGGCAGACCATGTTTGCTGAATTCGAACAGGTCATTCATACTAGAGCGGAAAAGGGCGAAACACTGACAACTCAATTCTTAAAAGAGGAATACCATAAACTGAACACCGCCTATCACGGAGAAGAGATGATCATAGATAGCGAAATCGATATGGAATGGGCGCGCATCCCCCATTTTTATGACGCATTTTATGTCTACAAATATGCCACCGGCCTATCAGCAGCTGCATCTTTGGTGCACCAAATCCTTACCAAGGGTGAACCCGCAGTGGAGCGTTATATTTCTTTCCTTAAAAAGGGATGCTCTGACTATCCGCTGCACCTGCTGCAGGAAGCAGGGGTAGATATGACCAGTCCCCAACCGGTACAGGATGCCATCAACCGCTTTGCCGGCCTGCTGGATGAACTGGAAAAACTCACAGCCTGAGGCTAGAGTACGGAGAAATGGTTCTGTTTGTACAGTTAGGTGGCTTGGGAGGCATGGGGACGCAGGTTGTGCGCACATAGTCTAGGGAAGCTGAGGAACGTTCATTTTGCTTCCTGTTCCCATGATCGGTGCGGTAGGGCCAACCTGTCCCCCTGATCGCGCGGAGGGACAGTCCCGGTGATCGGCCCGATCAGTCAACCTGTCCCGGTGATCGGTCCGATTACCAATCCTGTCCCAGTGATCGTTGCTTAATAGCAGGAAATGCTCCTCTGATGCTAACCATGGACATAACCATGGACAGGTTACTAAATTAAATCAAGGCTGGCACCTAGTGACGGAAAGGGGGTATTTATGTGTTGGTGAAAGACATTCGAGAAGGCAGTTACTTTACAGCTGGGGATGGCAGCCTCCTCTGTGAACTTCTGCATCCCCTGAGGGAAAAAGAAGAAATTCCCCTGCACTGCAGCATCGCTCATGCCCGCCTCCCTGCAGGCAAAAGCACTGTTCCACACAGACTCAAAGAAAGCGCGGAGGTTTATTATTTCTTGGAGGGACAGGGGATACTTCACATTAACCAAGATTCTACTGAAGTTGAGCCCGGCATAGCGGTTTTGGTGCCTCCTGGTGCAGTGCAGTACTTAGAGAGTACAGGGGATGGGGATCTCATATTCCTCTGTATCGTTGACCCCATGTGGAGGGAAGATGATGAAGAATTTATCAACCAGGAACCGAACACGCTAGGACAGTTTTGATGGTCGATCACATGGATGCAACCTGTCCCTGCTCGCCAATGGGGACAGTCCCAGCGGATCGATGCGACCTGTTCACCAGTTCCGGCAACTGGTCTGCTCAGTCGGTTTATCCTTGCCAGCGCAACAACCTGGGTAAATTGTTGTTTGCCCTTGATGAAGGTCAAGCTAACGACAACCAAAGCGAAACAGGGATGTTGAACGATTACTTGGCGCCATGGATGGGGTCACAGAAACCGGTTCGCTGTCACCGGGAAGGATCTTTGGAAAAGTACAACCAGAGCTTATGTGTCAAGGGGCAGGGATCAACACTGTTAGGAAATGATGTTTATCACAATTGGCCAACCCGCCCCCTGACCGGGGATGGGGACAATCCCTCTGACCGGTCCCATTAGTTCAACCTGTTCCTCCGATCGCCTGAAGGGACTGTTCCCCTGATAAGTCCTATCAGTCTAGTCTCCTGAACATTCTATTTATCGGCGGCAGCAATGCGGGAAACTATTTCAATCACTTTTTCTATATCTTCCCGTGTTACTTCTCTGCTTGTAACAAACCTGACTGCATTGGCAGCGACAGCATTTGCTTTTACCCCGTTTTCCTCAAGTTTTGAGACAAATACTGCTGCATTATCAACTTCAACATAAACCATGTTTGTCTGCACCCGTTCCAAATCCACTTTTATACCCTTTATTTGGGATAACCCCTCTGCCAATAACCTGGCATTTCTGTGATCCTCTGCCAAACGATCAATTGATTTTAAAGCAACAAGCCCGGCTGCAGCCAGAATACCGGCCTGACGCATCCCGCCACCCATTGCTTTTCTGTATTTGCGGGCCCTTTTGATAAATTCTTTGTCACCGGCCAGTATAGAGCCCACTGGAGCACCTAGCCCTTTGGATAAACAGAACATTACAGAATCGCAGTATTTTGTGAATTCCTTGACATCACATTGACAGGCAACCGCAGCATTGAAAATCCTTGCTCCATCCAGGTGCAGTTTGAGATTCAGGTCCTTGGCTAATTGATAGGCAGCTCTCATTTTTTCAGCTGGCATTATTGTTCCGCCACCACTGTTGAAGGTGTTTTCTAAGCAGATCAAGCGGGTGACGGGAAAATGAATATTCTCCTCTCGATAGGCATTTTTTATTTTATCGATAGTATTTCCCAACAACAGATCGTCAACAAGGCGCAGCTGGACACCTGCAAACATTGCCGGCGCCCCAACCTCATATCTTGCAATATGGGCTGCTGTGTCTACAATAACTTCATTGCCTCTTTCAGTGTGTGACAGAACAGCAACCTGGTTACCCATCGTACCGCTGGCCACAAAAAGGGCACTTTCTTTGCCCACTAATTCTGCTGCTATTTCTTCCAGCTTATTAACAGTCGGATCCTCACCATAAACATCATCCCCTACTATCGCGTTTGCCATAGCTTCTCGCATCTCTTTTGTCGGTTTTGTGATGGTATCGCTTCTTAAATCTATCATTGTCCTCTCCCCTGTTTTAAAGTTTGCCTTGTTGTTGATATTTAATGATTCCTTGCCCAGTATAGAAAGTTTCTTCGGTTTTTGTAGTTCAAACTCCTGCTTGAAAAAAGTTAAACTACACGCTGATCATCCGCTCGGCGGGACAGCCCCCTGATCTTCCGCCTGCAGCAGATGGGTCAACCTGTCCCCCGGACCGGGCGGAGGAAGGGTTCTCCGCTCGTTTTTCGCATCTGGCATCTTCAATTACATATAGCATTGAAGTAACCTGTCGGAATGAGGGGTTGTGGGCAAAAGTATCGGAAGCCAGAGATCTGAACTCAGAAAATGAATAGACTCCGTTAGCTTAATTCAATAAATCAGTAACACAAACCTGGCACTGAGATAAAAGGCAACAAAGCAAACCTGGCACCAAAAAAAAGACGGTTCTCATGTCCTTTTGACAGGAACCGTCTTTTATCAATTTTTATGAATTTTGTGTCAGCCCCTTGATCTCATACGATAACTCCTGGCACATTACTTGCTGTATATTGTTCTTTTTTGATCATCACCAGGTCAGTCCTTATAATTTGGTATTCCTTACTTCCATCGCTGCTCCGCAAAACATAGAGTTCTTCCTTCGTTTACTATGATTCACCCTTACTAGCAACCCTTACTACTAAAGATCGACAGGTATGTCTGCATCTATTTGATGAAAGGCAGCCGCAGGACAAGCCCAATCATCTTAAGAATAGGTGTCATCTTGATTATTTGTTTGAGATCACTAGGGCTGACATATATTTTTGCATCCCAAACACCCATTTTTCCGGTTGCTACGATGGAGTTATCTATAACTTCTAGTTTAGATACCTGAACCTCCATATCTCCAGCTGGTGTAACCATTCTCGGCATAATCTATCTACTCCTTAATGAAACGCCTATTAATAAACCTCAAATAAACCCCATATGATTTACTCATGCCAATTTTTCATGTGATTGCGAATCTCCTCAGTGATTACTTCACTGGGATAGTATTTATCATAAAAATCGATGTCAAGATGGTGAACAGTAATGCCAACCGGCAGGAAAATTGCATCGAAAAATGCCGGGAAACGACCGTATTCTTCGTAAACATAGTTGCAAAAATCCTTGGTGATCTGGATGGTTTCTTTACTGTATTTTGGTATACCCTTTTGGGCCGCTTGCCAATCCTTAAATGGTGTCACACCTTTAAAGTTTGATGTAAAGATGCCGTTTTCACCCTCCCGTTCTGCAACAAGAGCATCTACTGCCTCATCCATATTCTTGTAATTAGGCGGGCAGAAGGATGTTAATTGTCCTCGGATGGCAACCGGGTTGGGCAGGCCATCTTTGCCTGTAATGAAAGTAGCGCCTAAACCTCTGCAGAATGGAGTACCACCCAAAACGATCAATGGTGTAAAACCAGCCCAAACGAAATTGCCCAGCCCCATAGCCTCACAGGCAAGAGCCATATTCTGCACTTTATAGTGTCCCATAGCAACCACTACATTGAATACAAAGGTTTCAAACATTAACAGGGGTACTGAAAATCCCTGGTCAAAACGGCCAGCATCGATCCACTTCTGGACACCAGCCGGTTTACCTTTCATCTGATCCAGGATGTAGTATCCTTCATGTTCAAATGCATATAGCAGGAAGTTGATATATTCGGAAGTTAAATCCACAACAGGCAAAAACAATGTTGAGCCAGGTGCATTTACAAACCATTGGTTTGATTTTAACCACGCTTCAGCAGGGAACTGAGGCCGGCCATCAAATACCTTTACTGTATGCTCCTTGAAAATTTTCAGGATTTTATCCCGATCCTCTTCTGTCTCGATCTCAACGACCTTTTCTGCATCAGGAGGATTGTAAAAGAAAATGCCATCATCGTTAATAAAGGCAAATGCTGTATTCTGATTGTTGCACGGACAAGGAGTTGTTCTTCCATTCCAGGTGGACATTACTCCTGTTATCAGCTGCTGTTCGCCAAGAGCAACTCCGTTAACACCGTCACCAGCCCAGCACAAAATGGCTGTTTCTAAATCACTGAGGGGAACTGGCTCTTTTTCAGACACATAATCAGTAATACCATCTGAGATCTTATACCCTAGTCCAAAACGACGCCCTCTGCGGTGTGCTAGTGACTTGAAAAGAGAGTAATCAAACAACTTGTTAATACGCTCACGATCTGGCATTAGACATACCTCCTCTGTTAATGAGATGCTTATACTAATTACTCGCAAATTTCATGCCAACTGTAAAAGGGAATGCTATCAACTCTTTAACCCCAGTGTTTCTGCCGGCCCTCCCTCGCCAACATCCATTATCTTTCTATTACTGCACCAATTTTGAAGCAGAACAGAGCTTTCTTGCGCCGATAAACCTCCTTACAACGCGCAAAAGCCGCTGTACTAGCAGGCAGACAAAAGCTTTTTTATTGCACCAAAAATGAATCAGTAATTGCTGCACATGCAGGGAATGAACCGATCAATAAAGAAATAGTTAATATGTGCTTTAGAGCACAGTATCAGCTACAAAGACCATGGGTACCAATGTCCAACAATCTATTGTTAGAAGAATTAGTGCATCACTTAATCCAGCACTGATGAGGTGATTGTTGTGGCCAAAGGGAAACAAACGAAACCCGATGATTTTATTCCTGCTTTGATAAACCAAGATAAAAACCAAACAAAATTCAGCAGTACTTTTTCTTTAGACAATGAACTGAAAAAGGTAATCGATCTGTTCCCAGAAGGAGTTATGATAACCGACTTAGAGCACAATGTGATCATGGTCAACAAATGGCACGCCCTATTGGATTATTTTGCAGAAGATGAGCTAGTAGGCAAAAACTTATTTGATCTGCATAAAGAGGGCTATTACACAGAACTGACATCTTGGATGAGATCAAAAGATAGCATCCACATGCTTATCCGGACGAAAAATAACCGGGTGCTGCTGGTGACAGGCAAAATAATCTGGCAGGAATCCCGGGATATTGCTGGCTGGTTTTATACCCTGCAGGATGTTCATGATTTCAGGGAATTAAAATTGGTGCTTGAAAAGAGAGCTGCCATTCCCTCAGCATTCAATCACCGGGGCAAACAAGAACAATCACCAGAATTCATTTATAAAAGCAAGAAAATGCAGAGCATCTTTAATACCATGCTCAAAGTGTGCTGGGCCGATTCCCCTATAATTATCACAGGAGAATCAGGCACAGGCAAAGATGTGATAGCCAGAAAGATCCACGAATTGAGCAATCGTTCCGGGAGATTTGTGCATGTAAACTGCCCTTCCATTCCTGAAACACTTTTTGAAAGCGAATTATTCGGCTATGAAACCGGCGCTTTCACTGGCGCAAAAAAGAATGGCAAACCAGGCCTTTTCGAAATGGCTGAAAACGGCACAATTTTTTTAGATGAGATAGGAGACCTCTCCTACAACATGCAATCCAAGTTGCTACAAGTGATGCAAGATGGTAGTTTCAGGCGTGTAGGGGGGACCCGTGATCTGAAAGTCACTGCCCGGGTTATTTCCGCAACAAATCAAGATCTAAAGAAATTGATAGCTGATGGCAAGTTTAGAGCGGATTTATATTACCGCTTATGTGTGATCCCAATACATGTTCCTCCGCTGCGGGAGCGAACAGAAGATATCCCTATTCTAGCGGACCACTTTTTACAAGAACTCAACATCAAATACGGCATCCGCAAGCAGTTTTCTCAGGGTTTGGTTGACTGGATGCTCAGTTATTCCTGGCCTGGTAATGTCAGAGAGTTAAAGAACCTGGTTGAAAGGCTTTTTGTCAGTTCCAGCAAAAATATCATCCAGTTTTCCGATCTTGGTTTTGAAAACTTGGATGAAGCTATCGCCCACTCCTGCTATAAAGAAGACATTACCCTAGAAGAGGCAGTAGCAAACCTGGAAAAACTGCTTATATCCCGGGCGCTGAAAGAAACCCCTAATACCCGGGACGCGGCAAAGAGCCTTGGTATCAGCCAGTCAACACTACTGCGCAAGGCCCATAAATACGGGATTGACACAAGTTAGTCCTCATGCCAGATTTTCATATGGTTATGGAAATGCTCAGTCAGGGCATCAGGTGGATAATAAGTTTTGTAAAAATCCAGATCCACATGATGAACAGTAGCTCCCACAGGTATCAACAATGAATCGATAAAAGCAGGAAATCTGCCGTACTCATGCAAAATATAGTTGCAGTAATCTTTTGCCACCTGCAATATTTGTTCCGAATACTTGGGGATATTGTCCACCTTGTTTTTCCATTTCTTGATTGGGGTGCTTCCGGTATAGCCGGAGACAAAAATACCATTCTCACCCCAGCGATCCGCGACAATAGCATCTACCGCCTCATCCATACTCTTATAGTTTGGCGGGCAATAGGATTCCAAATGGTTTTTCAAGGCCACCGGATTAGGTATTCCGTCTTTGCCACGAATAAAAGTTGCACCTAATCCCCTGCATAAAGGAGTTTCACCTAGAAGAACAAAAGGAGCAAACCCGGTATGAGCCCAACAGCCCAAACCCATCACTTCACATGCCAGGGACAAATTCTGTATTTTATAATGAGCCATAGATACCACAAGATTAAAAATAAAATTCTCAAACATTACCAGGGGCATAGAAAACTCTGCATCAAAAACCCCCTTATCGATCCACTTCTCTGTCCCTGCAGGCTTACCTGCAATATTGTCATAAATATAGTAACCTTCCTGACCAAATGCAAAGAGGAGAAAATTGATGTATTCTGCAGTGACATCTATGATCGGCAAAAAGAATGTTGTGCCTTTTTTGTTAACACCCCATCTATTTGAACTTAACCAAGCCATATCGGGGATTTGAGGCCTCTCATCTACAATTTTGACTGTGTGTTTGCGATAAACATCCAGAATTTTTAGCCGATCCTCGGGAGTTTTAATCTCGACCAATTGGGTGGCAGCAGGAGGCTTATAAAGGAATATTCCATCATCATTAATAAAAGCAAGAACTGAGTTTTGGCTGTTGCACGGACAGGGATGGACGCGGCCGTTCCAGGAAGACATCACTCCTGTCACTACCTGCTGTTCGCCGAGGGCTAATCCAGTGACACCATCTGCAGCCCAGCAGAGAATAGCCAATTCCAACTCGGTGAGAGGGACAGGAGCTTTCTTGGATTCATAATTTGTAATACCGTCATTGATTTTATAGCCCAGGCCAAAGCGACGGGTGCGCCTCCGGGCAAGGGCTTCGAAAAGAGATTGATTAAATAAGTGATCAATACGTTGCCGGTCATCCATTGGTATTCTCCTCCCCTATTGCTCACCCATCGTCATCTACCCACGAAGATCGATGGTAAATGAGCTGTTTTTGTCATGTTTATGGCAATTTTGAATTGTACATAGGTCCATTATATACATCATCTGTTCTCACGTCTATGGAAACAGGCGGTGGCAGCCACCGCGAAAAGGGACCTGTCCCCCTGATCGCGCAGGGGGACTATCCCCCTGATCGGGCGGGACAGTCCCCCTGCTCTCGGTATCGTTCTTTTTAACTGACTTTCTCAAATTCGTCTTTGCCTGCTCCGCATACGGGGCAAACCCAGTCATCCTGCAGGTCTTCGAAGGGTGTTCCTGGTTCGATGCCGTTTTCCGGATCCCCTTCTGCCGGGTCATATACATAACCACATACTGAGCACTCGTACTTATCCATTCCATTACTCCTTTTCTCTTTATTATCTTTATGATAAGTGGGAGCAGATGGTGGTGTACTCCCCCTTTTCACCTGGTGATAGTAGGCGTAGGTCATTGGGTTGCCCTGCTTCAAAACTTCTGCGCCTATTATTTCTCCAATGAAAATGGTATGTGTTCCTGCATCCACATCCTGGATAAGCTTAGCCTCAATATAGGCCAGAGTATTGTCAATTAGATAAGGCAACCCTTGAGGGGTTAGTTCGTATTTTACATCGGCGAATTTATCCACATCTCTACCTGATTTGAAGCCAAACTGCCCGATCAGGGAAAGGGGAGTTGTCTCCTCTAAGATGGAAACAGTAAACAACCCGCTTTTCTTAATGAATTCATGGGTCAAATTCTGTTTATTGATACTTATTGCTATAGTTGGAGGCTCACTGGATATCTGGAAGACTGTATTGGCAATCTGTCCATTTAGGCGATCCCCATCTTTAGATGCAATCACATAGACACCGTAGCTGATACTGTAAAGCGCTTTTAGATCCATCTTCTGTCCCTCCTATTTAACGGCTTCAGTAAGCTTGCTAGCTGTCTCCCTGAAACTACCTAGGTCTTCTTTGCCGGGAACATACTGTATTTTTACCATTTCCTCAGCATTTCCCTGCCCATTTCCTGGAGAACAGAAACTCATTCGGCGCCCTTTGACCTCCCCATCCGTAGGAGCCAAACGCAAAACTCATGCGTTTTTTACCTCAGCCCTTGCATATAGGTGGGGAACTAAGCCACGTTGGGGAGCATCCCATTGTTGATAGTGGGAGTCATTGGACAGAAGCAGCTTGTCCTCCGGGATATTAGGTCACCTTATTGTCAAGCCAATACATAACAGTTATTAATAATTTTCTGCTTTGATCTCAAAATAGGCCCTGGGATGGTCGCAAACGGGGCAGACCTCTGGAGCTTCTTTCCCGTAATGAATATGTCCGCAGTTCCCGCACTTCCAGGCCTTTACTTCCTCTCTCTCAAAAACCTTGCCTTCTTTAATGTTCTGCAGTAATTTCAAATATCTCTCCTCGTGTTCTTTCTCAATGGCAGCTACCTTCTCGAAAAGCTCAGCTATCTCATTGAAACCTTCTTCTCTTGCTGTTTTTGCAAACTCAGCATACATCTCTGTCCACTCGTAATTTTCACCAGCAGCCGCATCCTTTAAGTTTTCATCTGTTGCCGGAACTCCATCATACAGCAGTTTAAACCAAATCTTGGCATGTTCCTTTTCATTGCGTGAAGTCTCTTCAAAAAAAGCAGCGATTTGGTTGTAGCCGTCTTTCCTGGCCTGAGAGGCATAATACTCATACTTAACTCTCGCCTGAGATTCACCAGCAAAAGCCGCCTTTAAATTAGCCTCAGTTTTTGAACCTTTCAGATTCATATTCTCTCCTCCTCCAGTATAATCTTATTCGTTAAAAAAAAGGGAGCAAAGCTCTACCCCACAAAACATCTGTCTTTACTAAGCTTTAAAATGATCATACCATAATATAGTTAATAAGGCAACTAATTCTTTATGGCAACAAAATACCTGTTATTATCTCTACCTAACAATGCCTAGCAACAATTTTCTTCTCCTCAGGCGTTTTTTCTGCACCCTAGTCCAATTCTCTGAAGGTCGGTGGCTGTATCCCCCTACTACTCATAATTCATGACCAAAAGCTCGTCTACATCCCCTCGTCTATCAGCCTTGGAGTTAATGACACGTTTGGCCTGGATCACTTCTATTCTATAGTCTTTATAGAGTTCCAAAATGAACTCTGTAGCCGAATTTGATAAAAGAAATTTAATTCCTTTCCTATTCAGCTCATCACAGACCTTTTTCAGCCTGATCTGCTCGTCCCGGCTAAAACCCCCTTTATCATATTCTGTGAAGCTGGCGGTTTCTGACACCGGGTCATAGGGTGGATCAAGATAAACAAAATCCCCCTTTGCCGCGCTTTGTAATGCAGCCTCAAAATCCTGGCAGGTAAATTTGATATCCGCTGTATTGAAATATTCGCTGACCGCCCGTAAGGTGCTTTCATTGACAATGTTCGGGTTTTTGTAATTGCCAAAGGGTGCATTAAACTCCCCTGATTTGTTGACCCTAAACAAACCATTGTAGCATGTCTTGTTAAGGTAGATGATCCTTGAGGCCCTTTCTACTTTGGTCAACTTGCTGTACTGCTCCTTGTCCCGGTCCAGTTCTCTGATCTTATAAAAATACTCTCTCTCATTCTTGTGTTTCTTGAGGTTCTCTATCAATTCATCCACATTATCTTTGATGACCTGGTAAATATTCATTAATTCCTGGTTGATATCATTGACAACAGCCTTTTCTGGCTGCAGCTCAAATAATACCGCTCCCCCGCCAAGAAAAGGCTCATAATAGGTGGAAAACTCATCAGGAATGTATTTTGTAATCTCGTCTAATATCTGACGCTTGCCACCAGCCCATTTTACTACCGGCGCGACTAATTTATTTTTTGCCAAGGTTACTCCCTCAATGACCTTTCCCACAGTAGGATATCACTATTTATTTTATAGAACTTAATTCCTGTATATTATCCATTCGGTAAATTGTTATAAAATCCTACCT
>DULM01000080.1 GCA_012840405.1 Syntrophomonadaceae bacterium | reverse complement strand
TTATAAAAAATTCCAGCAGGAAAACGGCACCGGTTAACGAAGTGTATGACAGACCCTCAAGATGACGAAAGGGGGTAATTCTAATGAGATTTTTTAAGAACTGGCAGTTTTCACTGGCATTTGTACTATTTTTAACAGGAATTATGCTCATGCTGGCTCTCCATGCCATTCACGGGGAAGCTGACTCTCCCACCCAACAGAAAAACAAGAGATTGATTACTATGATCCAGCAACAGGAAGAAGAGCTGGAGCAGTTGAAAAAAAACATCAATGAAAAAAGAGAAAGCCTGAACAAATATCAAAAAAACCTATCAGAGGGTAAGCTGGAAACCGAAAAACTGCAGTATGAATTGGACAAGCTTCTAGTTCTTTCGGGTTTATATCCTGTACAGGGAGAGGGGATCACTGTCCATCTGGATGATAACACTAAAGGAAAAGAATTGGCACTTCAAAAAAACCCTGAACAGACAAGAATTGAGGACTTTTTAATCCATGATAAACACCTTCTCTATATTGTATATGAACTGCGGGCAGCTGGCGCGGAGGCAATCTCCATCAACAACCAGAGAATCATCAATTCGACTGATATTAGGTGTGTTGGAACAACCATTCAGGTGAATGCAGAACGACTTGCTCCACCATTTATCATCAAAGCTATCGGAGACCCCGATAATCTAACCAGGGTTTTGGAAACAGAAAGAAGTCAGTATAACATTTTAAAGATGGCTGGGTTTCCTGTGAGCATTGAAAAACACAGCAATTTGGTAATAGAGTCTTACAAAGGCAGTTACCAATTCACCCAGGCCCAACCAAAGGAGGAATAATAGATGTGGGTACCGTTTCTGGGCCTGTTGATAGGTCTGCTTATCGGTACAGTTCTCAATATACCAATACCTGGAGTGTTGGCCAAATACCTATCCATAGCAGTACTAGCAGCACTTGACTCGGCCTTCGGCGGGATTAAATCCATTTTTGAAGAAAAATTTAATGCTACCATCCTGCTGACCGGTTTTTTTGCCAACACTCTGATGGCTGCTTTGCTTGCCTATCTGGGAGATCAGTTAGGTGTTGATCTCTATCTGGCTGCTGTTATCGCCTTTGGTGTCCGTCTTTTCCAGAACCTGGCTATCATCAGAAGGGAACTGCTGGACAAAATGGTTGAGAAACGGCAATTAAAGAGGAGAAAGGGGGATAACAGTGAATAAATTGGAAAACTGGAAGCTCCCTGTTTTTATTACTTTTATCCTGTTGGGAGTGCTGATCACAGTACAGTTCCGCACCCAGCAGACATACTTAAGGGACCTCTCACAGCAGTCAACAGATGACCTGCTGCAGCTGATGAGCAGAAATAATGAAGAAAAAACTAAGCTGGAACAGGAACTGATTGTGCTTAATGAGAAACTGCGTACAGTCAGTAGCGATGTATCTACAGGGGAAAATCTGACCAAAGAACTGCAGCAGGATATTTTGGAACAAAAAACTGCCATTGGACTTATACCTGTCAAGGGGCCAGGGATTACCATTACCATCGATGCCAATTCCCCTATCATGTACCTGGATATAATAGATATTATCAATGAACTCTGGAATGCCCAGGCTGAAGCCATTGCCATCAACGAACACCGGGTGACCAGTTGGACTAAGATTCACTGGAGCGGTGAAAACAATATGGCTATTACTGTAAATGGGAAAAAAATCACCTTCCCCTGTGTCATTACAGCAATCGGTGACCCCAATAAACTGGAAGAAGGGCTACGGCTAATGGGAGGGGTCTTAGATGATCTGGCCATTTATAATATCTACCCTGTTATTGAAAAAGAAGAAAACTTAGAAGTACCTGGAGCCGAAATACCCAATATCCGCTACATGAAACCTAAAGTAAAAAGTTAAAGCCCGAGTTTTCCTCGGGCTAATTTATTTTATTAAGTCTTTTTATTCCGCCGCCTTAAAAGAAAGTAGTTCATGCTGTCGGTCAGGGCCTGCCAACTGGCTTCGATGATGTTCTCAGACAGCCCTACAGTACTCCAGGTGCCCTCCGAATCAGCGGATTCGATGAGTACACGCACTTTGGCCCTGGTACCATCCTTGCCGTCTAAAACCCGCACCTTATAATCCACAAGGTGCATCTCTTTCAGGGATGGGTAAAACCCCTCCAGCGCTTTTCTGAGGGCATTGTCCACAGCATTGACCGGGCCATCCCCCTCTGCTGCTGTGTGCATCACCTGATCACCGACCCTGAGTTTGATCATGGCCTCAGAGTTGATGAGTTCCTCCCCATTTCCATTGGCAGGTCGTTTCTCCACCAGAATTTTCAGGCTCTCCAGTGTAAAGAACTCCGCCTTCTGCCCGGCACTCCTCTGCAGCAGCAGTTCCAAAGAGGCCTCTGCACCTTCAAACTGATAGCCTTTATGCTCCAGTTCCTTTATTTCACTGCTTAAACGCCGGGTGGACTCGCTATCTTTGGTCAGATCCAATCCGAGTTCCCGGGCCTTAAACAAGATATTGCTTGCTCCTGCCAGTTCAGATACCAGTACCCGCCTTCTGTTTCCTACCAGATCGGGATTTATATGCTCATAGGTCACAGGATCCTTTAATATGGCACTCACATGGATCCCCGCTTTATGAGCAAAAGCACTGGCACCCACGAAGGGCTGGTTGTTCAAAGGGTTCATATTGGCGATTTCGCTCACATAGCGGGATACTTCAGTCAGCCGCTTGAGGGATGAATCACCTATGGTGGATAATCCCATCTTCAACTGTAAGTTTGGGATCAGAGAGCAGAGATTGGCATTTCCACACCGTTCCCCAAAACCGTTAATACAGCCCTGGACCTGCCGGGCTCCGCATTTGACAGCAGCAAGGCTGTTGGCTACAGCCAGTTCCCCGTCATTATGGGCGTGAATCCCCAACGGTGTTTTGATCTCCTCCTGCACCCGATTGATAATCCGCTCAATCTCCTCAGGCAGGCAGCCGCCATTTGTATCACAGAGCACTATCCAGTCCGCACCTGCCTCTGCAGCTGCTTTCAGTGTAGCCAGAGCATAGTCGGGGTTTGCCTTAAAGCCGTCAAAAAATTGCTCAGCATCATAGATCACTTCTCTGCCGTGCTTCTTTAAATAGGACACAGTGTCTCTGATCATATTGATGTTTTCCTGCAGGGTTGTTTTCAAGGCCATGGTTACATGGTAATCCCATGTTTTGCCGAAGATGGCCACAACCGGGGTTTCCGCTTCCAGCAGGGCTTTGATGTTGGTGTCCTCCTCTACCCTGCAACCTGCCCTCCTGGTGGAGCTAAAAGCAGAGATTTTAGCCTGCTTCAAAGGGAGTTCTTTTACCCTTTTAAAATACTCAAGATCTTTAGGGTTTGACCCCGGCCAACCCCCTTCGATATAATGAACGCCCAATTCATCAATCTTAGAGGTGATCTTTAATTTGTCTTCAACAGTTAGGCTGATGCCCTCGGCCTGAGTCCCATCTCTCAATGTTGTGTCATAAATGTAGATTAAATCCCCAACATCCTTCATCCTTTCTGAATATATTCTGCAACCAGATCACCCATCTGGGCAGTTGTAACCTCTTTTCCTCCGGAATGCATGAGATCCGGTGTCCGGTAACCTTCTTTCAAAACAGCTCGAACTGCGTCTTCTACAGCCCGGGCCTCCTGATGCATATTAAAGGAAATGTCCAGCATCAGTGCCGCTGAAAGGATAGTGGCCAGAGGGTTTGCCTTCTGCTGTCCGGCAATATCAGGGGCTGAACCGTGTGCCGGTTCATAGAGGGCAACCTCGCCACCGATGCTGGCAGAGGCCAGCATACCGATGGATCCCGTTAAAACACTGGCTTCATCGGTTAAAATGTCTCCAAAGGTATTCTCTGTTACAATCACATCAAACTGAGTTGGTTTGCGCACCAACTGCATGGAGCAGTTGTCTACATATAGGTGCTCAAGTTCCACATCCGGGTATTCACGCCCCAGTTCGGTCATAACCTCCCTCCAGAGGCGGCTGCTGGCCAGAACATTGGCCTTATCTACAGAGGTTAATTTTTTTCTCCTCTTCCTGGCCAGCTCGAAGGCAAGACGCCCGATGCGGATAATTTCCCCAGCCCGGTAAACCAAAGTGTCAATGGCTTGCTCCTCACCATCAACTATCTCCCTCTTTTTAGGTCCGAAGTAAAGCCCACCGGTCAGTTCCCTCACCACTATCAGATCCATGCCCTGGACTACCTCAGGTTTTAAGGGTGAGGCAGCAATCAGGTCAGGAAAGAGAACCGCCGGCCTGATGTTGGCATAAAGCCTCAGCTTTTTTCGCAAAGGGAGCAAAGCGCCCATTTCAGGACGCAGATGAACAGGAAGTTGCTCCCATTTGGGGCCACCGATGGCCCCTAGTAAAATGGCATCGCTCTCCTGACAGAGCTTTAAGGTGCTTTCAGGCAGGGGGTGGCCGCATTCATCATAAGCCGTCCCGCCGATGAGGGCTTCTTGAAACTGGAAGCTTCTATTAAAACGCTTACCTACAGCTTCAAGGGCTTTCACAGCTTCAGGTACGATCTCTTGTCCGATTCCATCTCCAGGTAAGAGCAAAATTTTAGGCACGTTCTTTCATCCTTTCTCGCACATAATTGATCAGCCCGCCCTGTTCAATGATCCCCTGCATAAATGGGGGAAAGGGTGCGGCATGATACTCCTCACCGCTGCTCAGGTTTTTGATCACTCCTTTAACCAGGTCCACCTCAACTTGATCGCCCTCCTTAAGCGCTTCCACTGCTTGCGGGCACTCCAGAATAGGAAGGCCGATATTGACCGCATTGCGGTAAAAGATACGGGCAAAAGTTGAAGCGATGATACAGGATACACCTGCAGCCTTGATCGCTATCGGCGCATGCTCCCGGGAGGAACCGCAGCCGAAGTTTTTCCCTGCCACGATAACAGCCCCGGGTTCTACCCTCCCGGCAAAGGAGGGATCCGCGTCCTCCATACAGTGGGCTGCCAGCTCAGCCGGGTCATAGGTGTTCATATAGCGGGCAGGTATGATCTGGTCCGTATCGATGTCAT
>DULM01000221.1 GCA_012840405.1 Syntrophomonadaceae bacterium | reverse complement strand
TCTATTATTAGACAAACAATGCCCTTGATGGTGCTGGATATCTAACGTATAATGGTTTATGGAAATAGCCAAAATAAGGAATAAAAAGGAGGTGAGAATATATGCTAAAAAAGGTATTCAGAGTTATAATAACTTTGCTGGGGGCAGGTATTGGGTATGCCCTGAGTCTTGCACTTGCCAGGATAGGTTTTATCAACGAACTCGTGTCTATCACAGGTTATGCCTGGTACAGTATTATGGCTTTATTTGTTCTAGCCACCGGATTTGTAGGATTTATACTGGCACCCCGGATAACAGATGTTACTCTGAAGGTTGTTGACTTCCTGGAAGGCGCTTTACAGCGCATGCCGCTGCAGGATCTGATCGGGGGTGCTGCTGGACTCATCATCGGTCTTATTATTGCCAACCTTCTTGGTGCTCCTTTAGTTAACATTCCCTGGGTGGGTCCCTATATTCCTATTATTTTCAGCGTTTTGTTTGGATATCTGGGTTTAAGTCTGGGCATCAAGAAGAAAGAGGAACTGAGAGGATTAATGTCCATGTGGAGAGTTGGCTCAAAACAAGGGCGTGGTGACGGTGGAAAAAGTATTGATAAAGTACTGGATACCAATGTGATTATCGATGGTAGGATTGCAGACATCTGCCGGACGGGCTTTCTCGAAGGGACACTGATCGTTCCTCGTTTTGTTCTGGAAGAACTGCAGCATATCGCTGATTCTTCAGATCTGCTCAGGCGTAACAAGGGAAGGCGGGGATTGGATATTTTAAACCAGATGCGCAAAGAGCAGGGGATAAAGATAGAGATACGTGATTTCGATGGGTTGGATAATAGGAAAGATGTGGATTACAGGCTGATCCAGGTCTGTAAGCGGCTTGATTGTCCTGTTGTGACCAATGATTTCAATCTCAATAAGGTTGCTGAACTGGTTGGTGTCAAAGTACTCAATATCAATGAACTGGCTAATGCTGTAAAGCCATTGTTCCTTCCAGGTGAAGAAATTAACGGGGTTGATGTTATTCGTGATGGCAAAGAGAGCGGACAAGGCGTTGCCTACCTGGAGGATGGAACCATGATCGTCATCGAAGGTGGGAAGAAGTACATCGGCCAGCGCATCAATGTGGTAGTCACCAGTGTGCTTCAGACCTCTGCCGGGCGAATGATCTTTGCCAAGCCGAAAACGGCTTTCAAGGATTCCTCTTCGGCTCAGCCCTACCATGAGGTGAATGTGATTGGGTAAGGTTGGGGGTATAGTATTAGCTGCTGGTAAGGGGGAACGGATGGGTTCCCCCTTAAATAAGGTCTATCTGCCATTAGGTGATGACCCGGTTATTGTGCACAGCCTCAGGGTTTTTGAGAATTCCAGTATGGTAAATAGCTATGTTATCGCTGCAGCAGAAGCTGAGCTTGCTTACTGCAGAACACTTCTTTCCTCTTACTCTCTACCCAAACTGGCCGGGATCGTCGCTGGGGGGAGTATCAGACAGGAATCTGTGGCTGCAGGCCTTAAGGCCCTCCCTGAGGACTGCGATTTGGTGGTTGTCCATGATGGTGCACGTCCTTTACTCACAAAGGAAGTCCTGGAAGGAGGGCTACAGCGGGCTCAACTGTCAGGGGCTGTGGTAGTGGCTGTTCCTGCCAAAGACACCATCAAGGTTGTTGAGGGGGAAAGGATCAAAGCCACACCTGATCGTTCTAC
>DULM01000245.1 GCA_012840405.1 Syntrophomonadaceae bacterium | reverse complement strand
GGTGTAGCAACAATGTTAATGATGGCTTTACTATAACTTCGCTGTGAATACGCGGGGGGTGGATCGGCAGGATCACATAGACTCTAAATCTATGCAGCCGGGTTGGACTCCCGGACTCCCCGCCAAATTTAAAATAACACTTTTTAGCTAATAGCTTATTTCATACTGAGCTAATCCATTAGCACGAAACTTACAATCCTCTATCAATTTGATAGAGGATTTTTTATCTGATAGAGGATGATAGAAGACAAAAGTAATTTATTAACGCAGTGTTATAAGGCAAATATGAATTAGTTTGCTATATCAGAGAACCATACAAAAATTAATATTTTCGTATCTTATTGTTGGTTTGTTCGATTTTACCCCTTTTTACCGGTTCAAATCAAGGATTGGCACATATATTGCATATTTTTTCTATAGCAAAGGCTCAAACGTATGTGGAATAGGGGGTAAAAAGAATGACAAGCCAAGAGCAAATAGAATCAACAGGTATGAAGAAGTCGTTGGGATTATGGCACTACTTTACAATGGGTTTTGGGGCAATAATCGGGACCGGATGGATAATATTGATAGGAGATTGGATGGATATCGGCGGAGGTCCCATTGCAGCTTTATTAGCTTTTGGAGTTGGAGCACTTATTCTTTTTCCGATAGGCGCTGTTTTTGGTGAGTTGTCAGCTGCCATTCCTGTTTCAGGAGGAACCGTAGAGTTTATTGATAGGGCTTTTGGGTTTCGTATGTCGTATATAGCCAGTTGGTTTTTGTTGTTGGGGAACGCGATTCTCTGCCCATGGGAGAGTATTGCAATTGCTTCATTGATGGGCGAGCTTTTTCCTTTCTTAAAGACTGTTCCACTCTATTCTATTTTGGGAGCGACCATATATTTGCCGACCTTAATCATTGCATTAGTAATCGCCGGTTATATAGTTTACATGAATTATCGCGGTATCGAACAGGCAGCTGGAGTGCAAAGTGCTTTGACGAAAGTTATACTCCTAGGGGCGGTTGTAGTATTTTTTGTCTCTCTTATAAAGGGTAGTCCGTCAAATATGATGCCTGTTTTTCATGACACTGGTGCAAGCTCTACATTTTTCTTTGGATTTCTGCAGGTTTTGGTGATGACACCATTTTTCTATGCGGGATTTGAAACTATTCCACAGCAGGCTGAGGAAGCTGAAGAAGGGATAAACTATAAAAGATTTGGAGCTATTATAGGCATTGCTCTCCTTGCTTCAGGGCTGTTCTATATTGTTGTGATCGTATCATATGGATCATTAATTCCATGGCTTGACTTTATTAAAATCCCCTTTCCTGGGTTTAATTCATTAGATATAATTGGCCTGGGTTTTATCGGTAAGTTTTTGCTGTTTGCTGCAATGTGTGGGATCATCACTACTCTTAACTCCTTTTTCATTTCTACTACTCGGATTATGATTGCTATGGCGAGAAAAGAACAACTGCCATCAGTTTTTGCTAAACTGCATCCAACTCATAGAACTCCGTTATACCCAACGATTTTGATAGGAGCCTTGACCCTTATAGGGCCATTTTTAGGGGAGAAACTCTTAGTTCCATTAACAAATGTGGTTTCTCTGGCTTTGATAGCTGCTTGCTTCCTGGTATCATGTGCGGCGATGAAGATGCGCTTTTCCGAGCCTGATTTAAACAGGCCTTACAAAACCCCTGGCGGTCTTATCGGTATTGGCTTCGCCATCTTGGCCAGCGCTGCGGTTCTCTTGCTTATTATTGTACCTACTAGCCCCGCAGGTCTCGATTGGCCATTAGAATGGCTTATTGTGCTAGTCTGGATAGCTTTAGGTTGTTTATTAATGCTTAATCACGGAAAGAGGCAAAAAAGAAGTATGTCTTTAGATGTTCACGAATAAAAACTCCAGTGTAATATAATCCGGAAGATATCCTTAATCAGGTTTAATTCACATACGGACAGGGAGGGTTAAGTGATTACATGAATCAATAACCCCCCTTTAACCCTCCCTGATGATATAGATTAATCAGAATTATGACAATCGAACTTTCGCATTAACCGATAGGCTTTGCTTTGGCTGATGTTTAGGGCTTTTGCAACTTTATAGGAACTTTTAAGTTTGCTATATGCCGTTTTAACCAGTTGTTTTTCAACCTGTTCTAGAGCGTAATCGAGGGGTATGAGTTTTTTCACTGATATTGTATCTTCATCATCAACTTTTTGTGCAATGTCATTTACGAGGTGAGGAAGGTGTCGGGGCTGAATTTTATCTTCAGGGGTGGTTATAATCAATCGCTCAATAACATGAGCCAACTCACGGACATTACCTGGCCATGAGTAGGCTAACAACAAATTTTGAGCGTCTTTTGAGAAATATTTATTGGTGCCATATTTTTTATTATAAATCTTTAAAAAGTGTTCTGTCAGGAGGATGATTTCTTCTGGACGCTCACGAAGAGGGGGTATAACGAGTTCAATGGTATTTAGCCTGTAATATAGATCTTGTCTAAAAGAACCATTTTTAACGTATGTTTTAATGTCTCGATTAGTAGCTGTAATTATTCTAATATCAACTTTTTTGGGGGTTTTACCACCTATATTATAAAACTGTCGTTCTTCTATAACTTGGAGCAATTTGGCCTGCATTTGAGGGCTTATTTCCGCAATTTCATCCAAGAAGAGAGTACCTCCGTCTGCTAGCTCTATAAGTCCCATTTTTCCAGACTTGCTGGCCCCTGTAAAAGCTCCAGGGGAATAACCGAATAATTCTGACTCAAAAAGTTGATCAGGGATAGCAGCACAGTTTAAAGTGATAAACGGTCCATCAGCCCTTGGGCTCAGTTTATGAATCAACTTAGCAAGAAGTGTTTTTCCTACACCTGTTTCCCCAAGAATTAAAACTGTCGAATCTGTGATCGCCACCCTCTGAGCTGTTTCAACAAGCTCTTCCATTTTCTTGCTGCCAATTACGAATCCGCTTAAATCAAGTTCTCTTTTATGGTACTCCTTCAACTGTGACTTATATTTTTTTGCTTTAATTTTTTCCTCGCTGAGAAGCTGTCTGAGTAGTTCCATTTCAGTAATGTCCCGGGCGTTTTCTACAACCATTACGATTTCATTGTTCTCGTCAAAAACAGGGTTAGCAGTTACTAAGAGTGTTTTTCCAAAGGATGTGGTTTGCAACATAGTAATTCTCTTTTTTTCTTTCATAACGATAGGAAAAATAGTTGGTTCCCAGAGTCCTTGTTTATCAAAGTGATATACTGTTTTTCCGATTAACTCCTCAGCTTTGATTCCATAATGTTTTACTGCTGCTTCATTTACAAAAAGAATATAGCCGTTTTTGTCGACAACAAAAATCTCATCAAAGGACATGTTAAGGATTTGTTCCATTGTTTCATAATCAAGCTTGCGCTGCTTGGATTCATGTCTTTCATTGTGCGGTATAGAGGGTAAACAATTTGATGGGTAAATGAGATAAATGTGGTTATTGTTTTCTTTGTTTGTTGTTTGATAAAGGTCATGTTTGATCATATGAAAGTTATGTTTTGTGCTGGAAATATTGTTGCATACTGTTTCAATATCAGAGGGCATCTGTTTAAAGAGGTTCTTTACATACTCATTGCAGGCAATAATCTCACCATCATTGGAAGCAATAACTACACCCAAATTTGAAAGCACACTTAAACCCCCTTCAAAATACCGCTGGTCGTTAGGTGGTGTGTAGGTGGTTTGTAGATTGGTAAAACTATGTGGAGTTGCTTGCTGGCTCAATAGTAATTATTAGATTTGTATTATGTACTCTTTGCTTATTTTTCTAAATTGGTTTCGATGTTTGAGAAGACGATTGTTTCAATGGAATGGAGATGATGGATGAGATTAGCGGCTGATTTTATTTGCTAATGTTCTCTATTGTTCGACATCTCTCGCTAATATTCCTTTCATGTTAACAAATTATTCATCCACTGTTGCGCGGAGATGACCTCGTTTACCAATAGAAAAAGCCGAGGAACTATTTGATGGAATAAAGTTAATGTGGATGTTGGCAGTTTGCAGATCTATGAAGTATTCTTGAAATGTTTTTTCGTCATTAGTTCCTCGACTTTAGAACATTATATGTAAAATCTTATAACGTGACTTGTGATCGTTTTATAAAACCCTATTGCTGAGATGTTTAAATATTAAAAGAGGTTTTATTGAGCAAGCTTGATACACAGATCCCTGGCTGCGATAGCATCATCACCGTAACCATCTGCTCCTATTTCTTCTGCGAACTCACGGGATACAGGTGCACCACCAATGATTACTTTAACCCTTTCGCGCAAACCCTTTTCTGTAATGGTATCGATAGTTTCTTTCATTGCAGGCATTGTGGTGGTCAGGAGAGCAGACATACCAACGATTTTGGGGTTGTATTTATTAATAGCGTCAATAAACTGTTCCGGTGAAATGTCAACACCGAGGTCGATTACCTCAAACCCTGCACTGCGAAGGATCATGCAAACTAAGTTTTTTCCAATATCATGTAAGTCGCCTTTGACTGTTCCTATAACAATAACACCGGCAGATTTTATATCCTCGCCTTTGACTGCTGGTCTTACTACGTCTACACCAGCATTCATAGCACTGGCAGACATCATTACTTCTGGTACAAACATCTCTCCTTCTTTAAATTTTGTTCCTACAATATTCATTCCGGCGATCAAACCATCGTTAATGATTGACAATGGATCTTCACCAGTTGCTAACAGGGATTCAGCTATAATCTTAACCTTCTCGACATTTCCCTCGAAAACTGCTTTTTGAAGCTCATCAAATTTGCCCATTATTATAAAACCTCCCTTTGAAGTTGAGCTGCTTTTTTTCATTGATTCTGCAATTTTCATGCCAGCAATTGTAAGTTTGTCAAGCAATGATAACTGGTTATTTAAGCTAAAATTATTTAAGTTCTGCAAGAATAGAAAAATTGTTAAAGCATTTTTGAAATAAATAAGTCAAGAATAAATAATTCATTAACTCTAAAACAAGCGGTATTATTGGTTTTTTTATTGGCATTGTATTTGCAAATTAATGTAATAAAGCATTTAACACTATGTGAATATCAAGTGATCTGAATAGTTGAATGCTTTCCACTCAAATATTCCCGCTAATTATAGTTACAACAATGCACTACAAACTGCATTCAAAACTTTTAGAAGAATCCGCAGCTTAGTTGATGCTCTTCTCAAAGAATGTAACAAGCCCATAAATCGTACAAAAGTTATTCTGAAGTGTTTGAAGGATGTAATTTGTAATATTAACTTATTTCAGTCATTAGTGAATCGTGTTTTTTGAGTGAATCTGTATGGCAAATATCCAAATGTAGATGTATGACGCCCAATATCCTTGAAAATTTTGATTGGCACTATACTTGCAAATGTTGTTGTGAAACGATAAAAACTTTTGTTTTGACTGATTAATGTTAATTGATATGAGTTATTGCAAGAAAGGAGGCAATTAGAAGAAACAAATATTCATTAGAATTTCTCCTTTGATAACAAAGGAGAGCCCCCCAACCAACTGTAAACATCAGACAAGATTATTAAAGGAGGGAAGCCATGTGTCAAAGTTCTTCACAAGAATGGGAGACGGATCAGCTGTTTTCTTAAGCGAAGCAGAGATTCGTCGAGATCTCGAAGAGGGCATGTTGGATGCTGCTGACAGGGGCAAAATACCTGAACTAACTGATGACGAAATGGAGAGGCTATATCAAATCATTACGGATCCTCAAAAAACCGTGAGCATTGAGCGCGGGAATGAGGTCGTGATGACATTTGATGCCGGAACTCTGAAACTTCCGGTTCGCGCTGGTCTTCCAGTAGACAGGATGACAACGGTGCTTACCCATGAACGAGTTTTATGTTCAGACACTATGGAAATTGGTAACGCAGATTACAGTTACAAACAACTTAAAAATATTGTACATGAAGAAGCCGCATCAATGGAATTTACTCAGCTAAATTGTATTATACCGGTCTTTTATGGAGCGATGCCTAACTTAGGTTTGTATACCAAGCCTGATGGTCCTGTCGATAACTGGTCCGAACTGCTTCCTATGGCCAAAATCGGTGAGGCTAGAGCAGCCCAGGAAGAGGCTATAGAGATGGCAGTTAAGGATATGGTCTATATAGCCAGCATCCTATATGAAGCTGGTGCAGATGGAATTAACTTTGATACTGTGGGGGCATCAGGTGACGGAGACTTCCTTGCTACTCTGAAAGCAATTGAAATATTAAAGAGCAAGTATCCCGATATGGCTATAGAGGTAGGAATGGCAGGAGAGTTTGTGCTCGGGATGCATGGACAATTGGAATACGATGGTACAAGGCTTGCTGGCCTCTACCCCCACGAACAGGTAAAAGTGGTTGAAAAAGCAGGTGGGACTATATTTGGGGCTGTTATCAATACTAACAGCAGTAAATCCCTTCCCTGGAACCTTGCTAGAGCTGTTACCTTTTCTAAAGCCTGTTCAGAGGCATCGAATATACCTGTTCATGTTAATGCTGGAATGGGTGTAGGAGGTATTCCATTAACCAACACCTCACCGACTGATGCTACATCTCGGGTATCCAAGTCATTAATAGAAATAGGAAAGGCTGATGGATTATAGATTGGACATGGTGACGCCTATGGAATGGCTGTCATCCATGAAGTGGCTTCGGGCATGGGCGGAATTCGTACTGCCGGAGATCTGGTAGCACGTGTCCAAATGTCTAAAGCCATGAAAATTAAGGAAGCAAAGAAATATGTGGCGGAAAAGTTAGGAGTCTCTGTAATTGACCTATCTGATTCCTACCTGATGAAAGAACTTAGAGAAGAATTGGATATTGGTCATGTGCAGGTGCGGGATAGAGCTTCTTACGGAATTGAAGCTAAATTCAATATTTCTAAAGTGTTAGACATCAAAATCAACTCAGTCGAAAACTTCAAGCGTAAAGTGAAAATGATTTAAAAAGGAGGGGATGATGTTGATCATTGAAGATGCCATTAAAGAAGCACAAGAAGCTATCGTCAAGTGTGATGAAAACAAAGCAGTAGCTATAGCAAAGCAGGCGATTGATGCTGGGCTAGATCTCGTTAAACTGCTAAATGACGGATTCAGTGCAGGCATCAGAATAGTTGGTGATAAGTTTGGGCGGGGAGAGATTTTTCTCCCGGAACTTATCCTTTCCGCAGAGGTAATGAAAAAGGTCACTGAGATTTTAGAAACAGCTATTGTTAGTGATTCTGCTAAGGAAAAGAAAGCAGTAATTCTTATTGCTACAGTTGAGGGTGACGTTCATGACATTGGCAAGGGGATCGTTGTATCTCTATTAAAGACCCAGGGTTTTGAAGTAGTCGATATAGGGCGTGATGTTCCAGTAGACAAGATCATCGAAAAAGCTATTGAGGTTAATGCAGATATAATTGGAACCAGTGCCCTCCTGACAACTACTTTGGTTGAGCAGCAAAAACTTGAAGAAGAATTACGGGCTCGAGGACTGAGGGATAGGTTTAAGACCATTGTTGGTGGGGCGCCCTGTACAGAGCGATGGGCGAAAAAGATAGGTGCAGATGCCTATGGAGAGGACGCCTCAGATGCAGTTGTCAAATGTCTAAAACTACTTGAAAAATAAGGGGGGAGATCATTGATAAGGTGTTTACAGGCAGGGTTTAACCGGATCGATGGTTTTGGCCTCAGGATGTTTACTGAAGACGAACTTTATGCGATCCACTGCGCTACTTTAGAGGTTATGCGAGATACCGGGCTGTTTGTCGGCAGTAAAGAGGCTCGGGAAATATTAGCTGGTGCCGGTGCAGTGGTGGATGAAGAGAATCAGATAGTCAAGTTTCCACCCTATTTAGTGGAGGATGCTATTAGGTCAGCCCCAAGAACAATTCTTTTAGCTGGCAGAAATCCGAAACATGATTTTATAGCAGACAGTAAACGTGTGGCTTTTTTAAACTTTGGTGAGGGATTGCGTGTTATTGATCCTTATACTAAGGAATATCGTCCAACTACCAAGGATGATGTGGCGAAAACTGCACTTATGTGTGATGCAATGGATCAGATTATAGTGCATAACCGTGCAGTGGGTGCTGATGAGAAGCCCGGTCCTGTACAGCCGCTGCACAATGCTGAAGCAATTTTTGCAAATACATCTAAACATTGTTTTATCGGAGCAATGAACGTCCAAAATTTCCGCAAAATTATAGAAATGGCTTCAGCAATTGTTGGGGGTAGAGATAAGCTTCGGGAGAGACCGATTTATAGTACTATTGTTTGCCCTACCAGTCCGCTAAAACTTGTGCCAGAATGCTGTGACATCATCATTGAAGGCGCACGACAAGGAATAACAGTATGTATCCTATCAATGGCGATGGCTGGTGCTACATCACCTGTAACACTGGCGGGTACCCTTGTTACACATAATGCCGAAGTTCTTGGCGGAATTGTTTTGAGCCAAGCGACCAAGAAAGGTGCGCCGGTTATTTACGGCAGTTCTACTACCATAATGGATTTGAAAACAGCTACAGCACCTGTAGGCTCTCCAGAATTAGCAATGATTAATGCAGCTGTTGCTGGACTGGCACAGTATTATTTACTTCCCAGTTGGGTTGCAGGTGGATAGGCTGACAGCAAACTTCCTGACGCTCAGGCAGCTCATGAAAAAACCATTACTGCCCTGTTGACTGCGCTAGGTGGCGCAAACATGATTTACGGGCCGGGTATGCTTGAGCTGGGTGTTACCTTCGATTATGCCCAACTGGTTATTGATAATGAGATTGCCCGCATGGTTAACAAAGTAATTGAGGGTATACCGGTTAACGATGAAACCTTGGCTGTAGACCTGATCAAGGAGGTAGGGTCCTCCGGTCAGTTTGTAACCAAGGAACATACCTACAAGCATTTTAAAGAACAGTCACAAAGTAAATTGATTGATCGCCGCATGAGGGAAGCTTGGCTTGAAAAGGGAGGCACTGACCTCACAACCAGAGCTTACGAAGAGGCAATCCATATCCTGGAGACTCACAAACCCGATCCCCTTCCGGATGGTGCTCAGGAAAAAATCAGAAAAATTGTCGAAGAAGCTGAGATTGAATATGGTCTTAAGAAATAGTTGGTAATGTACGGGGGTACTGTTATAAAGTACCCCCCAGATAAAAATAAAAATCTAGGAGGTGCCCTAATGGAAAAGGCTGATATTCTTAAAAAGTTGGCTGATGCAGTAGCAGAGGGTGAAGAAGAATTAACTGTTGAGCTGACAAAAAAGGCTGTTGATGCAGGACTGAGTCCTGTAGAGATCATTAATGACGGATTAACAGTGGGTATTAATATAGTTGGCGAGCGTTTCGGAGCTGGAGAATACTTCTTGCCGGATCTTCTTTTAGGTGCTAAAGCCATGGAGGCTGGAATTAATATTCTAGAACCATTGATGGTTGGTGGAGAGAGGGAATATATCGGCAGAGTAATCATGGGCACTGTGGAGGGTGACCTGCACTCTATAGGAAAAAATATTGTGATCAACATGTTAAAGGCAGCAGGATTTGAAGTATTTGATTTGGGAGTTGATGTGCCTACAAGTAAGTTTGCAGAGGAGATTAAAAGGCTTAATCCAAATATCGTTGGGATATCTGCTTTGCTTACGTCAACTATGCGCAAACAGCAGGAAATCATTGAATTTTTAAAGGAACAAGGCCTAAGAGATAAAGTAAAAGTTATGATCGGCGGAGCGCCAATCAGTCAGAGTTGGGCAGATAAGATCGGTGCTGATGGATACGCTGAAGATGCCATCGGTGCTGTGAAGGTAGCCAAGAGTCTGTTATAAGAAGTTTTGTTTTAAGCGGCAATAGATAAAAAAAGAGGGGTGAGTTTCAGTGAAATTTCAATTGGTTTCAGAAGCAGAAATTAACAAGTTGCGGGAAGCGACAATGAATGTTCTTAACAATATAGGTATTGCAACAACCTCAGATAAGTTTCGCAGTTTTCTGCTGGATAACGGGTGTAAAGAGAAAAATGGTCGCATTGTTTTCCCACAGCCTGTTATTGATAAAGCCTTAAAGACTGTGCCAAAAGAGTGGTCAATAACCGGTAGAAATGGCGACCGTGTTGTGGAAATGGGAAAAAATAAGGCCAATGCCCAGGTTTGTATTGGTATGCCCTCAATGATGGATCTGGATACAGGGAAGAGAAGGGACGCCACTCTCAAAGACCTTGAAGATTTTACTCGTTTGTCTGACGCATTAGAATTTATTGATATTACAGCACCAATTTTCCCTAAAGATGTGCCTCAGGAGTCACTAGTGACACTGGAAGTGGCTACACTTCTGCGACATTCTACTAAGCCTTTCCGTATCTGCCTGGAGTCACATGATGAATGGCCCTATGTCTATGAAGTTTTGGTAGCTGTAGCTGGAAGTGAAAAAGAACTGAAGGAAAAAGGGTTAGGTTATTATGAGGTATCACCATTGAGTCCTCTTGATTACGGCAAGGGCCCAGCAGAAGCCATGATGGATGTCATAGAGGCAGGACTCCCCCTTGGCATGGATCCAGCCCCTGTAATGGGAGCAACATCTCCTATTACAATTGCAGGTACAGTTGTTCAGCATATGGCAGAACTCTTAGTGGGGGTTATTACCAGCCAGTTGATGGATCCCGGCCATAATGTGATTGTATCACCCAGATCCGGTGGTCTAATGGAAATGAAAACCGGTGTGGCTTTATGGGCGATCCCTGAAATGGGTCTTGGTGGTGCTCTAAACATTCAACTTGCAAAATCCTGGGGTCTGCCTGCAGGATGTGGCTGCTATACAGGTGCCTCCAAAGTTGCAGATGCCCAAAGTGGATATGAGCACTTGTACAATGCTTTAATACCAGCACTGCTTGGAGTTGATGTTTGTGGTTCTGCCGGTTCTGTGGATAATGCTTTAATCGGCAGTTATGAAATGCTTGTTATCGATAATGAACTATCTTCAGTGATTAAATGGACAATTAAAGGCATTAACATCAACGACGATACTATAGCTCTTGATGTTATTGAAAATGTGGTTAATGGGGATGGCAACTTCCTCGGTCACAAACATACCAGGAAACACTTGAGATCAGGCCAGGAAATTTGGACACCGTTCATTTGCCAGCGTGCTCCTTATGAGACATGGGAGATGGAAGGCATGAAGAGACTGGAGCAGGTTGCTAAAGAGAAAGTGAAAGAAATTCTTGCAACACACGAAGTTGAGCCATTGAGCAAAGAAGTAGACGCTGAACTGGATAAAATTATCAAAAAGGCTCAGGAAGCACTTGCTGGTTAAGATTAGCATGGCTTTAGTATGACCAGAAAAATTCTGTATAGAGGGGGTGCCTATCGGGGTCAGAAAACGAGTATGAAATAACGGATTGATGTGCAGTAACAGAACTGAATTCGGGCGGGGTTGCTATAATCCTCACAGGTCTCATTTTTACGCATATCTCACTACATATAGCTAGCTGTATTCTATAATTTGTTTCAGTGTATTTGTATGGATGGGGCTTGATTCTTTACAGCTGACAGTCAAGCTTCCTCCAAAAGAACAAGTCAAGCCCCATACTCTACGAAAATAGCAGCCTCGGGATCTCAAGTTGTCATGGTTCAAGGTCTATTGTTCGGAGTAGACCGACTAACTTTATTACAAAAGGAGGCAGACCATGGAACAAGAAAGAAGAGGCGGCATTAACCCACCGGTTTTTTGGACTTCGCTGTTAATTGTGCTTTGCTTGGGAATCTTCCTCATTTTCTGGCCGGAAGCTGGTCAAAAAGCGGTTGATACTGTTTGGACCTTTGTTACCTCGAAATTTGGCTGGTATTTCTTACTGTTCGGGATGTTTTGTTTTGTTGTTCTGATGTGGCTGGCCTTCGGCAGATATGGTAATGTCAAACTGGGCAGAGCTGAAGATGAGCCGGAGTTTTCCACTTTCAGTTGGATCGCTATGCTTTTCTGTGCCGGGATCGGTGGCGGCATCATGATGTGGTGCATAATGGAGCCGGTATATTATATGAGCGGGCCTCCCCTCGGTGTTGAGCCTGGGTCACCCTTGTCTTTTGAATGGGCTAACACTTATGGTTTGTTTCATTGGGGGTTTAGTGCCTGGGCTATCTATTGTATTCCTACAATACCCATCGCTTATGCGGTATTTGCTCGTAGGGAGCCGTCACTGAGAATCAGTACTTCCTGTCGTGCTATTTTTGGTGATCTTGTTGATGGCTGGGTTGGAGTGGTCATTGATATATTTATCATGTTTGGATTGGTTGGTGCAGTGGGCACATCTTTAGGGTTTGCGGTTCCCGCACTGTCATCTGTGCTCCATGCCTTATTTGGAATTGAGCAGACTATGCTTCTGCAAATAGCTATCATTATTGCTTGGGTACTAGTATTCGGTACCAGTGTTTATAGAGGATTGAATAAGGGTATTAAGGTGCTCAGTGATATTAACATATATTTAGCCTTAGCCCTGATCGTCTTCGTTCTGTTGGCTGGTCCGACCGTATATATACTGAAGATGTGGGTAAACAGCTTTGGCTTGATATTAGATAATTTCTTCCGCATGAGTTTTTGGCTGGACCCTGTTGCTGAAGGCGGATTCCCTGAAGCCTGGACTGTTTTCTACTGGGCTTGGTGGATAGCCTATGCTCCCATGATGGGACTTTTTGTTGCCCGTATTTCTAAGGGGCGTACTATAAGGGAATTAGTGATCGCTGAGTGCGTCTGGGGTACCCTGGGGTGCTGGGTTTATTTTGCAATATTCGGTGCTTATACGGTCTACTTGGAGAGCAATCAGATAACTTCACTTCAACAGGCTTTAGCCGCTGGCGGTGAATTCGGAGCCATAGCTGCAGTTCTTCAGACTCTTCCATTGCCAAAAATTATGATGTCAGTATGGGCACTGTGCATTTTCATTTTTCTCGCAACAACCTTGGACTCTACATCTTACACTTTAGCATCGGTCTGCACCAAGGTTTTGCATGGTGATGAGCAGCCTGCACTGTGGAATAGAGTCGTTTGGGCGGTGACACTTGGAGTAATTTCTATCGGACTTCTTGTGATCGGCGGGCTGCGGCCGGCGCAATTGTCATCTCTTGCTGCAGCGCTGCCGCTGACTCTTGTTCTAATTATACTGGTGATATCCGGCATTAAGATGTTAAAAGAAGACTTTCCGCATCTTTCACCCAAGATTATAGCAATAGACTCTAAGCCAACAGAAGTTAATACACAGATACAAGATCTTGATGCCAAAGGAGAAGTTACAATATAGTAGTATATTTCCCATCCTTTCCGAATTTTTTTAATTCGGGGAGGATGGGAAATCAATATATTATGATGGCAATGTAATATATCCAAGGGGGATAAACAAATGCTAGTTGTAGGTGAATTAATTAATGCCAGCCGCAAGGCTATTGCCGCGGCTATTGAGGCTCAAGACGAAAAAGAAATAAAAAAAGTT
>DULM01000079.1 GCA_012840405.1 Syntrophomonadaceae bacterium | reverse complement strand
TGTGCCCATTATGATCGCCGGCGGCCCTAAATGTGAAACAGATCTGGATACCTTGAAGATGATCCACGGTGCACTGCAGAGCGGCGCCCAGGGCATCGTCATGGGCAGGAACATCTGGCAGAGCCCCCACCCTGCTGCACTGCTCAATGCCGCCTGGCAGTTGATCCACAGAAACTGTTCTGTTCAGGAAGCACAGGATATATTGGAGGAAAGCATAAGAAATGCATAAACTGCTTGTAAATGGAAGATGATTCCTGTAACATTAAAATAAGAGACAAGGCTGTTATTTTAATTTTGTACCAACTCCTAGCTAATAGGAGGGCAAACTTATGGATATCCAAAATGAAAAAAACAAACTGGAGAAAAGCAAAATCGAAGACTATAAAAAGCATCCAATGATCAATTTGGCTGATTCAATAAACCGCTCAACCATTGGGGACTTAAATCAGTTGACGAAAGGGAGTTACCTTGCCAGGATTCTTACTATGCTGATCATTATCGGAGCGATATCTTGTTTGCTTTTTTTCGAATATTTTAAGTAAAGACGATTTAAAGGGAACCCCAATGGGTTCCCTTTAAAATCAAAACTACAAATATCAACAATTGTTAATGCCAGCCTGACATTAATTAGCCAAACGATCATCATTGATGATTCTGTTATCTAATAAAATTAGTGATAACTTTTTCTTCTCTTTCCGGCTCAGGCACTCCAGCCTTTTTGCCAGCCTCAATACATTTCAAGAGCCACGCCATATAATTGCCTAAAGTCCGCATTGTCTGCATTCCTTCTAAATCCTGTTTTACTTCTTCCGGTGTATTGCCGTGCACCTGATTCCAATACTGTGAAGAAACTATCGGCATACAGCTAATAGTAAAGTATTTATTAATCTGGTCAAAGGCCGCTGATGCCCCACCCCGCCTGCAGCTTACAACTGCAGCGCCTAATTTGCCTGCAAACCTGCCCTTTCCTGCATAAAAGACCCTGTCCAAAAATGAGGTTAAGGCTCCTGATGCTGCTGCATAATGAACCGGTGAGCCGAATACAAAGCCTGCGGCCTCATCCACTTTACTTAAAAACTCATTTACTTTATCATCTATCACACATTTCCCTGTTTTTGAGCAGGAGCCGCATCCTTTACAACCGCTGATCGGAGCTGTGCCCAGCTGAAATATTTCTGTCGCTATTCCATTTTTATTTAGCGCTTTCTCTACTTCCTTTAATGCAGTATAAGTACACCCTTCCTTGTGTGGACTTCCGTTTACCAGCAATACCTTCATCTTGACAACCCCCATGTTTCCGAAATAGTTTCTATGACCATTTTAACATTTAAAGCTTATATCAATCGTTATCAATTCCGATATAATTCATTGTGTCCGCTTTTTTTAAAGTGATGACTTCTCCTTTAAATGGACAAAAAGATCTCATCGACGCAGCAAATGCTGCCCCCTTATATCACCCATTGAACAACTCACCAGTGCAAACCAGGTAAAATATTGACAAAACACGATCAGCCAGAACAAAGCCAGCAAACAAAAGCAGATAAATCCAATAGGCTAACCCTATCCGGTTAATTTGTTCCGGTTCAAGCGCTCCTTTCTCCTCCCTCTATTAGCAGCTAATAGCGCACCGGAACTGCTCACAAAAGCAGGCAGCAGAATCATAGTCAGCAGTTCAGTAAAACCTGGAATAAAGAAAGCAGTGCTATAAAATAAAAAGAGTACCATCCCACCGGTGATTGGCCCAATCAACCCTGCTGGTACCCAATTCCTGATGCCTCCGTTTATTCCCGCTACATAACCGCCACAGAAAACGCTGAGAAAGAACACACAGGTGAAATAGAAACTGAGGTGAATGGTGGCTTGATCAGAAATAATGGCATACACAAAAGCCAGCGCCACTCCAGCAAGAATGAGAAGAAAAGAGGTTCCCATTCCCAGCAGCAAAGCGAAGCTCCTTCGATTAACGCTCATCTATAATCACCTCCCAACCTATCATACGCCTAACATATCCCATTTATTACCATTATGGCAATGCACTAGATTCTATGATTAGCTGTTCAGTGAGAAGAATGCCAACATTCATTACCGCAGCAGCAATTGTTGGAACTGATTAGGCCAGGTGGTCGTTAGAGGTGGAATGAAAAATGTGTGTTTCATGACAATTTATGCGTGATAAAAAGACCGGCCTCTCCGTGTCACCCCACAGCCTGCTGTCCCCTTGCCACACGTACCCAACGTAACAAGACCCCCGTCCCTGTGTCACGCGTGACAGCAATCCCGTCCCCGTGTCACATTAAAAAAAGGTTCCTGCTCTTGAATACACAAGAGCGGAACCTCTTTGCAACTCAAAATTGTACTTTCTTTGGATTAGGCTGTTGCTGACTCCTCCCCACTTTCTTCCTGTGCTTCCTCAGTGGGAAGAAGGGCTTCTTTTAACACCTGATCCATATGTTCAACCAATACAAAATCCAATTTTCTCCTGACGTTGG
>DULM01000078.1 GCA_012840405.1 Syntrophomonadaceae bacterium | reverse complement strand
GAAGGGAAAGGGTTCTACTGATGGATGAACTGCTCTTTGAGTTTACAACAACAGTAACTTCTTATTTTGCCTCCTTTGGATACTGGGGGCTGGGGGTGCTGATGGCTGTTGAAGGCTGTAATATCCCTATTACCAGCGTGATCATCCTTCCCTTCGGAGGCTACCTGGTTTCTACAGGGCAACTGCAGTTTTTTCCCGCAGCCCTGGCCGGGACTATCGGGGGTACTGTTGGTTCTGTTATTTCTTACTATGTGGGTCTTTTCGGCGGAAGGCCCTTTCTTCTGCGCTATGGTAAATATTTTGGATTGAACACAAAAAGGCTTGAAATTGCAGAAAACTGGCTCAATCGCTACGGGGATATTGCGGTGTTTTTTTCACAGCTGATTCCTTCGATCCGCAATCTTATCTCAATACCTGTGGGTGCTGCCCGTTTAAGGATAATCCCTTTCATAATATACACCTTCCTGGGTTCGCTTATCTGGGCGCTGATCCTAACTTACTGTGGTTTCTTACTGGGTGAGAATTGGGAGTTGGTCCGAGCCTGGGTTCAGAGCATCGGGATTTTTTTGCTGTTGGTGACTATTCTGCCATTTTTGGGCTGGTTTTTCTTGAGGGGACGGAAAAAATCAGGTAGTGAGGAATGACGGTCAGAAATTCAGCGATGGGTGTACTGCTAACAGAATGACTTAATAATGCTCTGGGCAAGGGCGTTAACCAGTGCCAGTTGGCTGGTATAAGCAGGTGAGTTAGGACCCTCTGTTCTGAAGTCTTTATAGATCTCGATATGTATTCCGAAGATTCTTCTCCCCTGGAGCTGCAATTCCCTGATCTTTTGGAAAAGATAGGTCTTTGTTGCCTTCATCACAACATCTTGGTCAAAAGGGAACACACCGATGGAAGGAGGGGGTAGGGGTAATCCCTCCTTCCAGTTGTCCTCTATTTCCTGCTTCAGTGTTCTTTTGAGTGAAGCCATTTTTTCCTTAAATTCGCTGTCAAACTGAAATGAGGGGTCGAATTCAAAGCCGCAGGAGAGTTCCACATCGTAATGGCCGTTGACATGTCCGTGGATTTCCAGAAAAAGATCTACCTGTTCAGACAGCGCATACTTCTGATAAATATGGCAGAGTTCTTTTAGCTGTGGGGTTGAGGCCAGTTGGGGGTTTTTGTTTAGATCCACCAGCGGCCTGAGATTCTCAGCATAGAGCAGAGAACCATCAAGCTTAGAGGCTAGAAGTGCGGCAAATTCTTTGGTGTAGTAGTCAGAACCGGGGATATATCCGTGGTGGGGAGCAGCAATGAGAAACTCTCTTTTTTTGCCTGGGATATAGCAGACCTCTTCTCTGGTTGGATGCACAGCACTCAGCCCCTTAGCAGTGTTTTTATTTGTTATATTGTAGCATAAGTGGGGAGAATTACGGTCAGGCTGTTTGTTTTTTTGGTCTGGCAAGGGTGTGATTTATTGTTGAAATGAAATAAATGTTTTAAAAAGTTTTTGGCATGATTTATGCATTATTTATAAGTGATTTCTCATCAAAATTTGATAAGAGTATGCAGATGTTGTGATTGCATCCTGTGAGTTATCAACTGTTTTCCTTTGAGGTGTTATGAAAGGTGGTTATCAAAAAGTTTCGGTATTTGAAAGAAGGGACCAGAGTTGTTAAGTCATGAATGAAAAAGTAAGGCAAAAATGAATTATGGTAGGGTGTCGTACCAACAAGCTCTGAAAGAAAGGAAGATGATCTGTGATGTCCTCCACCGACATGAAGTTGAGCCATATTTTGCGGAAAGCGGAGTGCGGCGAACCTTTATCCTCTCTTGAATTGCAGTTCCTGCTCGGATTGAGCAAGCCCGATGAGTTGAACCAAGTCTTTAAACTGGCACGCAGCTTAAGAAACAGGTATTTTGAAAACAAGGTTTTCCTATACAGTTTTATCTACTTCTCTACATGGTGCCGCAATAATTGCACTTTTTGCTACTATAGAAAAACGAATAAATACCCTTTGCGGTACCGTAAAACAGAGTCAGAAGTATTGGAAGCAGCTATTAACGCAGCAGAATCGGGTGTACATTTAATTGACCTCACCTTGGGGGAGGACCCCTTCTACTACAAACGGTATGGTTTTAGTTCTTTGGTGGAGCTAGCTAAAAAGGTTAAGATGAACACCGGTCTTCCAATAATGATTTCACCAGGGGTTGTTCCTGCACAGGTATTGAGTGATCTATCTTTAGCAGGTGTTGATTGGTATGCCTGTTACCAGGAAACCCACAACAGGGAGTTGTTTAAACAGCTGCGGCTTAACCAAAATTATGACCTCCGTTTTTCGAGTAAGCAGAAAGCCATGCAAAATGGATTGTTGGTGGAGGACGGCATATTAGCAGGTGTAGGGGAGACCCTATCTGATATTGCTGTATCTATAAAGACTATGTCCAGACTTGGTGCTCAGCAAGTAAGGGTGATGAGTTTTGTGCCGCAAAGGGGAACACCGATGGAGCAATGGCAAACCCCTCCCCGCCTTAGAGAATTGTTGATTATTGCTGTGATGCGTATTGTCATGCCTGATCGTTTAATTCCTGCCTCTTTAGATGTTGATGGTATTGAGGGGCTGCAGGCAAGGCTTAATGCGGGAGCCAATGTGATAACATCTCTGATTCCGCCAAAGCTGGGGCTGGCTGGGGTTGCCCAAAGCACTAAAGATATTAATGAAGGGTTCCGTACAGTACAGGGGGTTATTCCTGTTTTGAAGCAAATGGGTATGAAAGCTGCTACCCTTGAGGATTATTACAGTTGGATTATAAAGGAAAAAGAGAAATTGAGAATGCTGCAATCCCAGGAGATGAGGGCCTTATAATGCGAGTTGTTGTTGCGGGAGGAAAACTGCAGGGTATAGAAGCTGCCTATTTAGCTAGGCAGGCAGGGTGGAGTGTTCTCTTGATCGATAGAAATCCCTCTGCTCCGGCGAGGGGCCTATCTGATCAGTTTTGCCAACTGGATATAGTAGAGGATGCTGATAAGTTAGAGAGGCTTATCAAAAGTGCCGATTTTATCATTCCAGCAATTGAAGATCAAGCAGTATTAAGCTGCCTAGACAGAACAGCAAATAGTGTTGGGGTGCCTATAGCTTGTGATCTTCCTTCCTATACCATTACATCATCTAAAAAATCTTCAGACAAGCTGTTCATGGAAAATCAGATACCGGCACCCCAATACTGGCCGCATTGTGAGTTTCCGGTTATCGCTAAACCTTCGGGCCTGAGTGGTAGTATGGGGGTTAAGAAGATACTTAATGAGAGGGAGTTAGCTTTATTTTTAGACAGTGAAGACTATAAGCGCGATGAATACGTGATTCAGGAGTTTCTAGAGGGGGAATCTTATTCTCTTGAGGTGATAGGTTGCCCGGGATCTTATGTGCCTCT
>DULM01000077.1 GCA_012840405.1 Syntrophomonadaceae bacterium | reverse complement strand
CGGTTTGAAGGAGTATTGCTGTGCAGAAAATACAAAATGCAAAAACTAACCCAAACCATTATTTATTGAGCCTTTTGTTGACCCTAGTGGGCACATTGCTCTTTTTGGTGAATGCCCGGGGTTTAAGCGGTTTGTCAGGGCTTCTCTTGATCAGCATCCTGCTGATGGTCACCCCGACTCTGTTCTACATTTTCAGTGAAAGGCATTCTTTGAGCAATGCCCAGTCCTTGTCCCTGCTGCTGATTCCTTTGTTTGTCCTGCAGTATATCTATTATCTGCAGGCAGGAGTACCTGTAGGATTTACAGACCCTCACAGGCACATCTTTACCTATTGGAACCTGTTTACTGACACAGGGAAAATATTATTTGAAAATGTCCAGTCCATTTCACTTAACTTTGTTGGCTTGTATGTATTGTTTCGCTTTTTATCACTGGTGAGCGGCTCAGATATTGTTACACTTGCCGGGGTCATTCCGCCATTCCTCAATATACTGATTATCCTGGCGGTTTATCTGGTTGTTGCCAGGCTCCATGAGCAGCGCACAGGGCTGCTGGCGGCCATGCTTTACGGATGGGAAAACATGGTGCATATTTTAGGCCAGGAGATGCGCACCCAAACCATGGGTGTGCTGCTCTTGTTTATCATCACAGCCCTACTCCTAATCATCAATAAGAAAACAACCCGCTCAGGTGTTTTTGGAGCGGTGATCCTGTTAGCAGGCCTTGTGACCACATCTTTTGTGTGCAACTTCTATGCCCTGCTTGTTTTCAGCGGGGCTGTGGTGACAGTGTTCATTCTGTTCTTATGTAAAAGAGAGATCAACTGGCTGGTGGCGAATATAATTGCTGCCGGGCTGTATCTGTGTTTTATCGTTTTTTGTCTCTGCTACCTTATATATGTCAGCAAAGGCATCGAACCCCTGGTTGCGCAGTTTAGCCGTCTGATTTTTTATTCTATAGGGCAGGCAGCGGCGCCGGAATACGGGACTATAATTACATTGTCTATTTTTCTTGTCATCCTGGGCGCTGCAGCTCTTGTTGGACTCGGCCTTTTGTATCTGCTCATCAGGGCAATAACCAAATGGCGGGCTGCGGTTTGCGTCTCCATCAGCGCCGGTCTGTTGCTTATTTTGTCAATCGGGGTGCTGTATTTTGCGGGCCTACCTGTCGCTGAAACTGTTTTTAAATCCCACCATTATTTGGACGGCATGATCTCTTTAGCCCATGCTCAGGCAGATAGGTATGCGGAAATATATAGTGATTTTGTAGGTGCTGCAACATACCTGATCTGGGGTATGCTCGCCATTCCTTATATTTATTATGTTTTCGCTGTGCTGAAAGGCCAGGAGAAAAACCCCAGGGCCGTGGTCTTCTGTGCGGCATATACTGTTTTGCTGCTCTTCTGTATGGTGAACAGGTTGAACAGCCCCCTCAATCCGGGCAGGCCTTTTGTGGCAGTACTGATAATGCTGGTGGCTGCGATGGCATATTTCTTCATAAATATATCTGCTTCAGTCAAGTTCCGCCCCGGCAAAGCAGCGATAAAAGTGACAGCTGTGCTCCTTATCTTGTGTTTCATAACAGCCAATGTGATGAAAAAACCGGATTATATCATAGGTAATAAAGCACCGCTGCAAACTGTTCCCGGAGAAGAGGACCTGATTTCCTACTGGCACCGGGATGATGGGCAGTACTTGGTGAGCGACTTTTTAGGGGAAACTGCTCAAGGAAGAAAGGTTTTTGCCTCTACGAGGATGCAGCGCTATCCTTTTTTGATAATGGCTCATCAAAACAACATAACACCACTTAATGGGATTGGTGTCAAGCCTGAGTATTTGAAAAAACACCAAGGCAGCCTGATTCTACTGCAGGACAAGATTTATGGAGAGAGTTTCTTTCAACGGGATGAACTACCTGATACAATAGAACTTGACCAAACAATTGAGATGGTGAGAATATATACAAATGATGATTATTTGCTGTACGCAGTGGAATAGAACTGGGCCCGATCGGGGGGACGGTCCCGGTGATCGGCCTGTTCAACTGGTTTGTCCCTGCCGCTTGCGACATAAGCTCCGGTTGAACTTACCCATATACTTTCCGCAGACGTCAGCCAACTGGCTCCTATGACGCCATCCATATCAGAAGCCGGATACCGGAGGTCTGATGTCTGAATATGAATGTTGAATTAGGTGTCATGATCAACTTTTATTATCTAGAAATTTCCGATTAGGTAATCGTTCTGCCCAGTTAGGGACTGCCACCTTATGCTGCAGTACGTATTCACTTTGGCTGTCGTTAACTGCTCCTTCATCAAGGGCAAGTAACAACCTCCGCAGGTCGCTGCGCTGGCAGGGATAAACGCTGTTTGGAGGGATCCTTCTCGCGAAATGTCAACCTGTCCCAGTGATCGGTCATCGCGCTGTCGGCCTGTCCCGGTGATCGATCGGAATCGAGTGAGGTCTATGGTATGATTAGATGGGTGGTGTTGTGTTGATTAATAAAATACGGCAAACCAAAGGTCCCTGTACCGCCCGAGTCAATAAAACAATAAAGCAAGCTGGCAATTGAGATGTGGGAAGTGAGAGGTAAGAGGTGGGAAAAAAGATTGCTCTGGAATAAAGCAAAAAAGCAAGCATGGCACCGTGGGCATGGGACGCCTGGGACGCCCCAGAAGCACCGCATACACCGCACCCAGGTGCTGATCATCGGTGGGGGGGCAACAGGGGCCGGGATCTTGTGGGATCTCACCCTGCGGGGTATTGATGCTGTTTTGGTGGAGGCACGGGAATTGGCTTATGGGACTTCTGGGCGCTGCCATGGACTGCTCCACAGCGGGGGGCGCTATCTGGTCAAGGATAGTGAAGTTGCCCGGGAGTGTTATGATGAAAACCAAATCCTGCGCAGGGTTGCCGCTGCAGCAATTGAGGACACAGGCGGTCTTTTTGTTTATTTAAAGGGAGATGACCCTGATTATGCTGCACAGTGGGCAGCTGCAGCAAAAAAGGCAGACCTCCCATATGAAGAGATAGATGTGGCAGAGGCGCGCCAGATGGAGCCCTTGCTGAGCGGTAATGTTCAGCGGGCCTTCCGGGTGCCTGATGCTGCGATAGATCCCTTTGAACTTATTGTAATGAATGTGCGGGGTGCTGTTGAACGAGGGGCACATCTGTTAACAGGCAGCAGGGTAGAAAAACTGTTAACAGACAGCAGAGGTGTCAGCGGTGTAGTTGTCAAGGATATGCACAGCGGGGAGAGTTACTCTATTGAGGCTGAAGTTGTGGTTAATGCCGCTGGTCCCTGGGCAGGGCAGGTGGCAGCTTTAGCCGGGATCAGCCTGGAGATCGCATACGGTAAAGGCACACTTTTGGTTTATACCCAGCGGTTGAACAAATGTGTTATCAACCGGCTGCGGCCACCTGGAGATGCCGACATCCTGGTCCCTGCTAAAAGTGTATCTCTGTTGGGGACAACCGATGTAGCTGTTCAAACACCGGACAACCCCAGGCCCTCACAGGAGGAGATCAACACCCTGCTCAAACTAGGTGAGGAGCTTGTTCCAGGCTTATCCAGCCGGAGAGTTGTGCGCGCTTTTGCAGGGGTGCGGCCCTTGTATGACCCGGGTGAATCGGGCAGAGGGGCATCCCGGGGCTTTGCGGTGATCGATCATGGGAAAACCCATGGGGTTGCCAATTTTTATTCTGTAGTGGGTGGTAAGCTGACCACCTACCGTTTGATGGCTGAACGGGCAGCGGATTTGGTAGCTGCTCATCTGGGAGTATCTGCTCCCTGCCGCACCAGGGATGTTGTTCTGCCTCCCCCATTAGATGCCTGTTCGCAGGGGGGGGACTCATCACCGCTGATCTGTGAGTGTGAGATGTTGTCTGAAAAAGAACTACTCCAGGCAGCAGAAAAACTGCAAACAGTTACCCCTGAGGCTTTGGTGCGCAGCACCCGTTTGGCGCACGGACCCTGCCAGGGAACCTCATGCCTTTACCGGGCAGCTCTGCTTCTCTATAGGGAAGGGTATTTATCCTATGAAGGGGCTTTAGAATTTCTCCGCTATGCCCTTGCGGGAAGATGGCGGGGGATGGGAGCTGTACTGGATGATGCACAAGCAAAACAGCTGGAACTGGCCCAGGGGGTTTACTTAGAGACTTTTGGTTTGGAGACGTTGAAAAATGAGCTATGATGTTGTGGTTATCGGTGCAGGTTTGGCAGGGCTAACCGCAGCCATTAAAGCCTTGGAGCAGGGCTTAAAAACAATTGTCATAAGCAGGGGAGCCAGCACCCTAGAGGTGATGAGCGGCTGTATTGACTTTTACGGCGGGGCAGTAGACCCCTGGCCCGGCATCAGGGATCTGGCCCGAGAAAACCCCTGTCATCCCTATGCCCTGCTTGAGGAAGAGGAAATTTATCAGGCCTTATCTTTTTTTATACAAGAAGTAAAGAGCATCTGCCCCTATCACCATCAGGAGGGTTTTCAGAACTACCGCCTCCCCACAGCCCTCGGCCAAATGCGCACAAGTTGTTTGCTGCCACAGGGGCAGGTGGTTGCTGCAGGTGTAAATGAGCGTGTGCTGGTGGTGGGGTTTAAGGGTTACCGTGACTTCTGTTCTGCTCTGATGGCAGAGGGAATGAACAAGAAGGGCTGTTCCTGGCGTTCAATAGATGTTGATCTGAAACTGATACAAGGCTTGGACAACAGCCCAGACTGCTTTTATCAGAACAGTGCCAGTGTTCGCTCTTACCAAAACAGCATTCAACTGGCAGTTTGTTTGGAAAGGGCCTGGCCGCTGCTGGCAGAGGAACTGCGGCCGCAGGTGCAGGATGTTGATAAAGTGGCCTTTCCTGCGGTATTGGGGCTGGACCGCTATCTAGAACTCCAGCAGGGGCTTGAGGAATCTTTAGGAAAGAGAGTATTTGAGGTGCCTAATCTTCCCCCATCACTTCCGGGGATCAGATTGTCCAAGTGCCTGATGGACCGGGTCAGACAGCTAGGAGGAGATCTACTTCAGGGTTCCTCTGTGGTTGCTGCTGAAAAAACCGGTGATATTTGTAGTAAGGTGCTGGTAAAAACAGCAGGGAAAAAACGTGAGATTCAGGGTAAATGTTATATTATCGCAACCGGTAGAATGAGCGGCAAATGGATTGCTTTGCAGGGAGAAGGAGTAGTTGCTGAGAAACCCGGTTTGTTAAAAGGATCTTTAAAAGAAGCTGGTTCTTCAGACCAGCAGTGCCCAAGAGCCTTAGCAGGGGCCGCAGAACACAGCAGTACTGGAATAAAGGTTAACAAACAACTGCAGCCTTTAGATAACGAAGGGAAAATTCTATTGGCAAATGTCTTTTGTGCCGGTAGTGTGCTGGCAGGTTATGACCCCTTCAGTGAGGGGAGCGGCGGTGGTGTTGCTATTGCCACCGGATACAGGGCAGCTGTACTAGCAGCCAAAGGTGTTAAAGGGCAAAAAAGGCAATCAAACCAACAATCACAGACGGGCTGTACTTGTAGCCGGGAGGGTTAAAGGTGACTGATCTAAACGAAACTTTTGAACAGTGTATCAAATGCAGCATCTGTCAGAGCGTCTGCCCTGTAGCTGCGCATGATGCTGGATTTCCGGGGCCGAAGATTTTGGGGCCTGATCTGGCGCGCCTGCAGGCTGCAGGTGATGCAGGGAAAGCTCGAACAGCAGAACTGCTGCCCCTGCTGGGTATGTGCAGCAACTGTCTGCGCTGTGAAACAGCCTGCCCGTTCGATATCCCTGTGGCACAGTTGATCCGCCGGGCTGAGCAATCTTTTAGAGAAAGCTCTAGCACAGGCTCATTTTTTAAAGGGGTATTCCGCAGGCTGCGTGATAAAATGCTGGCACATCCAGAAAAGTTAGGCCGGATAGGTGCGGCGTTAGCCCCGCTGGCAAACAAGCTGATGGGGAGCAGTGCTGTACAGAAGTTGCTGAGCAGGGTTTTGGGCTTGGAAATGGAGCAACCCCTTAATTTTGCTTCTCGCAGCCAGCAGCGGAGGCTTATTCTGGAACTCGGCAACAGTGACAATCAGCGAATTGCCCAACCACCGGAAATTTCCTCTGGGTCAGAGTTGAGCCGGGCAAGCAGGGCACCGTCGACGGAGTTGGCAGGACCGGTAATTTCCCCAGGGTCAGAGCAGGACAGTAGTGACATCCAGCAGGCTGACAAGCGAACTGAGGCCAAAAGTTTTGAAGTCTGCCTGGGCGGCTCTGATAAGAACAACCATGAGGATTCGGCAGAAAATACCCCAAGATATTACGCTGATCATCGTGTTGAAAACCGCCCGGGAGATGGGATTAAAAACATGGCTGATAAGACGGCTTGTACCCCCGATGTAAACCACCTCAGGGCTGACAATAAAGTGCTTTATTTCACAGGGTGCCATGTTAACTTTTATCAGCCTGAGATAGGTACTGCCTTTCTGCAGTTGTTAAAAAAATTGGGCATCAAGCCGGTTATCTATAATTCCCACTGCTGCGGGATCCCTCT
>DULM01000076.1 GCA_012840405.1 Syntrophomonadaceae bacterium | reverse complement strand
TTCCGGTGCTCCCCACAACACCTTTTCTGCTACTGGCTGCTGCTTGTTATACCAGGGGTTCAAAAAAGCTCTATGAGCGGCTGATTAACCACCCGGTGCTTGGTGAATATATTAAAAACTACAGGGAAGGACGGGGTATTCCGTTCAAAGCTAAAATAATCAGCATATCGCTGCTCTGGCTGACCATAGGATTTTCTGTGTTATTTATTATTGAAAACCTTTTGCTGCGCCTCCTGTTAATCATCATCGCCATTTGTGTTACCATCCATTTAGTATCAATTAAAACAATGAGCAATGGGAGCCAATGATCCAAACCCTTAACTTCAATCACCTAACGATCGATCTCCTGCTGCAACTGGTCCCAGGCATATGCCGCCGCTCCCAGCAATCCGGAACGCCCCTTTAAAGCTGCTGGGATTATCTTCAGTTGTTCCCGGTAAGGTGGGTAAGTCCGCCTGTATGCTTCATCATAGGCGGGTTCAAGCAGCAGTTCCCCTACCCCACAGGCAACCCCCCCACCGATGATAAACAGCTCTGGATTTAACAGATTGGCCACACTGGCGATGGCCCTCCCTAGATGACGGCCAGCAGCTATCAGTATTTCCTTGGCTTCTGGATCACCTTCCAGTGCTGCTTTACCCACAGCACAGGCATCTACTCCTTCTATACCTTCAGTTGCAGCAAGTATGCCTTTGCCCCTGCCGGATCTCACTAGATCTCTGGCATCCCTCATGATGGCACAGCCGGATGCTAACCCTTCCAGGCAGCCTTCATTTCCACAGGAACAGATCGGACCATGAGCATCAACAATCATATGCCCAAACTCACCGGCCCCACCAAATGCACCCCTGTAAAGCTGATCATTAAGGATCAACCCGCCCCCTACTCCGGTGCTTACAGTTATATAAACCAGATCGCGATACCCCCGGCCTGCACCGTAACGGTGCTCTCCCAGGGCAGCCAGGTTGGCATCATTATCCATCCAGACTGGAAGGTTAAATGCTTCCTCCAATGCCCTTTTCAGATCAACATCTCTCCATTTAAGGTTAGGTGCAAACAGAATAACACCTTTTTCCGAGTCAATATATGCAGGTACAGCAACACCGATACCTAAAGGTCTCTCACAGGCAGAACAGACACACTTCAGGCTGTTAGCAATGCGATCAATGACTGCATCTACACCATCCTCTGGTCTAGTAAGGCATTTATTCTCGCAGATAATCTCTCCACTCCTGCCTACCAGTGCTGAATAAATTTTAGTTCCACCCAAATCCACAGCCAGCACCCGATCCATGGATTACCTCCTAATCCATCAATACTTTTTTCAACAGGAAAAAGTATTGTTATTTTACTATAAAAACATGGCTTTCCTTGAGGTAATTGTCCAGCATCTCTTGATATTCTTTCTGTCTGGGAAGGTGATCCTCTCTGCCCAAAAGGGCGTAGGCGATCTTTTTACCCTCCTCTACACCAGGCTGGTCATATGGATTCACATTAAACAGATTAGCCACAAAAACAGTCAATGCCTCATATAAATAGAACAGCCCCCCCAGAGCAACAGCAGATGCTTCCCTGACAGTGATCCGGTAACAGGGATGACCAGCATGGACCAAACTCATTTCTGTAGCCATCTGTTCGATATACAGTTGTTCCTGCATGGTATGCCCGTCAAAATAAGCGTATTCTACCTCAGAAGGAAAAGCCCCTCTTATTTTCGGGTCTTGAGGCACATGATGGATCCTGATAAATCCGAAGATCTTGTCAGCAGCCCCTTCCTTAAATAATTGGAGAAGAGAATGCTGATCAGTTGTCCCCAAACAGGAAAGGGGTGTTGCTCCTATTTTTACTTCCTCTCCAGTCAAGGTCACCCTTTTCCCTAAACTCTCCGCCCACAACTGCATAAACCATAGACCGAACTGCTGCAGCAGGTCACTATAGTTAAACAGCACATGGATGGTTCTCCCAGCCCGGAAATATTCATAAATTGCCCCACCCAAAACCAGCAGCGGGTTCTCCTCCAGGGGTGTTGTGGTCAACAGCTTGTGCACCGCACCTGCCCCCTCCAGAAAACCCCGGCAGTCGATCCCTGCCAGTTCTGCTGGGAGAAAACCCACAGGGGACATGACCGAATACCTCCCCTGCAGATTTTTGGGGAACCTGAGCAGATAACAGCCCAATCTCTTAGCAATACGATTGATTCCATTGTCTCCGGGGTCGCAGATGATCACAATGTCCCGATCGTTCCCGCCTACCTCTTTGTATTTGTTATAGAAATAAATAAAATTAGCAGCAGTCTCTGCAGTTGAGCCTGATTTACTGGTATAAACCAAAGCTGTTTGGCGGAAATCCAAAATCCTCTCTAACTGGGATACTGTAGCTGGATCTATATTATCCAAAATAAAAATGCGCGGCTTGTGCTGCTCTATTTGATAATAACAGCCATACAAAAACTGCAGCATTGCCTTGGTCCCTAAAGCTGAACCACCGATCCCCAGAATCAGGATATTCTCATATTTCTCCCGCAGCTTCATAGCGATGGATTTCAGCTCAGCAATGGTCTCCTCATCTAGGAAGGAAAGTGTAATGGGATTCCTCTTTTCCCTCAGATCATCCTGAAATCTGCTAAAGGTATCTTTGATCTCAGAACTGAATTCATCCCCCCCTTTTTCTATCAGGTGACCAGTATCAATAACCATCAACTCATCCATGGTTTTACTCCTTTCTCTTGGTAACAAACTCCAAGCTGTATCTTAACTATATTAGTGACCTAAGGTCCTCCAATATATTCTTTCTATTCGGTGCAAAGCTTGCTTTATTGTCTTATCTTATTAGAGGAACACCGTTCCGGCAATCCCTTCTCATGCAACACAAAAGCCTTTTTCCAATGACCAATCACTAACCACCAACTACCAAAATAATAGGCTTGCCTTATTGCTGATCTCTTTTCCGACTTCTGACTTCT
>DULM01000075.1 GCA_012840405.1 Syntrophomonadaceae bacterium | reverse complement strand
TGTCCGCTATGTGGGAGAGGGTGAATAAAGTGCATAAACGCCTTGCTGTTTTAGTTTCAGGGAGGGGGACAAACCTCCAGGCGATCCTTGATGCAGTGGAGAACGGTTCTCTAGAAATGCAGGTTGTAGGAGTTTTTAGTGATCAGCCTGAACCTTATGCCTTTCACAGAGCCAGGGAAAGGGATATTCCAACTGTTTTTGTAAATCCGAAAGATTACAATGGACGTGAAGAGTATGACGCTGCCCTTGCCCGGGAGGTTGCTGCATTTCATCCTGATTTTGTTGCTCTGGCTGGTTTCATGAGAATACTGACCCCAACTTTTTTAGATGCCTTTCCTCAAAGGGTGGTCAATATCCATCCGGCCCTGCTGCCTGCATTTCCGGGTTTGAATGGGCAAAAGCAGGCATTGGAATATGGGGTTCATTACAGCGGCTGTACTGTGCATTTTGTTGATGCTGGAATGGATACTGGCCCTATTATCCTGCAATCGGTGGTGCCGGTCTATCAAACTGATACACTGGAAACCCTTGCTGAACGTATCCTGGTCAAAGAGCACCTCACCTACCCGGCAGCTCTGCAGTTGCTGGCTGAGGGGAGAGTAAGCCTCTTAGGGAGGAAAGTTGTCATCAATTGGGAGGGGAGAATTCCAAGGCAACCGAGGGACTGTGTGCTGGAATGGTTGAAGAGTAAAGATATGATAAAGGAGGTTTTCCGCAGTGAATGAAGCAACAGCTTTGAAACAGGCCAAAAAAAGAGCGATAATCAGTGTATCTGATAAACAAGGGATTGTTGAATTTGGAAAAGCCCTGCTAGAACTGGGCTTTCAGTTGGTATCCACAGGTGGAACAGCACGCACCCTTGAGGAAGCAGGGGTTAAGGTCCAGCATGTGGAAAAGATAACTAATTTTCCCGAGATGCTAGGGGGGCGTGTAAAAACACTGCACCCGGCTGTTCATGCTGGTATCCTGGCCAGGGATTTACCAGAGGACATGGCTCAACTGGAGGAATTAGGGATCGAACCCTTCAGTTTGGTTGTTGTTAATCTTTATCCATTTCAGAGGGCTATCTCCAAGACAGGCCTACCGGTGACTGAAGCACTAGAGCAGATCGATATCGGCGGCCCAACCATGGTGCGGGCTGCTGCGAAGAATTTCCCTAGAGTGGCGGTGGTGGTCAATCCCAACCGCTATGACCAGATTATAGAGGAGCTTCGTTCCCAGGGTGAGATCAGCCTGTCCACCAGGCTCAAATTGGCTCAGGAGGCCTTCTGGCATACAGCACAATATGATGCTGCCATTTCCAATTATTTAACAGCTGTCAGGGTTGAGGAAGGGGAGATCAAACCAGCGGAGAGTACAAAATTTCCAACAAAGATGTTAATGTCCCTGGTAAAGATCAGTGATCTGCGCTATGGTGAAAATCCTCATCAGGAGGCTGCTTTTTACAGGGAAGGAACAACTAGGCCTTATGGTTTAGCCAGTGCCCGGCAGTTTCACGGTAAGGAACTCTCCTTTAATAATATCCTGGACCTTGATGCTGCCCTGACAACTGTATCAGAGTTTGAGGTTCCCGCTGCTGTTGTGATCAAACACAACACTCCATCAGGTGTGGCTTGCTCCAACGCCCTGGTGGATGCCTACAGGAAGGCTTATAATGCTGATTCGATAGCTGCTTATGGCGGTGTTGTGGGCCTCAACCGTACGGTGGATAAGGAAACTGCGGCAGCGATGGCGGAAACCTTCCTGGAGGCAGTTATTGCCCCCGCTTATAGTGAAGAGGCCCTCACCATCCTGCGGGGAAAGAAAAATTTGCGGGTTCTATGCACAGGAGAGTTTGCTGATCTAACAAGAGAATTGAGTATGAAAAAGGTAAGCGGAGGATTTTTACTGCAGGATTCGGACAGTTTGGGGGATCTGAGCAGTTGGCGGCAACAACTCAAGGTTGTTACGAAAAGGGCCCCATCTGAGGAGGAATGGGATGATCTGATCTTTTCCTGGATCGTTGCTAAGCACGTTTTTTCCAATGCTATTGTGGTGGCAAAAGGGATGCAGACCCTGGGTATCGGTGGGGGACAGGTGAGCCGTGTAGCTGCTGCCAGGATAGCTTTAGAAAAAGCAGGAGAGCAAGCAGATGGCGCTGTGATAGCTTCTGATGGATTTTTACCCTTCCCTGATACCATTGAATATGCAGCCAAAAGCGGGATAAAAGCATTGATCCAGCCCGGTGGTTCAATCAGGGATGAGGAAGTCATCAAAGCCGCGGATGCAGCAGGAATGGCTATGGTTTTTACAGGGAGGCGGCATTTCAAACACTAAACAGCGGCGGACGGTTCTGCTTATCGGTTTCAGCGCGGTAGAACCCCGGTTTATCCCTGCGCTTGCTCCGTATTTCGGTTGAACTCGTTCTAAGACTCGTCGCAGACGACAGCTGACCGGCTCCTATGACGATACAATAGCGCAGAGTCGCCTAGCTCAACATCCTTGTTGAGCTTCAGCTGTCGTTACCTGCTCCTTCGTCAAGAACGAGTAACAACCTTATAAGTCGCTGCGCTTGCAGGGATAAACCAAGTATCGTAAAGCAAAAACCCCGCAGCAGCTCCTCGTTTATCTCTACGCTCGGGGGGCGATTCCCGCGGTCCTTCTGATGTTTCTTTTTATTCCTAGCAATACAGCGACAAATATTAGGTCGTTAGTCGTTAGTGGTTAGATGGAGAAGGAATTTGCCGAGCAAATAACAACAAAACAAATGACTAACGACTAACTACAATAACAAGGAGGATTAAGATGAAGGTTCTGGTTGTGGGTGGGGGAGGAAGGGAACACACCCTGGTCTGGAAGCTGAAACAAAGTTCCCATGTAGATAAAATCTACTGTGCTCCTGGAAATGGAGGTATTGCCCAGGATGCTGAATGTGTTCCCTTGGCAGCTGAGGATTTACATGGACTGGCTGATTTTGCGCAAGAGAAAAGGATAGATCTGACTGTAGTAGGACCAGAAGCCCCTCTTACTGCAGGGATTGTAGACATCTTCAAATCACGGGGTCTCAAGGTTTTTGGGCCTGATGCAAAAGCAGCATGTTTAGAAGGAAGTAAGGTTTTTGCCAAGGAGAAAATGACCAGATATGGCGTCCCTACAGCGGCATACAGAGTTTTCTATGATGCTGCTGCAGCCCTAGAGTTTGTAAGAGAACTTAATGGCCCATGTGTGGTGAAAGCTGACGGATTGGCTGCAGGTAAAGGTGTGATTATAGCCAAAAATAGGGCAGAGGCAGAACAGGCTGTCCGTTTGATCATGGAAGAAAGGGCTTTTGGGGATGCTGGGAAAGCAGTTGTTGTGGAGCAACTTTTAAAGGGAGAGGAAGTTAGTGTCCTGGCATTTACAGATGGAAAAACTATTAAAACACTGGCAGCATCCCAGGACCATAAGCGGGTTTTTGACGGAGATGAGGGACCCAATACCGGGGGGATGGGTGCCTATTCCCCAGCACCTGTTTATACCAGCGAACTCCATGAAAAAACTGTGAAAGACATACTGGAACCGGTTATCTACGGATTGGCCGATGATGGTATTAAATATAAGGGGGTTATTTATGCCGGTTTGATGGTCACCAGTGAAGGTCCCTATGTCTTAGAGTTCAACTGCCGTTTCGGTGATCCCGAAACACAGGTGGTTGTACCCCGTCTTAAATCAGATCTGTTGGAAGTGATGAATGCTGTTATCGAAGAGCGCTTAGATGAGGTAGAACTGGAGTGGGACCCCAGGGCTGCCGTTTGTGTAGTAGCAGCTTCTGGCGGCTATCCGGGAGCATATGAGAAGGGTAAAGTGATTACCGGTCTTGATGAACTCCCTCCAGATATATTGGTTTTTCATGCTGGTACCGCTCTCTCTAATGGAAAGTTGGTAACCAGCGGGGGAAGGGTGCTGGGCATTACAGGCTTTGGTGCAACTATTGAGGATGCTGTGAAGAGAGTATATTCCGGAGTGGAGAGAATCCACTTTGAGGGGATCCATTACCGCAGGGACATTGCCCACCGCGCCCTAAAAAGGGGGATGTTAAATGATTAAGCTTGAAGATGTCCAGCATAACCCGGAAGTAGAGGTACTCATGAAAAAGGTTCATGAGTACCTGTCTACTATGCTGGCCATTACCCATGATGAAGAACATGCCCGCCATGTGGCCAATCTCAGCTACCGCATTTTAAAGGTGCTTGGCTACCCTGAACGGGATGCTGAACTTGCCGCTATTGCCGGCTATATGCATGATATCGGTAATGTGGTCAACAGGTATGAACATGGGCGGAGCGGTGCATTAATCGCCTTTCATCTGTTGATGCGTATGGGAATGCCACCAGAGGAAATTGCGGTTGTGATCGCTGCCATCGGCAACCATGAGGAGAGGTCAGGTGTGGCAGTGAGCAATGTGGCAGCTGCAGTTATTCTGGCGGATAAATCCAATGTGCATTACAGTAGGGTGCGCAAAGAAGATGAGGCCACTTTCACCACCCGGGACCGGGTGAATTTTGCTGCCCGGGAATCGTACCTCACCGCGGATCCGGATAAGCGGGAGATCGTTATGCATCTGGAGATCGACACCTCTATCTGTTCTGTGATGGAATACTTTGAGATCTTTATGACCAAGATGCTTTTATGCCGGAGAGCAGCTAACTTCCTCAACTGCCGCTTTGGCTTGGTGATCAACGGGCATCATATGCTGTAATATCTACATAACAACCTTCACAGCTTGCTACACT
>DULM01000074.1 GCA_012840405.1 Syntrophomonadaceae bacterium | reverse complement strand
TCTGATTTGGTAGTGCTTATTAGAGCAACTATTAGGGAGTGAACCTTCTTTTACCTGCTTTGTTAGTTGTAGGTGGTCTACTTTTCGTGGCCATTTATGCAGATTTTATACTGACCATTAACACTATAATATTTTTATCACTCATAATGCTCACCAGTGTTATGATACTATAATTCGTTATTTTATTCCTTATTTACTTTGAAAATGATCGATAGTTATTTATATAAAAGAATCATTTCATCTAATTTATCACTAATTTCCTTATAACACCGGTAATTTCCTATCTCCCTCTCACAGACAATTACTTTTTCCCATACAGCAGGAAATAACATACAATAAAAGAAATTATTAATATCTTTAACTTCAGGAGACGAACAATGCTGAGTATCATTAACAGCTGCTGCTGTTTGGGAATGGAGACTCATGATGTGCGGGTTGAGGTGGATGTATCCCGTGGCCTGCCTGCTTTTAATATTGTGGGACTGCCAGATACGGCAGTTAGGGAAGCAGCAGAGCGGGTGCGGGGAGCGATCAGAAACGCGGGGTTTGAGTTCCCTATCAAAAGGATCACAGTCAATTTGGCCCCGGCAGATCTGCGCAAAGAGGGGTCTTTGTTTGACCTGCCTATTGCCGTAGGCATTCTGTCAGCAACAGGACAACTGCCTTATAGAAAAATCCCCCAGCATTTCTACGTTGGCGAACTCTCCCTTGACGGTACCATCTGTCCTGTACCCGGCATCCTTTCCATGGCAGGCAGCATTGCTCAGGAGCACCCAGATAGTATATTTATTGTCCCCCATAGCAACCTTGAAGAGGCAGCACTGATCAAAGGAATTAAAGCAAAAGGGGTAGGGCATTTAAAAGATATAATCAGCTATCTTAAAGATGAAATAGAGTTAACTGCAGCTGCAGACCTCCCGGAGTTTAAATTAGAACCTTCACGCACTGTCAAGCAATATGATTTTGCTGATGTGAAAGGCCAGCATAAGGCCAAACGTGCTCTGGAAATTGCCGCGGCCGGAGGACATAATATATTGTTGATTGGGCCTCCAGGTACAGGCAAAACACTGTTAGCAAGGTGCCTGCCCTCTATTCTCCCACCGCTAAGCTGGGATGAGTGCCTGGAGGTCACCAGGATTTACAGTATAGCAGGCCTACTCCCCAAAGATCACCCTGTAATAACTGAAAGACCTTTTCGCACACCCCACCACAGCGCCTCTGCAGTGAGCATTATTGGTGGAGGAAGGATCCCCCGCCCTGGTGAGGTAAGTTTTGCCACCCATGGTGTGCTCTTTCTCGACGAACTGCCTGAATTTCACCGGGATGTATTGGAGGCTTTACGCCAACCCTTAGAAGAAGGTGTTGTCACAGTGACCAGAGCATCAGGCGCCTTTACCTTTCCGGCAAGATTTATTCTTGCTGCAAGTATGAATCCTTGCCCTTGTGGTTATTATGGTGATCATTTCAAAGAGTGTACCTGCACACCATATCAGATACAGCGCTACCGCAGCAGGGTATCTGGCCCAATCCTTGACCGTATTGACCTCCATGTTGAGGTTCCTAGAATAGAATTAAAAGATTTAAAAAATGACACAGAAGAGGAATCATCTAAAGAGATCGAGAAAAGAGTAATTAAAGCATGGGAAAGACAAAAGAAGCGATTTTTAAACAGCGGGATCAATAATAATGCTGAAATGCAGAATCATCAACTGAGGAAATATTGCCCTTTGGACAAAAATGTGCAAGAATTACTATACCAGGCTTTTCATAAATTAAATCTGAGTATGAGAGCCTATGACCGGATCATCAAAATAGCTCGCACGATAGCAGATCTTTCCGGTTCAGATACAATAGAAGAGATGCATATTGCTGAAGCGATCCAGTACCGAACCTTAGACCGCTCCCTCTGGTAAAATAAAAATTTTGTGTGGAAGGAGGCTAAAAATGATTCCCGTTCATGTAAAGGAGATCGCCTTTGATCTCACTCTCAGCCCTGTAATTTTGTTAGTTGATGAAAATAAAGACCGGGCTCTTCCCATTTGGATAGGGCCTTTAGAGGCGCAATCTATCGCTATGGCATTACAGGGGGTTCTTACCCCGAGACCGATGACCCATGACCTGACGAAAACCATTATCGAAAGTCTCGGCGCTTCAATTCAAAAAGTATTGATCAACGATTTTCACGATGGCACTTATTATGCTGAATTATATCTCCGAACCATCTCTGGAGAACTTGTTTTAGATGCCCGGCCCAGCGATGCCATTGCTCTGGCTCTCAGAACCGGAGCACCGGTTTATATATCGGAAAAAGTTGCCGAGTACACTCTGTCAATAGATGAACTGGTAGATGAAAGCCAACAGCAGGAACTGCGCAGGATTTTGGGTTTGAACAGTCCCGAAGATTATAAAAAATCACTTCATTAAGAATAAAGAGGGGTTAAGCTACCCCTCTTCTTACATCTATTTATCATCTGCCTTTAATTGTATAACTCCAGTTGAGACCATTATTGTTGTCCCAGTTATTTGCACTATCCTTAAAACAGAAGTTGAACTGTCCCTCCTTTTCGATCCTGATTTCCTTTTCCCATTCATTACCGACCTTTTCCATGCGGTGGTCATAAATTGCGAACGTCAACTCGAAACTGATCCAGTTGATCAGTGAAAGTGATCCACCCATGATCTTTTGAATCTGATCCACTTGATCACTGGATCACCTTTAAATTAACCTCAATAGCCTCAGTTTGTTG
>DULM01000073.1 GCA_012840405.1 Syntrophomonadaceae bacterium | reverse complement strand
GGAGCATCCGGGCTGTAGCCATCTGCTCCGATCTGATCGGCAAATTCCTGGCTTACCGGGGCACCGCCAACCATAGTCTTATAGTTGAGCCCTCTCTCTTTGAGGGTATCGACGACAACCTTCATTTCTGGCATTGTGGTAGTAAGCAGTGCTGACATACAAATTATATCTGCCTTGTGCTCCTCAGCTGCTTGAATGAATTTCTCTGTATCTACATCAATACCTAGATCAATGACCTCAAAGCCTGCGCCCTCCATCATCATAGCCACCAAATTTTTGCCAATATCATGGAGGTCACCTTTCACTGTGCCGATAACAATAGTTCCCTTTGTACGGCTATCCTCTTGCTTCATATAGGGTTTCAGTTGATCTAACCCTGCTTTCATAGCCTGAGCCGCAAGCAGCATCTCAGGAACAAAGAGATCCCCCGCACTGAACAGTCTACCGACCTCATCCATAGCACTGATCAAACCATCATTTAATATTACAGGGATTTCTGTTCCCCGGCTGATCTCTTCTTTCACCAACTTCACTACCTGATCGCTGTCAAATTCCAATACAGCTGCATATATATCCTTGATACTCAAATTAATCGCTTCCTTTCTAGATCTTTATTTAATTACACAAAATTAATATACAAAAAAGGGGAAGGTGGTCGCAGAGACAAGCCCTTGACCACCATATCCTTTTGCTATATTAAAAGATGGCATCTCCTGGTACCAACCCAGGGAAATGGCTGCGAATCTTAGCATCCAATTCTTCTGGAAAGCGTGCTGGATTCTCCTGCTTGAGAATTTTAATAGCCTCTTCCAATGCCCTGGTCTGAGTATCAGTGCTCCCTTCTGCAATCCACTGGTCCCTTAACTTACGGTATGCTAGATTGGAGAGATAGGGTGTCTTGCGCATGTGTTTGACAGTATGCAGTTTGTCCATATAACTGCCTCCAGGGCCAACCTCTTTAATCAGGTCTAGGCAGAGGTTTTCTTCGCTGAACTCCATGCCCCTGCGCGCACGCTTCAGCATCATAGCGATCTCGTTATCAGTGTAAGCCTTGCCATAGTCAAAGGCCATCAAACTGCCTAGCAGACCGCCCATATTAAAGAGATCCGCTCCCGCCATGAGAGCAAGCATAGTGTTCATACCGGTTTCATATCCTGACTGGGCATCATTGCAGTGGGAGTTGGTAAGTCCAATATAGCCTCCTGAAGGAACATTATAGAACCGCGCCATCTCTGTATGGGCCATCTGGAGTATCCCTGTTTCTATGGCTCCGGGTACATAGGCACCTGTACGCATATCTGCAACAGTGGAAAGAACTGCATAGATCATCGGTGCGCCAGGGCGAATCAACTGGATCAGTGTGCTCAGGGCCAGAAACTCCGCATTACCCACCACCAGTGTGCCCATCAGAGTCATCGGTGAGGTCATACCGGCATTCGGCACAATAGTTCCATAAACAGGCAGGCCTTTTTCCGTCAGGTAAATTACTGCCTCTGTAGATTCCACATCAAAGGTTAGGGGAGAAACCACCGGGCAGTAATGGTGATTAATGAAGGGACGCTCCATATATGCTTCCTTGCTGCCGGCGATCAGTTCTCCTAATTCCAATACCATTTCCAGATCCCGGATATTGGGGGTATTGCTGCGGACCGGTTTTTTACAGTTTTTCAGAGCTGGATAAAACCTGGAAAGGCTGAACTGCCCCTCTGGAGCATCATCTGCCAGTGTGGAAATAGAAAAGACATCAAATCCGGGAAGTTCGTTGATCAAGTGAGCAATATTAGCAATGTCTGTTGATGTAGCCCTTCTCTCTTCTCCAGTTTTGGGGTCAATAATATTCGGCGCTGAACTGCCTGTGACAATAATTGGCCTGTCATCTGGCAGAGTGACATCAAAATCAGGGTCCTGGGCGGTAAATTTATATTTTGGCACAAAAGACTTCCTGCACTCTTCAACAACTTTGCGCGGAAACTTTACAAGTGTAGTCTGGTTATCTACCTGACAGCCGCCCTTGGCAAAAATCTGCCGGGCCTTTTCATTGCGAACATACATCCCGGTATTTTCCAATATTTCTAGGGATGCCTCATGCACACGCTCTACTTCTTCTCGAGAAAAGTAGCTTGCAAACTGATACATTGTCTTCATCCTTTCTGAATGAGTCTTTATCCCGGCGACATGGCTTCAACTTTGTTTATTATCACGGAAGAACAGCATCCATTTGTACTATTGCCAACGCCGCCGGGATAAATAGAATTGATTATATGATCATTTCACTATTTCCACTGACTGGGGAGATACTTGTCCAACAAATCCCTGCCATAGTCAGTGATCGAAAAGTGCTGTACCAGATCGTCATTCTCGTCCAGAGTGACTCCTGTATTTTCAATAATCCCTACTGCCCTGAGAGACATCAGGTGAGTATCAATGATTGACTTCCTATACTGGCCTTCATCACCGTATTCATCCCGCAGCGCTTCCACTACTTCTTTGTCACTAATTTTGTCATGCTGTGACACAAGGTGTATAATCCGGAACCTCATCGGCAGTTTCATGAGCACATCCTCCTTTTACTCTTACCTTTTCCTTAGGTTCAAGAGCTCTCTCGGGTTAGTTGTCGCCAGAACAGTACCGCAGAAGATCAACAGAGCTCCACCGAGCAGTGCCGGTGTGACCGGGGTTTTTGTGATCAACCAGCCAAAAAACACACCCCACAGAGCATAGGAGATGTTAAAGGTCATGGCACGGCCAACACCGGTCATATTCAGAGCCCGGTACCAGGCCAGGTAAGAAAGGCCGCCAAAAAATCCTGCCAAAGCCACAATCCAAAGTGACTTTGCTCCAAATGCAGCAAAGAAAATTGGAAGGCCAGCTGCAAGAGGCAATATTGCTACAAAGTAGACCACAAAAGAAGTTGCTTCCCTAATACCGATCGCGATATCGGGATCAACCATATCCATTCCATATGTGGAGAGCACACCTTCCATACCCCAACCCAAGCATGCTAACAGCGAAAGCCCGATTCCTAAATGGAAATAGGGGGAACTTCCCTCAGGTGGGGCGTATCCTACGATGATTGCACCTGTAATACAAAGAACAATACCCAACCATGTTCGCCAACTGATCCTCTCTTTGAGAATAAAAACTGCCATAATTGCTCCGATCGCCGGATACATGGCGGTGATTGGGAGTGCATATGATGCTCCTGCCATGTTAATCCCCAGCACATATCCTGCCATCCCAATTGGCCCCCCGAAAAGTGCAGCCAGACAGACGATCAGACCCGGTTTAGTGGCTAAAGTGCGGATATACTCCCGCCACTTGCCTGTAAAGAGGTTGTAGAAGAACAAGAAAAATCCGGCAAAACCGTCGTGCAAAGCAGCCCCAGCTAGTGGTGCTGCATAAAGAGATGCACCGCCTGTAAAAGGAGCCATAGCTGTGCCTATACCTAAAATAACTCCGTCAAGACCCCAGGTTGCACCAGATAGCAACCCCCAGCCAATTCCCTTTTTGGCGTGGGACAACTCACGTGCTTCCAGCATCTGTTTTGCCCTTACAGCACTATTGACCGCCATATAAATCCTCCTTTAATTGTTTTGGATATAACAGTCCTAGAGATTTCTGACCATCTCCATGATCTCTTCCCGGTGCTCTTCCACCCAGTTCATGCATTTCACTTGGTGCGACAGATAAGCCAGATACTCATAAACGTTAAGGCTCAAATCATCATAATAGGACCGCAGACACCAGAAGATAAGATAGATATTACCGGCGTTGAGCATTTCAGGCATGTAGCGCAGTTCAGTTTCGTTCAGCGGAGGGAGACCTCCCAGTTCCTTCAACTTCCTCTGGTAAGCCTCCAGGAATATCTTACACCGGTCAAGATACAGGATCCCATCCGTTTCTGCTAACCAAGAAGAACAGAAGTAGACCAGAGACAAACCGAGCTCAAAGACTCTGATATCGATTTTTGACCAGTCAAAATCGAAGATACCTACAGCTTTTTCATCTACAAACTTCAAATTCCCTGGATGATAGTCACAATGGATGGGATTCAAAAGGAGTTTTGCCTGGTCTTCTTCTGGGATGACAATTGAGTTGGTGACTTCTAGGATCCTAGGCAGGTTTTTGACATAATAATCATGGAAACTATTTTTTATATCCAGTGCAGCCCATTCATTAAAGGTATCAGGGAGTATCCTCAACAGTTCGAGGATCTTGGGTTCAACCCTTTCCAGTTCACCTGGATCAAAATCTCTGACCGCATTATGTAGTTCAGCTATAAGTTCACCACAACTGGCATATTCCTTATCAGTCAATTCATTATCAACCCAGGTGTACTTATCCTCACCCTCCAGATACTCATACACAGCAAAATACCAATCATGGGCGTTTTCGCCTGTTCCCTCAGTTATTTTCACATAGGTTTTTCCATCTTTTGCAGCATACAATCCAGCGGCTATATCAAAACCATTATCCTTGGCATGTTGAATCATACTGTGTTCCAACAGAATTTCTTTTTCTTGTATCTCTTTTTTATACTTTCTTACAAAAACTGTATGCTCTGTTCCATCTTTTTCAGTGATGACGCCAAAACTCCGATTGACATATCCACCGAAAATTTCATAAACCTCTTTTACCCTACCGAGATCATAGTAACACTCAATAATCTCTTTGAGCTGTTTGTGCAAAAACACCTGGTCAAGGGTTTCCGTCAACTCAGCAGCTGTTTTGTACAGATTCTTGCACTGATTCAGCAGCTCAAGTGTACTGCCTGAATCCAAATCCCTCAATTGCTGCATCTTACTATAATCCAAGTTAGCCTCCACTCCTTTAAATAAACATGATGGATCCACAGACTAAATACCGATACCTGCCACTAACACTTAACCTGCTTTAGCAATCACCCCTTTCATAATTAGAAATGTGACAAACTGATACTGATAAAAGTAAAGCCAGGCCTTATTTATTGAGAGAAAATTCAACGGAGGATAGCTTTGATAGACTAATCTTTTTCATATCTCAAGCTTGTTCTATATGAAAATTAGATTAAATGCGGTTATAGTGACACAATAAGTGCATGATGGGTGGTGTTTTATCTGGTAAGATGTCTGATTTGTCTTAAAAAAAACTGTGATGAATAGCTGCTGTTTTAAGGAAAGAAATGCTGCTGCCAAAAATAGGAGTAGGTTGATATGCTGAATATATAATTTTATATACTATCAGTAACATTATTGGAAATTATGAGTAAATTTATTACATATAGTAATATTAATGGGTAAAAAAATTTCTATGTTTATTATAGCTTCTTATAGAAACATTTTCAACATATTTTTTTGCAAAATAGTACACTGAGTAATAATATGATCGCAACCAACAAAATCTCAAGGTAGCGGCAATATCTGGAGTTTTTCTCTTTCTCTTGCTGTCTGCCAGCTTTTTGTCCTTCTTTTTATCATATTTTCCATATTATGCTTAATATTTCTCACTGAAACTATTTCTATTTAGTGGCTTGCATTAATATAATAATAGTATTATTATAACTTTGTCTATTGCTTATTGTTTATCAGACTCTAGTATCTACGAGACTCTTTAGATCACTTTATAGTTCGAAAATATAAGTAGTTTCTATAATAATAAGAACTGGGAGTGTGGTTAATGACGACAAAACTAGGTACAAAACTGAGAAATATGCGTAAAATTCGTGACTTGACAGCTGAAGAATTGTCAAAACTATCTGGGGTTTCCCGGTCTTACATCCTGCTTATTGAAACCGGTAAGCGCAAAGAAGTATCCAATAAAGTCCTGAGCAAACTGGCCAAAGCACTTCGCGTTGATGTCAATTACTTCAAAATTGATGATGCATCACTGCCAACTGAAGTGCTGCCTGACATGCCGCCAGAGATTATGGAAATGATCCTGTCAGCTGACAGCATGCCCTATCTAAAACTTACACAAAAGGCCAAAGAGAGCGGAATTTCACCCGAAACACTAAATAAAGTACTCGATATTCTCATCGACGGTCTGAAAAAATAGTCGTAATTTTAGGATAATAATAGCTCTTGCCATCAAAGATGAACTCGATTTCCTGTGCCAGTTTGTTTAATCCATCAAAATCTATATAAACACTGTCAATCAAGCGACAGGTTCTGGATTGAATGCACAGCATTGTTTTAAGGCACTGTCGGATCTTTTCTGAATCGGGTTCTTGATCAGCAAGAGCTTGCAGATCATAGATAACTTTATTGCACAAACGATACTGCTCTTTCAAAGTCTTATGGCAGTTGATGAGAATGGATTTCAACTCTTCCTCTGCTTGCTTACGCATCGATATATCTGTGATAAATCCTTCGAAAAACTCCTCACCCTTGCTGTTGACAACACCTATATTCATTTCCAAAACCCACTTTATTTTACCGTCTTTGGTGATGATACGGTATTCCTGCTGGAAGGGACGGGATTCGTTCATCCCTACCGCAGCCACACTCCAGGTGCGCTCAAGATCATCTGGGTGAGTGATTCTTCCCCAGGAAATAACTTTATTATCGATCACTTCTTCGATATCATAACCGGTGATCTCCTTAAAATCACCGTGGATCCATTTCATTGTCCAATCCTTATCATTGACACACCTATAAGCAAATACCGGCCAGTGGCCCATCAGCGAAAAATAGCCCCGCTCGATCTTGCGCTGAATATCTATTTTTGCATTTTTGTCTTTAATCTCTCTGACAAATATATAAAAATACTGTACTTCACCTCTGCGGTCTTTGATAGCATTGATCAACTGTTCTACTGCGATCCGGGTCCCATCCTTGCGAATATATTCTTTGACATACATATTAGGATGATCTGTGATAGCAATATTATTCATAACCTCTTTTTGGCCATCCACCCATTCTGGAGGTGTCAAATCAATATCCCACCGTAACTCTTTTAGCTCATCTTGGTCGTATCCTAATAGTTCTACAAAAGCCTCATTACATGAAATAATTCTGCCATCAGGTTTTACCAGAACAAATGGCTCCACATCTGTTTGAGCTTGCTTATTCATTCCCAAACTGCTATCTTTTACCATCACCATACCTCCTTTTTATTAACGCTCCTCTAGAGCGCTTTTAAACACAAATGAAATAAGCTGGTATGGTTCAACAGATATTATTTCATCCCCTGCCAAGACATGCGCAAATAAAGTACAAGTTCGATGTTCTTATTTTATTCTATAATAATCGACAATATCCTTTTGTTTTATCATAATTATCTTCATTTTAGACTTTTTTCTTATTGAAAAACGCCATCTCCTCTCCCTCTACCCTCTAGCCGTCTCCTTATTAAAGTTGTCATTAGCAGTTGTACTCTGTCCGCAATTAAATGCTCACAAACATTGGCTCTCACCATCTTCCAGTGTGGAACCATAGTGCTGTGCAAACTGTGTGGAAGCAAACTTTTCAAGCTTCCAGGAGGGTATACGGCAGCCACGGCACTCCTGAAAAAACCATTTGTTGCGCAGCCACCTAGCAGCCCGGCTGTTTTTTGACAGTTTGATCAAGAAAGTGTGCCCGCAGTGGGTAGTTATCTCCGCATAGCCGCCTTTTTTGCTGATCCTCCTGATACCGTGCAGAATACCACTGCGTGATGGCCAGAGTTTAATTTTGTTTACCAGCAGGAAAAAGTCGACCCTTTTCCTGTAATACCTTTTCTTAGCTTTGCTCAGCTTCTCCGCCTCCCTGTGGTAAATACATCGTTGGTATTCCATCTTTCCAATGACAGCTTAATCGGCAGAACAGCATTCCTCTTTGATTCTGGCTATCACTCTGTTTCGTTTCTCCCAAAGATCATTGCTGCTATCAGCAGTGATGATCAGTGTTGCCACCCAACTCTTTCTCCCAGGGATATAATTGGTCAATGCCTCATCAGCACCAAAAAAGTCAGCTGTGTGCACTAGAGTCCCTGCATCAGCCATGATGTGTTCACCGAGGAATTGGATCTCATTAGCAGCAACTAGAATATGTTCGTAAATCACAGCTCTACGAGGAGTGATCTCCGGTGCAGACAACTCTCCTCTTATATAAATGTCTGCCAGCAGTTCCAGCATATTGGTCCCTGTGGAACGATAGACTGCTGTTGGTGTCTGACTGGGCAACCGTGCATCGATCTCTAATACTTTGAGGGTACCATTGTGTTCGATAACTTCTACATCCATTATTCCGGTAAGATTGACCAGCCTGGCAATTTTAATCGCTATTTCCCTGAATTGCTCAACCATCTGCTTGTCCAGATCTGTGGGGGCTACCACCCTCCTGCAGTCGTATACTTCATCCATTTCCAGGTCAGTCACCTGTAGTGGCATATAACTGCCGCGGCACCCCATTACCTCAATTGAATATGATTTACCCTCCAAAAATTCCTGGATAATATAGTCTTCCCCGGCAGTATCCCTCCTTTCCAAAAAAACACGCAATTCCTCTTCTGTGGTTATTTTGCATACACCCCTGCTGCCGCTGGCATCCACGGGTTTGGCGATAACAGGGAGTCCACACTCCGGCCAGTAATGGGGAGCAGGAATTCCATGCTGTGCAAAAAGAGCATCACTTTTTTTCTTTGATGAACTGATTTCATAAGCCTGCCGGTCCCAGGCCAGAGGAACTCCAAGCTGTTGGGAAAGCTCAGCTAATGTATTGAGAACATGCAGATCTTCAACAGCAGGAAGAATCAGATCCACATCCCGGCACAGTTCGAGAAAAGCATCCCGCTCTTTTAGTACATCCAGTTGCCGAAAAGAAGTGCACAGCCCCAGTGCAGGTGGTTGGGCATTCCTGTCCACCAAATAGACATCCATACCGGCCTTTTTCGCCAGATATGCAGCCTCTACTCCCTGCAGTTTTCCACCGACAACTAAGAGCCTCATTGACATACCCCTGCAATTTTACCTGATCTGTACCTTAATTTTCCCCGCTCCGCCAGTACCCAAGCAGCATAATCCTCCCTGCTGGCAGCTCTGAGTCCCATTCTGTCTAACTCCGGCAAAACACCCTGGACTGTTCGGAATCCAGCATCAATATCCTTTTTGCTTTGAGCTACCCCTGCCAGGCCCAAAGAAGGAGGAATAATTGATGTGACCACATTAGCCCCTGCCTCAATCCGTGACCGCAAACCGGTAATTCCATCAACATCTAAGGAAGCAGGGATCAATCTGTCTGGGAAAAGGAGACGCAGCACAGCAATTATCTTTAATTCATTAAGGCGGGAGGGAGTAGACCTTCCTTCCATTGGGGTTCCTTGTTGGGGAACAAAACTCATCACCCTCACTTGATGGGCTCCCAACTCCTTCATCATCTCAAAGGAGAAAGCAAGGTCACTGACAGTTTCACCCACTCCACAAAGGATTCCCTCCTCAACCAGAAGGCCTCTGTTTAATGCCTGCTTTTTGGTAATGTAACGCAGGTCATAATCCTGGTGAAGACGCAGATTTCGGAACAACTCCCGGTTATAGGTCTCCTGGTAGCAGGCATACCAATCTGCTCCTGCAGATACAAAAGCCTGTAAAACATCATCTGCAACAACCCCAGGGGACACCATGATACTGAGGCCTGTGTGCTTTTTGACCCCTTCAATCAGATCAATAAGAAAACTATGACAATTGTCATCTTGGTACATCAGCGGGTCTTCCCCTGAAGTAAGATCGATCAAATGCACACCGGATTCAGCAAGCCTTTCGGCCGCAGCGATAACCTCATCTGCGCTCTTGCGATAGCGGTAACTGCGGTCGTTCGATCTCCTGTAATAACAAAAAGCACAGTCATTGCGGCAAAAGGTAGAAAAGTAAACAAAACCGTAAAGAAAGATCTTTTTTCCGAAATATCTATCTCGCAGATGGCGGGCTGCTTCGAAAAGAAGTTCAAGCTGGTCACTCGTATCTATTTTTAAAAGATATTCAACATCCTTTCGCGTGAGAGACCTTGTTCCAGCCTTCTGTAAAATACGATCCAGATTAGATAGGGTATGGTCCATGCTGTCAATCCTCTCCCAGCAGCTTAGCATATCTCAGATCTACAGACAGTATCTTACAAAACAACAAGTATTAAAAAATATTTCCTTGCGTAATCCAGAATGTGAAAAAAATAGATGCTTTACCTACTAATACTATTATATATAGTATTATAGTTGGATTACTATATTTAAGAACTATCTCTCATCACCATTAACACTTGAAAAACAAAATCTAATTAATAATTCTCTCATAATTCTCATCTTTCCTCTATTATCCTCTAGAAATCTTTTTGTAATATCTTCTTTTAACAATAACATAATTTTCTTCACTTTTTTGGTCTACCCATCTCCCGGTACTTCTCCGTCACCGGTTTAAAGCAGACATTGGGCTTGCTCATCTCCACATAACCAAAATACTGCAGAACTTAACCCCTAAACCATTAGAAACTCTAAAAAAATTGTGCATAAGGAAGGACTTCGTTGGCCTTCCCTGGCATTAATCATTATTGGTCACCATAATCTGTCCAGATTTAGGTTTTTACTTTTTCTCTTCAATTTCCTCAATAGAAGGAAGAATCATTTCCACATCTGGATGGGGACGAGGAATAACATGCACAGCTATTAATTCTCCTACCCGTTGAGCGGCGGCCGCACCGGCATCTACAGCTGCCTTGACTGCACCAACATCTCCTCTCACCATAACTGAGACAAGCCCTCCACCAATAATCACTTTTCCAATTAAATGGACATCAGCAGCTTTTACCATAGCGTCTGCAGCTTCAATAGCAGGCACCTCTCCTCGTGTTTCAATCATCCCTAAAGCAATTCGTTCTCTATTCAAGTGTTCTCCCTCCCAAATTTAATTCTCTTATTGATAAATCGTTATTTATTGAATACAGAAGAATGTAGAATCATCCAATGCCTGGACCTGGCAGCCAGCATCAAGCTGACACCCATCGCCGGCAGCCATCATCTGTCTATCAGGCAAAATCTCTACTTTCCCAGTAGCCACAAGCAGCAGAGATTTTTGCAACAGTTGCCATGATTCACCTCGCGCCAGAGAAATTAAGCCTAATGCGCATTGCCCCCCAGAAGGCAGAGTCACATCTACTCCTTTCCCACCCGATGACCTTGCCAACAAATCACAGCGGCTGAAAAACTGCTGGCACTTCATCAGGGCAGCTACAACCTTTGTGATCACTTCATCTGCTACAGAGTTCTCACCTAGTTTCTGCCTTGTTATTTCAGCAACTTTTGCAATCAGTTGATCATGTTGGAAATCTTGGCAATTCTTAGACTCACACTCATCTGGCTGGATTTCCGGTGAACTATCATCCACTTCTTTTGCTTCTTCTTTTTTTTGTTTATTGCCAAATATCAACTCAATACCTGCTTCGCGAGCGAAATCACGGGCTGCAGGGGTAATAATCGTTCCTTTTTCTAATAACACCTCCTTTTTACCCTTTGAAAGAAGGCCCCGCAATCTTACCTCTGTAAGAACTCCCAACTCAAAACCTCCTTACTCAGTAAACTAGAAAGCTCCCTGCTTAATTTCCGCAACAGGCCCGGGAATGACCACATCCTTCACTAACAGCCCTCGGTTTGCTGCCACATCTGCACCAGCACTTACCGCCGACTCACAAGCTGCCACATCCCCAGTAAGCACTACATATGACTTTCCACCCACTCCTACAGCTAGTCGAACTTCCAAGGGCCTCACCTCAGCAGCTTTCACCGCAGCATCTGCAGCCTCAATAAGTGAAGCCACACTAAAGGTTTCAATGATACCCAAGGCATCTACCTGATCGAACTCAAACTGACCATATATCCCTCTCAAAACAAGGGGATGGATGTTGGGTATAACAAAAGTGTCCACTACAGTATCTTCCCCATAAGTAATTCCAGCTTCCACCGCAGCTTTAACAGCAGCCACATCACCTTCTACCAAAGCAATATATTTGCCTGGGCAGATAGGTCTTGCCAAAACCAATTCAACCCGCCCAGCTTTAACCATAGCGTCTGCCCCTTCGATACCTTTAGCTATACTCTGAAACTCTACAAGTCCAATAGCAGTGATCATCTTTTATACACCCCTTGCAGCTGATTGCTTCTCAGCCCTAATCACAATCATATCTGATGTTACATCCTTCACCACACCACTGATAGACGCATGAAGAGAAGCCCCAATCCCTTCGCTCACTTCAGCAATCAAATCTCCTTTTTTTACTTGATCACCGGTCCGCACCTTAGGAACTGCCGGATTGCCTACATGCTGCTTAAGAAGCAAGCGAACTCCCTGCACCTTAGAACTATCAAATTTTCTATAACCAGCGTAATGATCATAACTGCTGATCCCCAGCCGGCGAAGTACATGTTTAGAGGGGATAAGCCTCATGTTTCTGTCAGCACGGGGTCCTTTTTGCTCCTTTCCTCTTTCGTAACGCAACCCTTTCTGTGAAAGCTCTTTTTTCAACCACTTGTTCACATGCATAGGTGAAATCCCCATCGGACAAGCAATTACAGAACAGACTCCACATTCACAGCAGAGATAGGCCAGTCGAAAAACATCTAGAGTAAGATCACTGCTGTACGCGAACGCTCTCATGATGCGATGCGGTTCTAAGGGATGTCCCAGCAAATAGCGAGGACACAGTTCCGTACAGAATGAGCACTGAATACAAAATCTTTTTGCAAGGCGAAGTATATCAGCAAGGTCGGTGCTGCAGCGAACACTCACAGGAAGCCTACTGGGAAATACCAGGATAGCTTTGGTGGTCTTTGTTACTGGAGCTTCGGGGTTAATGATACTCCCCATCATAGGGCCACCGCTGATCACTGTATAATCGGCTTCGGTAACTCCACCTGCAGCTTCAATCAGCAGTTTGATTGGTGTGCCTAAAGGCACTATAAAGGTAGCTGGCTTCGCAACTGCTCCGGTCACTGTTACCCACTTTTCGATTACCGGCTCACCCTGGAGAGCATTATTGACATTGAGCATTGTTTCAACATTGTTTACGATAATTTTTCTCTGTGCTGGTATTACTCCTGGAGGGAGAGGTTCTCCGGTTACCTCATGAATCAGTACATGTTCATCACCTGCAGGGTAATAATCATCAATGAGCTTAAGGTCTACCTGGAACCTGGAACAAGCCTTTTCCAGAGTGTCAACAATATCCTGGTACTTTCTTTTGATCACAATTACTCCATTTTTAGCTTCTAAAGCTTCCATCACTGTACGAAGAGCACTGAGCACTTGAGCAGCCCTGAGGCGCATGATCTCCTTATCGACCCAGAGCAGAGGTTCACACTCAGCACCATTAATAATCACATGCTCTGCCTGCCCCTGGTATTTAATATGTGTAGGGAAACCTGCACCACCGGCACCTACAACCCCCGCAAGCTGTACTTTTTCCACAAGAAGAGAAGCTGTTTCACTCATGATTTGTCACTGCCCTCCCGAAACAAGCCAGAGCGCTCCAGTTCAATACTATCCACTATGCCAACCACCGACGCATCTACAGGAGTCTCTTTCCCCGGTATGGTTTTGCGAGCTGAACTTCCCTGAGTAACAATGACATCCTCACCTATTCCGGCACCAACCTGATCAGTGACTATGATCGGGTTTCCATATGGAGATCCCTGGTGATCAATGGGCTGCACGATCAACAGTTTTAACCCAACTAGGTCCTCGTTTTTTTTAGTTGACCAAATATTTCCCACTACTCTTGCCAAAAACATTATCCACGCTTCTCTCCTTTCCTAAAGACCACTTCAATGCCCCGAATGCGAAGTTGATCCCGAGCAAGTGGTGTTACTAAAACTCCAGTTCTCAAAACCAGACTTTTCACATTGTGCGGTATTCTGTTGATATCCTCAGCAGTCAGCAGCTTTTTGCAAAATATTTCTTCTTCACACTTTTCTGCATCGCTTTTACTATCAACTGATTCACATACACATTCGCTGCATAAAGCCGTCTTTACATCTTCCAGGGTAGAGATTAGACAACCAATACCGCGCACTTTTTTTAGATACTCTTCAATAAAACAGCGCAGTCCTTGAGGAATACCGGGTTTTGACAGCAGCCCATCAGGGCAGAGAATAACCTTTTTTCCTTCATAGAGAGTTTCAAACACCACTTTAGAAACAGTCCGGTCCAGCAACCCCAATGCTATCCGCGCCAGGGTATCCTGATCTGCTGCCGGAACGATTACAGCTTCCGCGCTGCAAGCAACGCTCCCCCGGGATTCACAATCGCTCTCCTCGACAACCTCCGCCCCGAAATCCATAAGAATGTGCCTGATTTTATCGTCAACACTTCTGGAAACTATAGCTCTCAGCCCATATAATGACTGAAGTCCCTGCAGGGTTTTGGCAAATAAAAGTGGGTCCAATCCTTTTACTCCCTCAGTAGTTAAAACCAACAGTAAAGTCCGTTGGCTGTTCAATTTCTCCAGAACCCTGCTGATTATTTCCTCAATCATTTCCCTGGTAACCATTTAAAACTGCCTCCCTACAGGCCAAAGCGATTCCAGCTGGGGTAACCAACCAGGGATAATCGGCCTTGACAACGGAAGAACCTATTCTATTGGCAATTACTTTTTCTATCCTATTGAAAGCACTTGTGCCGCCGCAGAGGTAGATCTCTTCTATTGATTGTCCGGACTTTTGGCATTCCTTTTCTATGATCAGTGAGATCTTTTCCATGACCGGCTTAACCACAGGAAACAGTTCTTTCTGTAAAGAAGGGTCTTTTTTTCGTTCCTCAGCCTCAGCAAAAGGTATCTTATAAGCACCTGCAATCACCAAGGAGAAGTGTGTTCCCCCTGTAGGCTGGTCGCCGGTATAAACAACTTCCCCATCTTTGATAACAGCTATCCCGGTGGTCCCACCGCCGATATCGACAATAGCTCCGTTGTCCACTTGTAGAACCAAGTTGGCTGCTGTCGGTTCATCCAAATCCCGGACACATTCAAACCCTGCACCTTCGGCAACATAGCCAAAGGCATCCCTGTTCCTCCCCCCACTGCCAGGAGGATAAGCCACTGCAGCTGCTTCCAATTCAGCATCCAACAGCTCTTCAATTTCCTTTTTCAGTTCTTTTACGATTCGCACAGCACCAACATAATCAACCACCAACCCGTCCCTGACCACTTCAGCATAGCGGAGCGCCCCAGCTGCGGGATTACCATGCTCATCAACAACTACTACAGCCATATATGAGGTCCCTAAATCAACCCCGGCAAAGTACTGCTTAGCTCCCCCGAGTGCTGTTTTGTTTTCTATAAATTCAGCAAACCGACTGACATATTGATTAACGCGGTCAATATCGATCAATCAGGATCACCGCTTTCTGTAAATTTTGTCTTTCCTTTGCAGCTCAGTTCAATCCTGCTTTTCAGTACGGCTGTGATAATGCCCAGCCACAACCATACATTCCATTACATAGACTGCACTGCTCAGGCGGTTGAGAGCCCTAATGATGTCTTCCCTTTCCACTGTTCCGTCGTTATTCAGATAAACATCACAAGCAGCTAATTCCACCTGTCGTACCACTGTGCGCAGGTAGTTGAGTTCTGCAATTATCTGCCCCATGTGGTGACTGGGAATTATGTGGTTGACACCGATTTTTTTAAAGGGATGGTGTGAATATTCGTGTATCTCCTCCTCGGAAAGGCCGAAGAGTTTTAATTCCGGAATTTCCTCTCCAGTCAACTCATTACGCAGTAACTGGCGGGTATAGGCCAGCAGTTGCTCCAGATCACCTACTAGTTTCATCATCCCTTCCATTTTTGCAGTTACTTGAGCCTTAATAATAAGAGCCTGAAGTAAATCTAGCATCCCTCTGAGCTTGATGCGAGGATGAGTTTTCGGAACAAGGTTTTTATGATCAAGATGAGTGTAATGCTCCGGTTTTTTTTGACCTTTGAGCTGTTCTTTGGAAAGCCCTTTGTTTCGATCTCCATAAATGATCTTGATCCCTTGTTCCCGAGCGTACTGGGCAGCTGCCGGAGTGATTAGGGTATTTGGATCAACAGTAATAGCATCAATGTGCCCCTCTCGCTTCACCCGGTCACGCAGTTCTATTTCAGTAAGCACACCCAATACTGCTCATCTCCTTACTTTTTCCCTTTATTCTGAGCACCGGCACGCGGAAGGATATACTCTACTTCACCGTGAGGGCGCGGAATTACATGAACAGCTACCAACTCTCCTACTCTCTCAGCAGCTGCCGCACCAGCATCTACTGCAGCTTTAACTGCACCAACATCACCGCGCACCATGACCGCCACTAACCCTCCGCTCGATAGGTCACGACCAATGAGGGTAACATCAGCAGCTTTGCACATTGCATCAGCAGCTTCAATAGCAGCCACAAGGCCTCTCGTTTCGATCATCCCCAACGCAATTAAAGAAACCATTTTTACACTCCCTCCATTTGTTAAATTAATGATTTATTTTGGTTACTGAAGAGAAACCTTTTGTAAGCGCTTCAATGTTTCCCAAACAATAGATTCAATCTCTTTAGCATCCTTTTCCGGACTGCGGTTCAGTACCTGGCGGATAATCCTCTCTAAATCCTGGCGCTGCAATACATCTTCTGTATCACCGAAATCAAGTTCTTCAGGCTCCCTGATTCCCAGGCAAAGCCTTTTTATATTGAGAAGGTGGTATGGAGTTACATTATCCGCAGTACTGCTACCTCCCATTGTGCCACAACTCAGTGTTAAGGCCGGCGCCAGCCCTGTGGTGATGCCCACTGCTCCATGGGTTGATGGGGTGTTCCAAACTATGCGGGAAATCGGCTTTTTCAAAGCAAACTCCCTCACAACCGATTCATTTTGTGAATGAATTGCAAAAGTATGACCCATCCCCATATACTGAAGCAGAGCAATAGACAGTTCACAGGCCTCCACCCAATTTTCCACAGTATAGAATCCAAGAACTGGACAGAGCTTTTCGCCGGAAAGGGGTTCATTGGGTCCCACTTCAGAGAGGTTAGCAATAAGAACTTTTGTATCAACTGGAACCTTAATACCTGCCATATCAGCAATCTTCAGGGCGGGCTGGCCAACAACATCAGGATTAATTGCTCCGTTGCGGAACACCACATCTCCAATCTTCTTCTTTTCATCTGCGTTCAAAAAATAGCCTCCGTGCTTTTTCAGCGCATCTATAACTTTAGCTTCAATCACACGCTCGGTGACTATATGCTGCTCAGAAGCACAGACCGTTCCATTATCAAAGGTCTTGCTCAGAATTATGTAGCGAACCGCTTTTTCCACATCTGCAGTTCGTTCAATATAAGCCGGCACATTACCTGGGCCTACTCCGATAGCCGGTTTTCCAGAACTGTAAGCAGAGCGCACCAGATTTGTCCCTCCAGTAGCCAGAGTAAAGCTGACAGCCGGATGGGTCATTAATTCCTTGGTTCCTTCCATAGTGGGGGTATCAATACAACCGATGATCCCTTCAGGTGCTCCTGCTTTAACTGCCGCCTCGTGAACAATCCTGGCGGCCTCCCAACTGCATTTGACTGCTCTGGGGTGTGGTGAAAAAACAATTGCATTCCTTGACTTTAAAGCAATGATCGCTTTGTAGAGAACAGTTGAAGTTGGATTAGTGGTGGGTGTGATTCCAGCGATCACCCCAATTGGTTCCGCGATCTCAAAAACTTTTTTCTTTTGGTCCTCTTTGATGACCCCAACAGTTCTCATTTCCCGGATATGCTCTCCGAGAATTTTTGTTGCCAGGAGGTTTTTCACTGTTTTATCCTGAACAATACCCATTTGGGTTTCTGCAACAGCCATTTCAGCAAGTTGCTGAGCTGCGGCAGCGCCCGCTTTAACTGCAGCTTCAACTACCCGATCCACCTGTTCTTGAGATGCTTGAGCCCAAACTGCCTGTGCATCTCTAGCCTTTACTGCTAGGTCCCGCGCCTGCTGTCTGGAAATTAAATCCTTATCGATGCCCACCCTACCCTACCTCCTAATATTTCAAAGGATTCCGAGCTACGTATAGTACACCTTCCTGAAAAGCACGTGCAGCAGCACGGCAAGCGCTTTGAGTTCCCGCCAACAGCCCTCCAGCAAAATTAGTTTCAGTAGGCGGTCCATAAAACACACAAAGCTTAACCTCAGCTGCTTTTAAAGCTAAATCAAGAGCATACATTGCCTCTATCGGTGGAGCAATTAAGTAAGCTATCGGTGTTCCCTCTGGTATGCCGCAGACCTTGGAAAGATAACTACCGGTTCGGGAGATCACATGAGGATAGAAAGCGATCTTTCCTTCGGGATCTGCAGCGTAAAACCAGGCCTCTTCTTCAAGACATTGAATAGCAGCATTAAGGCCACTTTGCACCTCTGCAGGGTTTGGTCCGGCAAGAATGCCGATGAATTCTCCCGACAGTGGACCAGAAGAGTGAGCTGCACCGGCATAGAAGGATTTTGCATAAACAACTTCCACATCAGCCTTTTTGGTTGCCTCATCAATCGCAGTATAACCTGCATCATCAATATCACAGGTAAGCATGCCAATGCTTCTATGGTGGGGCTTAAAATCTAATTCCTTAGCAAGGTCAGGATATACATTGGGAATGATTTTCACACTGAGCACTTTGGGTTTGATTGCCTGTAAACTCATACCTCTCACCTCCTGAAGATGGAACTCAATCGAGTTTCGCACCTACACCGCTCTGTTTCTCCCTTAAGATCTTCTGAATAAGCTCTAGGATCTCAGCTCCAGCCTCGGCCGGAACTAATCCGCCCTTATGGATATTGGAGACCACTATCCGGTTGGCATCGGTTTTCCCTAGCCGGGGTTCATACTCAAGATATGCGCTCATGCTTTCAGCAGTGGCCAAACCTGGGCGTTCACCGATCAGAAGAATTGCAGATTCTGCGTTTACAATTTCACCAATGTGGTCCATAACCCCAACCCTACCAAATTCCACAAAAACCGGCGTTCCAACAGTCAACCCTGCCCTTTCCAAGCCCTGCTGCAGGAAAGGAAGGAGTTCAGGAGCATTGCTCTCTATCGCAGTGGAACTTAATCCATCTGCTACAATCAACTGTACCTGAGGGTTTTTTACCCCTTTTGTCCGCAGGATATGTTCAGACTCCTCATTAAGCCGCCTTCCCAGGTCAGGCCGTGTTAGATGCTCATTAATATCGCTTACACGGCTTTTTAAATAGGTGAGGCCGAGACGGTTCACAAATTCCTCGTTTACCCTAAGGAAAATGGCATCCTGAGCAGCAGCATGGTCCTCCTGAAAGGACAGTAATGCGTCAGTAAGTGGTCGCGGGCCGCAGCGCCCTACTCCTAAGCGTGCTGAAGTTGAGGCTTTGATTATGTCTTTCAGGTTACCATATTCGTGGGCACCTTTAACAAGGCAGCGCCCACCTCTGACTGCTTCACTAGCTTTAATTTGGGTATCATCATCTGCCCGTGAACTTCGCCCTGCTCCGTTCTGCCCTTCAAGTTCGCGGATTATCTCATCAACCAGAGCTGCAATCTGTCTCTCATCCATTGCCAGCAATGCCCCCCTTTACAAAAACTCTTGGATCACCAGCTCGTTCGGTAAGCATTCCATCTTTCATCAGTCCCATTTCTTCCAGCCAGCATTCAAACTCTGGAGCTGGCCTGAGACCAAGCAACTGACGGAGAGTAGCTACATCATGATAACTTGTACACTGATAGTTAAGCATGACATCGTCACCCATTGGCACTCCAATAAAATAATTGCAATTAGCAGCAGTAAGGAGAATTGCCAGGTTCTCGATGTCCTTTTGGTCAGCTTTCATGTGATTGGTGTAGCAGGCATCACAGCCCATAGGCACTCCAGTAAGCTTACCCATAAAGTGATCTTCAAGGCCCGCCCTGATTACCTGCCGTGAATCATAGAGGTACTCCGGGCCAATGAAACCTACCACTGTGTTTACCAGCAAGGGATTATAGCGCTTGGCCAGTCCGTAGCACCGGGCTTCCAGTGTCAACTGATCAACCCCTTCATGGGCATCACTGGAAAGCTCAGACCCCTGTCCTGTTTCAAAATACATTAAATTGGGGCCTGCTGATGTGCTGTGCTTTTTGATTACTTCATGGGCCTCATCAAGCAGAGCTACACTGATACCGAAAGCCTTGTTCCCTTTTTCAGTTCCGGCTATACTCTGGAAGAACACACTGACCGGTGCTCCTTTGCGGACAGCCTCCATTTGTGTAGTAATATGGGCTAACACGCAGTTCTGGGTTGGAATGCTAAATTCAGTGATCATTTCATGGGTGGCTTCCATCAGGCGGGAAACACTGGCAACACTATCATTAACCGGATTGATCCCGATCACAGCATCTCCCACTCCGTAAGATAGGCCTTCACGTATTGACCAAAGAATACCCTCCACATCATCAGTGGGATGGTTCGGTTGAAGCCTGGCGTTCAGTGTGCCTTTGATACCGAGAGTGTTGTTGCAATGTGTAATAACAACTGCTTTCGATGCCGCATAAATGAGATCGAGATTGCTCATTATTTTGCATACCGCAGCAATCATCTCACTGGTAAGGCCATGTCTGATGTAGCTGATATCCTCACTTGTGGTTGTGTCTGCGAGAAGATACTCCCGCAATTCGGCAACTGTCCAGTTTTTGATCTGGTTGTAGATAGGCATGCGCACACTTTCATAAATGACCCTGCTCACTTCGTCCTCGTCAGGTGAAATCAATGGATTGTTGTATAGCTCCTCAAGGGTAGTTTCAGAGAGAATCCTTTTGGCAGCAATCCTTTCAGCAGCAGAAGAAGCAGCTATACCGGCAAGCATATCTCCCGACTTTTCCTCATTGGCTTTTGCAAAAATCTCTTTGAGTGAGGGGAATTCAAAAGTTTCACCTCTAACCCTTGCAGAGTATTTCATGGCAATAGCCCAACCCCCTTTAGTTAGAAAACACCAATGTTTTGACGATCACTGGGATAACATTACCTATATGTAAAGGATTTCCAATATCTATGAAATCACCTCCACCAAGCTTAATTTCATCAAGACAAATCAGGTCTTCTCCTTTCTGCAGCCGGTCTTCGAGCAGGTACCCGAGCACCTTCCCGTAATTCCCCTCTGAAATCACAATTAAGGGAGAACCAATTCCATTTTCCCTGATACTGGCTATAGCAGTTGCCAACTGCTTAATCCCCTCGAGCTTAGGCTGCCTCCAGCCGTTAACAGCAAGAGCAATAACAGAGTAGTTTTCCTTAAATGGTGCCACTGCCCTCTGGAGTTTTTGCCTAATGCTCTGGACATCATCATCCTCTTCCAAAAAAGTTTGAGCCACCGGTATATTGCGCAAAGGAAGAAAGTCTTTTTCCTTCACATAAATCGTGCTTCCACTTAACTTCATGCTATAGACTCCGGCCCCGATCACTGTTGCCCGTAAAGTGTGATCCGGTTGGAGGATTCGATGCTTTTTCAGTGCCACGGAACGGTTTTTGATGGACTGTGCCAGATAAGGTCCGTAATCTCCATAGCTGAAAAAATCCTTGATTTCATTCTCATAGATAAAGTGCCCAACTCCTCCGGAAAAGAGCAAAGCATCGATTTGATAATCACGCCTTAAAGGACCTCGAATCAAACCAATTTTCGATAGAGCGCTAAGGTTTCTCCGGTCTATCACCTCATCAAGGACATCCACCAGCCCTTGACAAAAAACTTCAACATCTTTTGGGTTTAGCGGGCGCCCCTTTTCTATGGATAGTCCAAGCTGAGCAGCGTAAGAAGCTCCAACCGTTGTCACAGATTTTACTTCTAAGGAAAAAGGATTAAAGGTAAAAAGCCTGCCACCAATATGAAAAGTAGCTGTATCCCAAATCTCGCCACACTTAAAAACAGCGATGTTTGTTGTGCCTCCACCTATATCGAGATTGGCTACAGTGATCCCTTCCCTCCGTGATATACGCTGAGCCCCTGAGCCTTGGCCTGCAAGAATCGATTCCAGATCAGGCCCTGCCACTGCAACCACAAAGTCTCCTGCTAAACCCTCTAGGACCTTCGCAACTTCCTCAGCATTCTCTTTGCGTGCAGCCTCACCGGTTATAATTACCGCTCCTGACTTAACATCACTGGGTTCAATTCCGGCAGCTGCATACTCTTTTGCAACAATCTCCTGCAGTTTGCCGATATCCAGTTTGGTTTCATCGATTAAAGGGGTAAAATAAACCGGCGATTCATAGCTTATCTCCCGTGATACTATCTCAAATTTGGCTACAGCACTTCCTCCCGATAGGTTAACAACATAGAGTTTGCTGAAAACAAGGTGGGTTGTTGTTGTCCCGATATCGATGCCAACACTAAGGAGTTCATAACCTTCACTTGCTCTTGCCATTTAGATGCCCACCCCAATCTGCAAAAATAAAAAGTCTCTCCCAAGCTCTACATTGAGCTTTGGAGAGACTTCATTGACTCTCCTAAAATCTTTTTTTGTAAATTATTCAACTAAAGTAAGTTTGTATAGATAATAGCTTCGGCAACTTCTTTCATCGGTTTTCTCTGATCCATACTCAGCCGCCGCAGTTTTTTATAAGCGAAGTCTTCACTCCAACCGTATTTCTGCATCAAAAGCCCTTTTGCTTTTTCGATGATCTTGCGTGCCTCAAGACTGTCTTTATATTTTTCTCTTTCTTTCTCTAAGTTTTTCATTCTTAAAAAACATGATAATCCGATCTCTACGGCCGGCAGTATTTCATCTTCATTAACCGGTTTAACTATGTACCCCACAACATTGGGGATTCGCTTTGCTTCTTCAACCAACGAGAGGTCGCTGTAGGCTGTTAGGAAAATAATTGCACACTCAAGACTTTTTGTTATAACTGCTGCTGCCTCAATGCCGTTCATCTTAGGCATCCTGATATCCATCAGTATTAAGTCAGGGCGATAGGCTTCGGCAAGCTCCACTGCTGCCAGGCCATCACCTGCTTCGATTACAACATTGTAACCGTTTTCCTGGAGTATTTCCTTAATGTCCATGCGGGTTATGGGTTCATCATCAGCGACCATCACTTTTAGCCGCGCTAGCCGGTCACTTTTATTCACTTAGCTTCTAAATAGCCTCCCTCCCGCATTCAACTGTCTAATTTAACTATATCCTCTCCGTGTTGACCCTGTCAATATCAAAAGTAATGGTACTGCGTACACCTCCCTCCAGCCCATTACCGATTTGAAAAGTACCCTTTAAGCTTTCCCTTACTAATACATCCACCAATTGAATTCCCAGTTGTTTTTTCCTGCTTGCTTTAAAATCAAAATTCGCCGGCAACCCCACTCCATTATCGACCACCTGTAGTTCGAAGGAACTGCCCTGTTGCTTAGTATAGATCACGATCTTGCCCTGATCCTTGTTGCTGCCTCTGAAACCGTGCCTCATGGCATTCTGTACAAGCTCACAGACTACCAAAGCTATATTCGAGGCATAGTAGGCTGGAATGTTGATGGAATCCCCAAACAGGCTGATTTCCACATCACAATCACACAATTCATTCTCAACTTGAACAATTCTTTCTACAGTCATCCGGAGAATCTGGTGCAAATCTACCGTTTCTAAACCACTTTGAGAAAGCAGTTCATGCACCGAAGCGATAGACAGAATACGGTTGATGCAAACCCCCAGCGCTTCTCTGACGGTTCTACTTTCTTCTCGCCGCATCTGCAGCCGCAGAATACTGGCAATGTTTTGGAGGCTGTTCTTTACCCGGTGATGGATTTCCCGGATTACAGCGCTTTTGACCATCAGTTCCTTTTCTTTTTTACGCACATCAGTAATATCTCTGATTAATACAATACCTCCAACAAATCCCTTGCTTAATAAAGGAACCCAGGAAACATTGACAATCCGTTCACCAACCGAGTATTCACAGCTGCGGTATTCCTCGCTGAAGCGCATACTGCCATCTTGGTCCTGTACCAGAACTATGTCACGAAGTTCAGTTTCGGCGATGTAATTACCTTCCGGCTGCAGAGTCGCCTTTTCCGAAGAGATGATCACATCCGCCAGGCGTAAAGCAGATGGGTTAACATAAACGATAACTCCATCCTTATTGACCACCAGCAGACCATCATGAAGTGCCCCTGGCAAAGTGCCGCTTTCTATTGCCACCCGCAGTAAATTCTCAGTCAGCATTTCTGTTGTTTCTTCGAGTAGCTGTACCTGCATTTCTTTTTTCATTGCTTCGCTGATATCTATTTCCCTGATCAAGACTCCGATTACTTTTTTCTTAGCATTAAAAATTGGTACAACATTTTGGCTGATAAAAACACCCTCCTGTGAAACAGCTCTTGTGCCTACAGTTGGTTCGCCTTTTTCTAATGCCTCGAGCACTCCCGGTTCGTTGAATCTGATCGCCCGCTGTCCAGAAACTCTTCCTTTGTATAAGCTTTTGCTTGTGCGCGGTTTCGCTTCAGCAACCACTATTGCAACATCGGGATCATCAGTTGGGCAATCGATGAACACATCACATTGTGCAACATCAGCAATAAGCTGGAGGTTTGCAGCAATCCCTTCTAATATTTGCCAATCATCATTATCCAAAGGAATCTGGTAACAACCGTCAGGATCAGCCTTAACTAACATGCTATTCGATTTACTCTGCCACCACCTTTGGCAATGAGTAAAATATACTAATTCTGGTGCCTTAAGCGGAGATGAACTACTTTGTTTACCATCCGAGGAGTGTGCAACCACATTCCTCCCGCTGGTGCACAAAGTAGTTGTTCTCCGCTTTGTTACCATTAACCTCCTTAAGGGAAAACAGGCCGTCTTTTTTTATCCCTTTTAACTGCTTCAGTTTACACAGCAACAATACTTACGCTGCCTAAAAGATCTTCATCCAACCAGACAGGATCCTCCCAACCTTCTCGCACAGCCTGGAGACACTTATCAAAAACCGGGGACTCCATTAATTTCATGGCTTTTTTAACTTTAGACAATCCAAATTCCCAGTACTCATCAAATGGTTTATCATTTGCTATTTGAACTAGGGACCACAGCTCCCAAAGAGCATTACACATATACTTTCCAATGACCAGTCTTCCGTAGTCCTCCCAGGAAAGCTTCTCGCCAAAGTATTCCTCAATAAAAACTTTTTCAACTTCAGGGATTAGTTCAACCTCTGATATAAAATCCCCTAAATCAAAGAACGGATCGTTCATACCGCCATATTCCCAGTCAATCAGCCACAAACCCCGCTCATCCAACATCCAGTTCTCTGCAAGGGGATCATTGTGACAGGGAACGCTCCTCGGAGGATTGATTTTAAAGATCTCTTCAATTTCAGCTACCTTATCCCAAATCAGATCATGTTCTTCATACATTTTCACGTTTTTTGCTGTTATGATTTGGAGATATTCCCCTTTAACTATAAATGGATTGAAATCAGCAATAAATTCTTTACCACAGTTATGGAATTTGTGGAAAAGCCGTGCTGCCATTCTTACAATTTCAGGGTCACGGAAATCAGGTTTATGAAGGGTTTTGCCATCAATATATTCACAAACCTGATCACCCCTCTTCTCATCATAATAATAGACCTTTGGACTGACTCCGATATCAGCCATTAACGTAGCTGCATGCTTCTCAGCAACCCGATCGATATACTCCCAGCTTCCCGGAGCTGCAATCCTAAGCGCATACTTTTCGCCGTTAACAGCTATCCCAAAGTTAAAATTGGTCAGGCCATAAGGTAATTTCCAGACCCTTTTAATCCGAACATTTTTTTCTACAAAATAAGGTATCTCCCCAACCAGTTGAATTACCTCTCCCAGTTGCTTTAAACTGATGGAAGATTCCACAAAAAGTATATCCTCTTGTTTTTCCATGCAGCAG
>DULM01000199.1 GCA_012840405.1 Syntrophomonadaceae bacterium | reverse complement strand
CTTCACCTCCTTGAAACCTCCCGCTTAGAACAACTAGGAGTATTTAAGTAGGGCAGCTGATAACCAAGTGCTGCCGTGGTTTGGAACTTTTTGCTGTTATAGTTTTTTATTTAAATAGTGTAACAGTGTTTGCAATTATTGTCTATTTTTTTCGCGAGTGCCAGGTGGACCCGGTTTTCGGTCTGATTGTAATGGATAGGGCAAAGAACAATGATTTTAATTCTGGCATTAAGATACCAAAAGGCTGTTGGTAAAGGAAAATATCGTTATAAGAGAGAATTAGTAATAGATCATCTTCATATTGCTGAAATGCTCTTGGCGTTTTTTATCTGTCGTGTTGGGGATAGAACAAGGGTTTATCATTAACTAGAGTTGCCTGATTTGCCGTCGACAGCGGAATAGTTGTATGAAGCCGGGGATATTAGTTAGCTAGAGTTGCCGAGAGCAACAGTCCCTACTGTTGCAAGTAGGCGTTCTGGTAAAGGCTTTTTTGATAATAGGGAAAGCCCGTGTACATTTGGGTACTTGGTTGGGCTCCTTGGCTTAAGTTTTTTGATAACAGGGACAGTGGGGTGTTGTTATGTGTGCCTGTTAACAGATGATATCCAAGAAGCCATAATGGCAGCGCAATCGCGTTATTTTAAGCTGATTCTAGCTATACCTGGCATCTTATCGGATCTGGGTGAACAAATCCCCACAACTTTAATACGGGGAGAGGAACAACGCAACCATGCAAATAGCAGAGAGAGGCTACAGAGGGAAAGCAACACCCCGGAAGCAGAGGGTTGGAATGGGTTAATGACTGCCCTGGGTATAACACCTGTTAATCTCGGGTTGCTGCTCAGTCATTCTCTGTTGGAGGTTGAGCCGCGCTTCCGCACCTTGGAGATCCAGGACCTCTTTGCACAAATTATACGAGGTGCGGAAGGTGATCTGGTGGCTATCGATCACGCAGAAATTTTTTTTCAAAGGGATTTGCAGCTTGATCCTCTGCGTATACTTTTGCAGCACAGCAGGAATAAGGTGCTCATTGTCAGATGGCCCGGTGTTTTTAGCAGAAATAAATTAGTTTATGGCGAGCCGCACCACCCGGAATACCGCTGTTATGAAAAAGTGGATACGGTGGTGTGTTTAATAAATCAAGGGGGAGAAAGATATTGAAATACAGCGATCTTATCCAGTTTGAACCTGTAGAAACTGTAATTCAGTTAATAAGTTCAGAGGACACTGATTATGCCTCACAGCTTGTCAAGACCTATGTTATCTCAGAGCGCATGGCTGAGGTAATCGTAGAGGTGATCATCCCTCAACTGCAGTTCCACTACCCTCGTGATAACAAAGGCATACTTGTAGTGGGGAACTACGGTACAGGGAAATCGCACCTTTTGTCTGTACTTACCTCTGTTGCCGAAGACAGCGCCCTGCTCCCTCATCTTACCAATGAGTTGGTTAAAGAGAATATGCATGATATTGCCGGGCAGTTTCGGGTACTCAGACTGGAGATCGGGGCCGTTACCAATGACCTTCGCTCCATTATCTGCTCTAATCTAGAGCGTTTCCTAGCGAGAATCGGCGTGGAGTACCGCTTTCCCCCGGCCTCAGAGATTACCAACAACAAAGATTGTCTTTATGAGATGATGGAGGCCTTTCATTCGGTTTATCCAGAGCAGGGGTTACTCATTGCTATAGACGAACTGCTGGATTACCTGCACAGCAGAAAGGATTTCAACTTGGTACTTGATTTAGGCTTTCTGCGTGAACTTGCGGAGGTGTGTAAAAGTACCCGTATCCGTGTGGTAGCAGGGGTGCAGGAATCACTCTTCGATAACCCCAAGTTTCAGTTTGTTGCCGAATCGCTGCGCCGTGTGCGAGACCGTTTTGAACAGGTGAAGATTGCCAGGGAGGACGTGGCTTATGTTGTAGAGCAGAGGTTGCTTAAGAAAAGTGAAACACAGCGCGCTATGATTAAGCGGCATCTTGAGAAATTTACAGGCTTTTTTGAGCGTATGGCAGCTAATATGCATGAATTTGTCAGTCTATACCCAGTGCACCCGGCTTACCTTGAGGTTTTTGAAAGGGTCTATATTGCGGAAAAGAGAGAGATCTTAAAAACGATCAGCCTGCACATCAGGAAGTTGTTGGACCAAGATGTGCCGGATGATGACCCCGGCCTGGTTTCTTTTGATTCATATTGGAGCTTTATTAAGGATAACCCCGCTTTAAGGACAGATCCTGATGTAAAAAGGGTGATCGATGCCGCAAATGTTGTTGAGGAAAAGCTCCGCACAGGGGTTCAAAATCCTGTCTCCAGAGAGAGCAGTCTGAGGATCCTTAGCGCTTTGAGTGTCCACCGCCTTACTACAGGTGAAATCAATGTCAGAATGGGTTTGGCACCTGAAGAGATCAAAGAGGGGATAGGCCTGCTTATTCCTGGACTACCAGAACAGAATTCGGACTTCCTGGTGATTACAATTAATACTCTTCTGGAGGAGATGCGTCGGCTCACTAGTGGGAAATTCATTGGTTATAACAAAGAAAACCATCAGTACTTTATCGAGGTGGAGGGTGGGGAGGACCCGGATGTTTTGATTGCCGAGCGGGCTGAGGACCTGAGCGACTACATGCTAGACCAGTACTATTTTGCGCTTTTGCGCCGGGTGATGCAGTGTTCTGATGAGACCTATGTTTCTGGGGTTTCTATTTGGGAGTATGATCTTGTATGGCAAGAAAAGAAGGTTACCAGAACCGGATACCTCTTTTTTGGGGCACCCAATGAAAGGTCAACAGCGCAACCGCCACAGGACTACTATATTTATTTCCTGCAGCCCTTTGATCCACCGCCATTCACTGATGAGGAGCGGCCCGATGAAGTGTTTTTCTATCTTAAAGAGCGGTCGCCGGAATTTATTGAGAAACTCAAACTCTTCGGTGGTGCGATGGAGATGTTGAAAATCGCCCCCACACCGGACCGCCCTATTTATAGAGAGAAGGGTGAGGAGTATCTGAGCGATCTCTCTTCATACCTGTTAGAGAATATATCAAACGCCTTTATGGTCAAATATCAAGGCAGCAAAAAACCGCTTGCGGAAAGACTGCAGGGGAAGAGAGGTGGTTCTTTTAAGGAAATAATCGATCAGGTGGCTAGCTTTTGCTTGAGCGGTTATTTTGCAGGGGAGTATCCCGACTATCCATCTTTCCCCGTGCTGTTGACACGTCAGAACTTGAAACCCAGTATCGAAGAGGCCATTAAATACCTGGCAACTGGGCAGAGCAGGCTCGGTGCGCAGGTGTTGGAGGGGTTGCAGTTGCTCGATGGGGAAGAAATTGTTCCTGAAAAGAGCCGTTACTCCAAGCACTTTCTTGGCATTTTGAAAGAAAAGGGCGGCAATCAGGTGGTGAACAGGGAGGAGATCATCAAAGGGCCTGACCGCGCTGAGCGGGATAGATTCTTTAAATTGGAGCCGGAGTTTGTTGTTGTGGTACTGGCTGCTCTGGTATACAGGGGTGATATCGTTCTTAACCTTGCGGGCCGGGAGATCAATGCCAGCAATCTGGTCGACATTACCCGCATCAGTCTCGACGAGTTGGTTAATTTCAGGTACTACAAAACACCGCCAACATTAAATATTCCAGCTCTGGAAAAACTTCTTGTTCTGCTAGGTCTTCCACCCGGCTTGATCAAAAATGAGTCTACCCGTGAAGAAGCAGTCAGGAGAATCCAGGAAGTTGCTTTGCGTACTGCCAAACAGGTGCTTTACCTCCAGGAAGAGATAAATGGGGGTCTGCCCTGTTGGGGGAAAAACCTGATCAGTGGTGAGGTACAGAATGGGTACAAGAAGCTTGCAGCTGAGTATAAATCATTTTTGGAAAGCCTTAGGCCCTATAATTCTGTTGGAAGACTGAAACAATTCCCTTATCAGGAGGCTGATATTGCCCACCAACTGGATATCCAAAAAAAGCTTCAGGATATTGATAAAATTGTTTTGCTCGCACGGGAGCTTGGTTCTTATGGGGCATACCTGATGACTGCGGAGGCTGTTCTCCCTGTTGATCATCCATTAGTACAGGAACTCCAAGATTTTAAAGATGATTATCAGAGGGGAATCAACGACCGCAGTAAGCTTTTGTCCAGCTCTTTTCGCCAGGAGATGTCGAGGAGAGCCAAAGACCTGAAAAAGAGGTATATTGAGGAGTACATTCATCTGCACGGGAAGAGACGGCTGAACAGGAGAGAGGAGGAGAGAAGGGCAAGATATCTGCAGGATCGCCGTTTCAAAGTCCTCAAATGCTTAAGTGAGATCAAATATCTGCCCGTTAATCAGTACCAGGGACTTTTGAATAAGGTGCGGTCTCTTATCTCTTGTCCAGACCTGACAAAGGCGGAGTTGGAGGTGCAGGCAATTTGCCCACACTGCCATTTCCGGCCGGCAGAGGAGTGGGAGTTTCCAGCGGTGGCTTTGGTGCTCTCTCAGTTGGACCTAGAGCTTGACAACATGCTGGGCAACTGGTGCCGCATTATGCTAGATTTTTTAGCTGATCCCGGTGTTATATCTAGTTTTGAACTTCTGGAAACAGAACAAAAGCGGGTGGTGAAAGAGTTCCAGGCCAGGAAAAAGCTGCCCGGTGAGATAAGCGAGGATTTTATTCAGGGTATGCAGTTGCTTTTCCAGGGGTTAGATAGGGTGACTTTTTCCGTAAACGAATTAAAAGGTGTTCTAAGCGGGGATGGTGGTCCCTGTACGGTGGAAGAGATAAAACGCCGGTTTGCCAATTATCTAGATAAAGTTTTACGTGGTCATGACCGGGAGAAGGTAAGGATTATTATAGAATAGAAAGGGCGTAAGCGGGTGAGTAAACAGTCAAAGCTAATAGACACTGAGAAGGAAATTGTGAAAAAAAACGATAAGAATAAGCTTACAACTGCAAAACTGGATCAGGTACGGAGGCTTGAGGGGTTCCCCTTAGGTAGGGATGAGGATATCATCAATTTATCTGATCCGCCGTATTATACCGCCTGTCCCAATCCATATTTGCAGGACTTTATTGATCGCTATGGCAAGCCATTTGATGCAGTTACTGATGATTATCACAGGGAACCTTTTGCTTCAGATGTTTCTGAGGGTAAAAATGACCCCATTTATAATGCCCATTCCTATCATACCAAGGTTCCTCACCGGGCGATTATGCGCTACATCCTGCACTATACAGAGCCGGGTGATCTGGTTTTTGATGGGTTCTGTGGCACCGGAATGACCGGTGTAGCTGCGCAGCTTTGCGGCAGCCCTGATCCCGAGTTTAAGCTCCAGGTGGAACGGGAGATGCCCGGAGTAAAATGGGGGGCGAGACGGGCAATACTTGGGGATCTCTCACCTGCAGCAACATTTATTGCCTATAATTACAACAATCCGGTAGATATAGGGGAGTTTGAGCAGGAGGCCCAGCGCATTATCGCCGAGGTAGAAGCGGAACTGGGATGGATGTACGAAACCAGGCATGTGGTTGATGGCAAGGTGCAAAAAAATTCCGATGGAAAACCTGTTCTAGGGAAGATCAACTATACCGTATGGTCAGATGTTTTTACCTGCCCGGATTGTGGTGTTGAGATGATTTTCTGGGAGGTGGCGGTAGACCAAGAGGCTGGCAAGGTGCGCAATCGTTTTCCCTGCCCTTCATGTGGGGTGGTCCTCGAAAAGCGTAACCTGGAGAGGGCTTGGGAGATGGTGTTCGATAACGCACTGGGAAAAGCGATCCAGATGGCGCGGCAGGTACCGGTTTTGATCAACTACACTGTGGGCTCAAAGAGGTATGAAAAAAAGCCTGATCAATGGGATCTGGATCTGTTGCAGCGTATAGAAGAGATGGAGATACCCTGGTGGTTCCCCACTGATCGGATGCCGGAGGGATATAACACACAGCAGCCTCAAAAGTCGCATGGAGTAACGCATGTGCATCATTTTTATACGAAGAGGAACTTAGTATACTTGTCTATGATACACGATAAGATAGAATGCAGTAAATTAGGTCTGCTAATGCTATGGTTTACATCCTCACTTATTCGAACTTCTAAGATGTATAAATTTACATTAGATAGAAAAATGGGTAATATTAGTGGGACGTTATTTATACCGTCACTTTTTACTGAAAACTCAGCAAGGAAGCTTTTGGAAAGGAAAATAAGAGATATAGCCAAAATTAATTGGGGGCATGGAATTGATAAAAAGTATTTAGTTTCTACCAATTCTTCAAGTGATTTATGTGGTATACTCAACAATTCTATCGACTACATCTTCACAGACCCACCCTTCGGCAGCAACTTAATGTACTCTGAATTGAACTTTCTCTGGGAGGCATGGCTTAAGGTATTTACCAACAACCGAACAGAGGCTATCGTCAACTCTGTACAGGGGAAAGAGTTGATGGATTATCAACACCTGATGGAGCGTTGTCTGAGGGAGATGTATCGTATCTTAAAACCTGGCCGCTGGATGACCATGGTTTTCCACAATTCAAAAAACTCTGTCTGGAACGCCATCATGGAGGCGATCACCAGTGCGGGGTTTGTGATCGCTGATATCCGACAGCTTGATAAAAAACAGGGAAGCTTCAAACAGGTGACCAGCACCCAGGCGGTAAAAAGCAACCTAGTGATCTCCGCCTACAAACCCAGGCAGCATTTCTTGGCCAATTTTGAGGAAAAGTCGGCAAAGGAGACAGGAGTCTGGGAGTTTACACGCCAGCACCTCAAAAACCTACCGGTTTTTGTGGAAAAGGACGGTCGGTTGGAGCCTGTGGTGGAAAGACAGAAAACCACACTTTATGACCGCATGGTGGCCTTTTATGTCCAAAAGGGAATCCCTGTTCCGATCAGCGCTCATGATTATTACGCCGGGTTATACCACCGCTTCGAAGAGGAGGATGACATGTATTTCCTGCCGGAGCAGGCTGTCACTTATCGCAAAAAGAAGTTGGAGTGCGGGAGGCCCGAGCAGATGCATGTTTTCCTCAATGACGAAAGGTCTGCCCGCCAGTGGATTTGGACTAAATTAAAGGAAAAGCCGATGAGCCATCAGGAGCTGCAACCTCTTTTTATGCAGGAACTACGGCAGGTCCGTTATGAAAAACTCCCCGAATTATTAGATCTTTTAAAGGAAAACTTTTTACAAAATGAAGAGGGGAAATGGTATATTCCTAGGCCGGAAAAACAGTCAGATATGGAAAAATTGAGGGAAAAAGCCCTCCTCAAAGAGTTTCGTCAGTATCTGGAGTCCAGCGGAAAGCTCAATCAGTTCCGTTCCGAAGCTATTCGGGCAGGGTTTAAGGAAGCCTGGGGCAGGCGGGACTACCGGACTATTGTGGATACTGCCAGACGGCTGCCGGAGTCTTTTCTCCAAGAAGATTTTGGAGTGTTGATGTACTATCGAAATGCCCTTTCCCAGTTGGATGAATAAAGACCGGAGTGAAGAAAAAATGGATTGGCCTGGTGGGGTAATTAAAGATATCAGAGAATCAAAAGCAAAGGTAGTCCTAGTCAGGGATCCCGACAGGCTTCTTTTAGAGGAGCATTTGCTGGAGGAGATCCAGGATGCGGGCTTTGACGTACTGGAATTTAAGGATCCTCTTTACCTTCGCCATGCCTGGGAAGCCCGATATCGTCATACCAGCAGAAAACTGTTGCTTCGCCTGGGCAATCAATCGTTTGAAGATGTACCCTTTGACATCTACCAGGGTGCCCTGCTTTTTGACCTAAGTTTGGCCAATCAATTTGAACTGTTGGATCCAAGAGTAATCCGAGGGCTTGCACGGGATGACCTGGTAAACCTCAAAGAGGCATATGATCAGCAGGTCAATCATTTTTTGGGAGAGAAGGGGACTAAGGAATTTGTTCTACAGCATGTTTTTAATGTGAGCCCGGTGGTTTTTAACTCTACCGCCGGAGTACTTCGCTGGCTGCTCTCTTTGCACTATCGCGGTCGGCAAATCCCCAATTGCTTGCTGGATGAACTGGTGAAGGAAATCAAGCAAGTACATGGTGTTATCAACTGGCCGCTGCGGGAGATAGTTTCCGAGCAGGAGGCCTTTTATGCTTTTTTGCAGGAGCATTGGTCTGTTTTTCTGGAACAAACCGCGGCAGGAAGAAGCTATGCTGGTCTGCCCTTTGGCGATCCTGAGATCAGGGTGTTTCTTGATAATCTTTTTGCCGAGGGGTACTTGAAACCGGTAAGATTTGAGGTGCGCGAATCTTTACCCCAGTGGGTTGTATGCGGAATCCTGGATGACCACGATGCTGTCAGGGAACGAAAGCTGGAAAAGCTGGTATGCCTTTTAAAAAACGACCAACCAGGGGAGAAAGCTGATTACAGGTCCTGGCAGCGAACTGCTCTGCGATTGGCTGAGACGCGCAAACTGCTGGCGAGTTTAGAGCATCTTCTGGCTCCGGAAAGGATTTTGCAAATCCAGAATCTTTTGCAGTCGGTCAGTGACAGTTTCATTAACTGGTACGAGCGAAAGCAGGGGACACTGGCCAGTTTGTTTCTTGTCTCCCATCCCTTGATGGTACAACAGATTCCCCAATACCTTGTATTACAAAAAGCGTCCTGCAAAAAAATTGCTTTAGTTGTCTTTGACGGCCTTTCTCTTGAGCAGTGGTTGACCGTAAAAGAGGCATTGTACGAAAAACTAAAAGCAATTAAGATGGAGGAGTATCTTACTTTTGCTTTGGTGCCGACCCTGACATCTCTTTCCCGCCAGGCCATTTTTTCTGGGGAGTTGCCCTATCAGTTCGGCGGTTCCCTTTTCAACAACCGCGGAGAGGAAAAATCATGGCGTGCCTTCTGGAGCAGGCAAGGGCTATCTGCCGGTAAACTGGCTTTATTAAAAGGGCTGCGGGGAAGTGAAGAGGATCTTGCCCGTGTAAGACAACACTTACATCGAGAGGTGTTGGGGTTGGTTGTTGACCAGGTGGACCGGTTGGTACACGCCCAGCAGTTGGGGCCTGCCGGAATGCATCAGGATATTAAACTGTGGCTTGAGCAAGGGAAAGCCATTGATATCCTTGAGGAACTACTGGCAGCAGGTTTTGATCTGTATCTGGCCTCTGACCACGGCAGCACCTATGCCACAGGTGGCGGTCGGCCTGATGAGGGTTGCCTTGTGGAAACAAAGGGGGAAAGGGCGCGCCTTTATACACAGGAGGAGATTTATAAGCAAGCCCTCAAGTCCATCCCCTGTCGCCCATGGAACGCCATTGGTCTTCCTGAAGGCTTGAGGGTGCTGCTTGCAGAAGGAGATACGGCTTTTGTAAATAAGGGTGAAAAGATCATGACACACGGTGGTAGTTCCATCGAAGAAGTGATTGTTCCATTTATCAAAATAGTGAGGGAAGAATAGATGCAGCGCATTGGTTTTGACAGGTTGATTAAGCTTAACTGGATTGAGTATTATGCACAGTTATCCCGCCAGGAAGAAGATACCGGCAAACTGAGGGAGCAAATGCATGAGGCGCTCTTTGAAGAATGTCCACGAATGGCCTCCCGCAAGAAAAACATAACAATTTTGCAGCGCATCTGGACCAGAGTAGAGGCAGAACATAGATTGTTGCGCCGTGATGCGCTCAATATCCTGGATAACGTCGCAATGCCTGAAAGACTCGCTCTTCATTGGGGGATGAGTTTGCTGGCTTATCCCTTTTTTAGAGAAATTGCCGCCTGTTGCGGCAGATTTCTCAAACTGCAGCAAAATTTTAGTAGACTGCAGATCAAAGAACAGATCACAGCTACCTGGGGTGCCAGGCCGACTCTTGAGCGGGCGCTCCCTAGGGTGCTGGAGAGCATGGTGGACTGGGGCGTGCTGTCCCAGGCAGAAAGGAAGGGATTATATCAGGCACAGCAGAAGATTCAGGTGACAGATAAGCAGTTGAGGGTCTGGCTTTTTTGTGTTTGTCTGGAAATAGAAGGGGGATGCCTTCCTTTGGAAAGGGTCGCATCACTGCCCTATCTTTTCCCGTTCGCTTTTATTATATCTCTTTCAGAAATCCAACAGACGAACAGCTTTTCGGTTACCCGTGAGAGGAATAATTGTATCGTCATACATAACAATGCATAACCGAGAGCAGTAATATAATGAAATGGCAGGAGATTTTTGTTATTTGTCAAATAAATGGAAATGATGTGTTACAATGCACATAAACTCTTTCAGGTGATATCCCAATGAAAATGGAGGATTGCATCCGTAAGGTAATCGACAGCTTCCCCCGCAAGGTACTCCACTGGGATACCGATATCCGTAATCCGGTGGTAGGGAGGCTTGGCTCTAGGTGGGATGAAGCTGGGGGATATGAGGCATTTGCAGCAGCGCTGAATAATCTGGTGGAGGAAAATGTGTTGAGCCCTGTGAAGAGCTCAGGTTTAAACGGGTTATCTCCGCCCCTTGCCCTGCGCTACAGGAAATTGTTTTTAAACGATGGTGATTATTCAGCAGTAAAGGAAGAGATACTGAGTGCCTATAGCTCAAACATGGATCTCTCTTCATTTTTGCGTTCACCTAAAGAATATGATAAATACCGGGATATACTGATGGCTATAGACCATTTTTTGATTGAAGTGAAAAATAACCCACCAGCAGTATGGGATACAATCAATGAGCGGTCTTTTGCCTTAACAGGTCATGAAAAGTTTCTGTCATCACATAAAGGCAATCAACTACTGAAACGGATCAAGATCTCTTTACAGGACCTATGTTGTGTGCCAGCGCCGGAACCCTTCTTTTTCTGGGCTACCGCGCTACCTCTTTTGCCTGGAGAAAAGGCATTCTGCCTGGTAGTGGAAAATAAAGATATTTTCCATTCGCTGAAATACCTCCTAGGTGCAGGAATACTCAAGACAACCCCAGAGATACACCTGCTTATTTATGGTGAAGGGAAAAAGATATTAAACAGCTGGTCTTTTATTTATGAGTGTCTGCCGGAGGCAGCGGGCTACCGATTTTTTTATTTCGGAGACCTGGACCCAGAGGGAGTGGGAATCTGCGCTGATCTGATTTCTGTTGTTAAAGGTGAAGTTGATACTATGCATGGGCAGTTATCCGTGCCAGCGGGTAAAAGGTGTGTTCCGGTTGTGGAAGTGCAACCAGCAGAGCCCCTTTACAACCTTTTGCTTGCAACAGGAAAAAGCCGTCCGATGGACAGCGACCAGACCCGCATTACCTGGCAACGTATGAAACCTTTTTTTGACCTTTGTTCCCCAACCCTATTAGATAGAATTGCTCCTTTATGGGATTCCAACCGTGTAATACCGCAAGAGGCGCTAACCACCAGCATGCTGGCTGCGAAAGGGTGTGTTGAATTATGTCTGCCGTAACAGCTGAAGACAAAAGGACCGCCCCAAGCGTTTTTACCGCGGCCAGGAAGTTCCCAGGCTTTGTCGGTTTGAATGAACGCATCGCCGCCCTCATGGAGGCCTTTCCACTTTATGATCTGATGTCCAAGAATACGCTGCGAGGATACTGCGGCTTTGAAATGGGGGTCTGTCTACTGCTTTATATTATGGAAAAAATGCTCCACTACGATCCCTGCACTTATGAAGATGCGAAAGATTTCATTTCCGATATCCTTCCTCTATTTAGCGGTACACGCCCCTCATCTGAGGAGATAGAACAGGTTACAGAGAAACTGCTGAACGAACTTTCCAACTACGGGCGCCCCTTTGAATACGAACACCAAGACCTCTTGGAGGGGAAAACTCGCCAGGTGAAGTTTCGCCTCATAGAGCAGAAGCCATACAGCCTGCCAGATAGGGATACCATTGAGCTCCGCCTGTCCAGAGTAGGGCTGGATCTTATTTTTAAGTCAAGAGAGATCTACCAGGACCTGCGCTTTTCTGTGATGCAGTTTTATCTTGATCAGCAGATCCGCAGGGGGACCTTTGAGGGTGCTTTGGAGACCGTGAAAGAACTGGGTGTAGAAGTAACAACCATGGAGCAGGAACTGGTTTCACTGCGCCAGGAGATCCGCCGTAATGTGGTGGAGGCACTGGATAAACCGGATTACAGGCGCATGCTCAATAGGATGACGCGCCAACTGCACCGGGAGCGAGAAACATTTGATAATCTAATTAAACTGGTAAGGGAAACGCACCAAAACCTTGATCAGTTAAGCTTTTCCCAGAGTGACACTAAACTGGTAAATTTAGGTTGCCTAGAGCAGCAACTTTACCAGGTTGCCCAAAGCCATTTGAAGCTTTTTAACTATCAATTGGAGCTGAATACTCTCACTGAGGATGCTTTGATGTCCAGCTTGCGCAGCACTCTGATGGTGCGTTTCCACCTGGAAAAGGAATTGCTGGCTGAGGTCCTGCGCAGCAACCCACCAGGTGAAGTTGTTGCCAGAACAGCGGTGCTTCCTCTACTGCAGCCACTGTCACCCTGCATTCTGGACCTGGCCACCTTCCTCAGGCCGCAGACACTTCTTAGCCGTGAGCGGGAACGCCCTCCGGAGGAGTTTTTTGATGAGATTGATTTAGATAAGGAAAAGCGCATGCAGGAGATGGAAAAGGAGCGGCACCAGCGGACTTTGGAACTGCTGCAGCGGATCTTTCGCCTGTTGCTCAAGCCTCTGGTAAAAAAAAGCAGAATATCGTTGAGTGAAATCACCGATTTGATCGACGAAAACGACTGGTCCTGGGGAGAAATGGCGGCTTTTGTTCATACCGTTCTGCTTTTACATCAGGCGAAAAAGATCCTGGCGCAACTGCCCTGGGAATACATACCGGGGGACACCGACCTTCTGGAGTTTGCCCTTTACCGTTTGCTGCAGCAGGATGAAGAACTGGCATCGCTAGGCGATGTTTTTATAGTTGCCGGTGAAGGCACTGTCGAACTGCCGTATGAAATGAATGTGTCGAACTTGATTTTATATAAAAATGATAACAGCCTACAGAGTATCGACCATTGAGCAAACCATTATCGCATGAGGCATCACCAGCAGAGATAAAAACTGTACGCGGAAGTTATGTGATCTTGCGGAAGCGACGGAAATGGTTCGGCTTTCGGCTTCTATTTATAGGAGGCAGAGGAAAATGACCTATGAGAGCAGTACAGTGGAAACAGCTCTCTTGCTGTTGCGGGAACTGCTGACTCACCCGGTTGTAAATAAAGAAAACAACTCAAACCTGCTCATTCGGATCCAGCAGGATCCAGAAGTATTGGGCCTCTGGAAAGAGGTCATAGAGCCGACTTTTGGTGTCACACTGCTCAAAGCCGGAGACCAATACTACCTTTCTACAGGGATCGAAGAAAGCATTTTCAGCTACAACAATGAGGAGTTGAGAAGTAAGTTGGGGGTGAGCAACAATACAGAACTGTATACCTGTTCTTTTATTGTGCTCACACTGCTTGCAGCCTTTTTTAACAGTGATGACACAACAGGTCCCTCCCTAGAGTATATCACTTTAACTGACCTGGAGCGTCAGGTTACCCAAAACTTCGAAGCCCTGACCAAAAGAGAGGATATCGAGGAACTGGAGAACCGCTCCAGGGTCAACCTTATTGAGCCGGCACGATTCTGGCTGGATCTCCCGGTCAAGAAGCCTGGGGCGGTTCATGACAAAAGAACCCAATCCCGCTGGGGTTACCTTTTAAGGACATTGGACTTTTTGGAAGAACACCAGCTGGTGCGGGTGATTCAGGAGCGCCAGGTCTTCCCTCAGCAGCGCCTCAGCAGTATGGTTGCTCACTACTATAATCACAGGGACCACAAGAATATGATTCTGGAATTGATCATGGAACACGGGGGTGAAGAGGATGCCGCGGATTAGCCGTGTGCGTCTGCACAACATCCGCTACGGCAAGGAGAGAAGGGTTTTTGACAACCTTATTTTTGATCTGCGGGGAAGGTCCGGCCTGCTTATACTGGAAAATGGAGGAGGCAAGACCCTGATTCTCCAACTTATCTCCCAGGTGGTCTGCCCCAATGCCTCCCTAGGCAAACGGCGCCTGGCTACATTGGTGCGCAGCAATCCATTTACCGGCCATGTGCTGGTGGAATGGCAGCTTGATGCAGATACCCCGACTTATATCTTAACGGGCTTTTGCTTTGCAGAAAACACTGGCAGTGCAAACCGCGATATTGATTATTTCAACTATCTCAGTGCTCGGGAGTACAGCGGTCCCCACCGCTGGGACCTAGGATCATTCCCACTGGTGGATGAAGACGGGCGCACATTGAACTATCGAGAACTCCAGGAGATGTTGCGCAGATCCGGACAGTTCCGCATTTTCAGCTCTGACAGGCGGCGAGAATACCAGAGGGCTCTCCGAACCTATAACATCAATCCCGAGGAGTGGGAGCGAGTCCTGGAAACCAATTCTGATGAGGGAGGAGTAGGCAAGTTCTTCGAAAACTGCAGTAAGACGCGTTCTCTTTTAGAGAAACTTTTTATCCCGGCTATCGATGATATATTGGGGCGCAGCAACAGCGGTGCTGAAGACGATCTGACCCGCAGTTTCCAACAGGCCTCCGCTGAGTTGATGCACCTGCCGGAGCTACAGGCTCATATGCATTCCCTTAACAAGCTGGGGGAGCGGATTGGGGTATTGCAGGAAGCCATATCTGGTGTGGATTATGCTGCGAAAAAAGTTGAGGAAGCAAAAACTGACCTCCAGTCCCTTTTTAACACTCTGGTCTGTGGTATTCCCAGGCTGGCGGAAGAACAGAGGAAGTTGGAGGAAGAGCTACAGAAAAACCAATTTAGGATGAGGGAGATCCAATATCTGCTTGATTCAGTAAAATGCGAAACTCTCAGGCGCAGCCTAAATGCTTTACAAGAGGAGTTGGAAAAAAAGAAAAAGGAAAGGGAGACAGCCAGCAGGTATTTAGAAGATGCTAAAGTTCAATATAAAAAGTTGCGGGCTTGGGACTTCTTTGGTAGATGGTTGGAGAAAGACAATCTCCTTAAAGAAGAGGAAGCAAACAAGAGAAAACTGCTTCAGGGGCATGAATCGGTGGCCAAAGAGATCGAAGCTCTCAGTTGCCAGTTGTGGCCTCTGCTCTGCACGGTGAGGAGAGAAATTAAAGATAAGATAACTGCAGAGGAAAAAAAGCTTGAGCTTTTACAACAGGAAAAGGAAAAGGTTATCAGCTCAGAATGTGAGTTAAACAAGAAAATGCAGTCAGATTTAAAGCAGCGGACGCGGCTTGAAGTGAAGAGCGAAGAGTTTGCTAAAAGACGCACTGAACTGGCTGGTGCGCTGCAAGAGGTTGGTATAGAAACAGATCTGTCATCACCGGAAAAGGCAAAATACTTACTCAATGACTCTATCCGGCGAGCGGAAAGGAGAAGTGCAGAGCTAGCAGCAACCATTGGGCAATTTAAGAACAAGATCGAAAAATGCAATGCCCAGATCAGTTACATGTCTGGAAGGAAAGGGGAGTTAGACAAGGGGCTAAAAGACCTTTTGAAGGCAAAGGATAAGTGGCAGCAGGATATGAACCAACTGCAGGAACGGCTAGCTCTGGCAGGTTTAGAATGGCTTTTTCCTCCCGAGGATTTTGCTAATCTGCAAGGAGAACTGGAGGCCCGCAGGCAGCAGAGCCAAAAATGTTTGGTGGACTTAGAATTGCAGATGAACCGCCTTCAAGAGAGGAAGAGCCTTCTTGGCGGAGAGAGGGGGGCTGTCCCCAACAATGATATCCTCCTGCTCCAGGAGGCACTGAGCCAACAGGGTGTGGATACCATTACCGGAGCATTGTTTTTACGAAACCAGCCTAGCAGTGAAGAACGGAAACAACTGGTCAAGCGTTACCCCTGGCTACCCTATGCCCTGATCGCCGAAAAGGAGCTACTGCAGCGCATTATGAGGCGCTCACCGGAATTAAGGATTGATTTGAGTGCAGCTGTTCCTGTGGCAGCCCGCAGCAGTATTGAGCTGTCACCTGATGAGCAGGCGAATGATGCTCTCCTGTGTTTTTTCAGCAACCAGGGAATGGAGCCATTTATTTTACCTGAAAGACTTAACAATATTCTACTTCAGCTGGATGAAGAACTGGAAAAACTTAAAGAGAGGCGAAAGGAGGAAAAGGGTAGGAACGAGCAGATTAGGAGTGCCTCCACTGTGTTGGCCAATCTCCTGACCAATTATGAATACCATACTGCTGAGGAGTGGGAACAAAGTTTCAAAGATGCGGAAAACGCTATTCAGAGTGTTTGTGATGACCTGGAGACTGCAAAGGAACAAGTACAGCGTATCGAGGAGCAGTTGGAGAACGCAAGTAGCGAAAAAGATAGGGTAAACCAGCACCTGACTAAGCTTCACAGTTTTAAGAAACCCCTTGAAAACTACCATTTGCAGTTCCAAGAGGAGGAGGCCCGAAAGGCCGAACTGGTGAAACTTCAGCAGGTACTGACTGCAATAGAAGCGGAGCTTGAGTTTTGTAAAACCAGGAAAGGGGAGTTGGACAGAGAGATTAAGGATTTGGAAGTTCAGTTAAACGCAACAAATGATAAGTTGAACAGGCTGGAAAAAGACAATAAGGAATTCTACCCCTCCACCTGGGACCACCCAGAAGAGCTGATTCCCCAGAAGGTGTCTTGGGATGATTACAGGGAAAAGGCAGACAACCTAAGGGCGAAAAAAGAATCTCTGAGGCGGGAGGTTGCCAGCCTTGAAGATGTGGAAAAGCGTATTGCAGGATACAAGAATGACCTGGAAAAACTGGAGGAAGATATTCAGGAGATAGGGCTTGATTTTGTAGAAGTGAAAAATTCCTACCGCCCGGTAAGCAAGCAGGAACTGGATGCTTACCGCCGTGAGGTGGAGGCTCGTAAAGATGGTTTTCGGAAGGCTGACAATGCTTTTCGGGAGGCAGAAAAGCTTGTAGAAAAGGAAAAAGGTGCTTGGGAAACCGAATGCAGCAATATTCCAGAAAGACATCCTTATGAAAAGCCTGCGGACCTGCGGGATACGGACCTGGATAGCTACAGCAAGAAGTTGAATTCAGAAAAAGAAGAAGTCAGCAGGATTATTGCAAAACTAGGTGACAAACTGAGCTTACTGGAGCGGCTGCAGCAGGAGTACCGTATTCAGGTTGAGGACTTAACAGCAGAGGGTATTGAGCAAACAGATGACCCCGGCTGGGAGATAGAGAGAGAATCAAAGGAGTTAATGTATGATGCAGAGGCACCCCGCCGTGTAGTCAAGAAGGAAAGAGAGACAGTTAATAATGCATTACAAAAATTAGCTGAAAGCCGTGACAAATGGCACCAGGTGGTGGATTCCTGCCGGCAGGAGTTAGAGGTGCTCAACAACCTGGACATCAGACATCTTTTTAAACAGCTTAAAAATAGAACGGCAGTGGAGGGCTGGGAAAAAGATGCCCTTTCAGTACAAGAAAGCCTCTGCCATGTGGAACGGGTGATCTCCAAAGCCCAGGAAGAACTGGAGCGGCGACTGAAGGATCTGGATAGGATAAAAGAGGAAATAGTGGAACGAGCTTTCCGTCATGTAGAGAATATCCTGGAAGAACTGAAAGCACTGCAGAGGATGTCTCGGGTGGAACTGAGGGGCAGCAATATTCCGCTGATGGAGATCGATTTCCGCCGCCCCAGTCCTGATGAAGGAAAGGGATCGGTGCGCAGCTATCTAGCGGATGTAATCGCCAGTGTTGTTCGGTGTAGACAGGAGGGTGAAAGCGAAGACAAACTGCAGCAATATCTGGAGGAGTCGGTGCGTTCCGCAGCTCTGCTTGAACAGCTGGTGCCTCTTGATGGGATTAAAATTACTGTGCTCAAACCTCGCTCAGATGATCAACCCTACCAGAGTTCAGATTATGACCGCTGGGATAATATAACAACCTGGTCTGGGGCGCAAAGGTATATCGGTCGTTTTGCTGTTTTTATAGCATTAATGGTTTTCTTGCGCGATAAGAGAAAAAAGGAGCAGCGAGAGAAACTTACCAGTGTGATCATTGCCGATAACCCCTTCGGAGAGGCCTCCAGCGGGCATATCCTGGAGATTTTAAGAGCGCTGACACAGCAGGCAGGAGTGCAGCTCTTCTGTGTTACAGCACACCGCCAAACAGGCATCATGAAAGAATTTCCGGTGATCTACAGCCTGGTGTCCAGACCAACCATCAGCGGGCAGCAGCGCATGATCATCGATCCCGAAAAAATACCCGCACCAGGAGCCATAGAAGCCGCCCGTGGCTTGATCAACGATGCCGACAAGCTATCCTGGAAAATGGATATCGATGGACAGTTGAAGTTATTTTAGACCAACGGTGCCAGGCTTGCCTTTTTGCTTTACTTAAATCAGCAAGCTATCCGCGATCAGTGGGCAGGTTGACCGCGCGATCAGGGGGACAGGTTGGGTGATCGGACCCGATCACCGGGACTGTCCCCGCGCGCGACGCCGGCGATCAGAGGGAACAGGTTGCCACCCGACTAAATCAGATCAACTACGATGACAGGACCCCCGTCCCCCTGTCACAAAAAGAACGTCCCTTTGCTTCCTGTGACAGTAACCCCGTCCCCGTGTCACACGTCTTCAAATCTCCGCTTTTTATTGGCTACTAGTGCAGCAACGAAAAAGGCTAAAGCAAAACAGATCTGGATCAGCATACTTGTAAAAATAGGTTCTAGATTAGCAAAATCGAATTGGGTTAGTTTTGCGATCTGGTTGTTGGCTTTAACAAACCAATAGGTGGGAGTGAAGCTGGCGATTCTGAGCACAGAATCTGCTATTAACTCCATGGGGACAAACACACCGCTGATGAAACAAAGCCCTAGGGTTACTACATTGTTGACTGCAGGAATTGCATTATGGCTTTTCACCAAAT
>DULM01000226.1 GCA_012840405.1 Syntrophomonadaceae bacterium | reverse complement strand
GTCTAGGTGTTCCAGCACTGTTTGTAGCGTACCTATAAGGAATTGAAACTAGCATCTTGTATCAGTTGCGTCGATTGATTCGCTGGTTTGTAGCGTACCTATAAGGAATTGAAACCCGCCGGATAACCCGTATAGGTCGGGGTTCAGCGGAGTTTGTAGCGTACCTATAAGGAATTGAAACTCAGGTTAATCACGTAAGCCCACTCGCATAACAGGCGTTTGTAGCGTACCTATAAGGAATTGAAACAAGGTCACGTTGTACTTTCGGGCTACGCCTCGCCGGGTTTGTAGCGTACCTATAAGGAATTGAAACGCGAACTTAGCTGGACTGGGGACACTTCTACCGTGGTTTGTAGCGTACCTATAAGGAATTGAAACACATCAGGGGAGTAAATCTCCAGTACCCCGGATTTTCGTTTGTAGCGTACCTATAAGGAATTGAAACAGGACGAAGTGCGGAGCTGGAATGAGTATTGCGAAGGTTTGTAGCGTACCTATAAGGAATTGAAACTCGGACAGGATTTGGGAACAAAGCGAAAAATACCGCGTTTGTAGCGTACCTATAAGGAATTGAAACCCCACGATATAGCATTGTCCCACTGGCGCAGAGAATTGTTTTTAGCTTACCTATGAAAAACTGCGACCTTCTCTTTGATAGTTAACATTTCAAAGATGATATGTCCCCATGCAGCAGTGGTATATTTTCTATAAAATCTACCGGTAATAATTTACCTGTTGGCAATATGCTTCAGCAGCACTATCAAAACAAAAAAAGGTGAAATAATAAAGGAGAAAAATCATTTCGCAGGCAGGAGAGGCTGTTAAACAAGGAAGATGTGCCGATGGTATAGCGTTATTTAGCATAATAATTGCAATAGGGGGTATATTTACAAATAAAAAAATGGATTTAGAGGAGGTCTATGATTGAAACTCGAAGGCAAAGTCGCAGTAGTAACCGGGGCAGCTTCTGGGATAGGGAAAGCAATCGCTATTTTATATGCTAAAGAAGGCGCCAAAGTGGTAGTGTCTGACATCAACCAGGATGGAGCTAAGGAAACTGTTGCCGAGATAGAAAAAAACGGCGGTAGTGCAATTGCAGTGTTAACTGATGTTGCCAAGGAAGAGGATATCCAAAAACTAATTGATACTACGGTCAGCACTTATGGCACTGTTGATATTCTGGTAAACAACGCCGGAATAATGGACAATATGGCGCCGGCCGCAGACATTACGGATGAACTGTGGGAGAGGGTATTAGCCGTTAATACCACTGGGGTGATGAGAACCACCAGGAAGGTGCTGCCGATTTTCCTGGCTAAAGGTTCCGGGGTGATAATCAATGTAGTATCAATTGCTGGTCTGCATGGCTGTATAGCCGGTGCAACCTATACTGCTTCCAAATATGCGGTTGTCGGATTTACGAAAAATACAGCTTTTATGTATGCTAAAGAAGGTATACGCTGCAATGCCATAGCTCCCGGAGCGGTTGTAACTAATATTGCTTCTAGTATGGGCAATGTTAATCAGTTTGGGTCAGCGAGAAGTGGAGCTGGAATGGTGCTGAACCCGCGTTCTGCGCAGCCGGAAGAAATAGCTAATGTGGCAGTTTTTCTTGCCTCCAATGATGCCAGTTTTGTTAATGGCGCAATTGTAGTGGCTGACGGGGGATGGACTGCTTACATGTAGGGTAATGAAGGGATGGCGTATCTATTAGAAATCGAAACTTCAATGGATGCCCATGATACAGGTATTTCTTCAGTTGTTTATTAGTGTACCTATGAGGATTTGAAACAGAAGGGCGATTACAGACCAATCTAGTTAGGGTCATATGATAGCGTACCTATGAGGAAGAAAAGCCATCTCCTTGGCAAGGCGAAGGTTACTGTTTCAAGACTGTTTGCAGTATACCTAAAAGAATTGAAACGCCCCTTATACGATTTTGTTACCTGTAAGAGGGTTTATAAAGCGATAAACTCTGAACAAGTGCAAACATCACCTAAACAACTGCCAGTTTTCAGATCTTCACGAAGATTCGCAACCCACTTTGGCCTAGGTATCGACCAAGAGAAGGATACTTATTATCAAAGTAGCTATTTCCCCATGCAGCAGGAGTATGTTTGAAGCGTATATAATATACAGAATTTAGGTAAAAACGCCCTGACGGGCACATCAGGGAAAGGTTTGGAGCATATTTATAACGTACAGCTAAAAAAGTACTTCCAATTTGACCAAATATGTCCTTCCGGGTAATATTAGCAGCAAAGGGAGGTGTGAAATTGTTTGCTGCTGTTTTAAAGGTTCTTGTCAATGTAGCCGGCTTTTATATCGCAGCCTTAGTTTTTCCCAATATCACTTATGATCAACCCTCCACACTGCTCTGGGCGGGGCTTGTGCTGGGCTTGGTGAATATTCTGGTGCGCCCGCTGTTGGTGCTGCTGACACTGCCGATCAAATTCTTAACCTTTGGACTCTTCACATTGGTGATCAATGCACTCATGGTGTCACTTACCGATTATTTCATTGAGGGCTTGTACATACCGGGTTTCTGGTATGCTTTAGCTGTCTCCATATTTATATCTATATTGAATATGCTGTTTATCAATAAAGCCTAAAGCATTTCTGGCGCCTGTTTTGCCTGTATCATGGATTTATTAGGACACCTTTTTTCATAGGTGTCCATTTTTTTTTGGTTAATCCCGGTTCTTTAATAATAGCCTTATCTGCGCATAATTACCCGCCTTACCACTCATCCCCTAGATAAAAAGTAGTTGCAGCAACCTAAAAGAAATAATATAATAACGTATGACGT
>DULM01000072.1 GCA_012840405.1 Syntrophomonadaceae bacterium | reverse complement strand
GTCTGGATTGAGTGCCAGGGAATCAGTTTTGCTGTGATTTGGTTGACCCAGGGGTTGATGTGGTTTTCAAAAAGACTTCCTTCTATCAGATCAACCAGTGTTCCGGCACCGAATTGACCCACGAACTTGTACAATCCAAAATAAAGAACTAGCAGAAGAATAGGGATTCCAGTAATGGGGTTAATTGTAATGCGATCAAGCCATGACTGGAGGCGTGTCTCTTTTTTGCTGTCAGTTATTACACCCGAAAGGATCTGATCAGCCCTTTGCCTGCACTGCAGAGTGATCACATAGCGCAGGGGGTCCTTGTATTTGGACTTGGTCTGCTGAATAATAGAAAATATTTTGGGGAAATCTGCCTCCCTCAGTTTGGCCAGTTGAGTGATCTCATCATCCTCCTGAAGCAGGAGTAAGGCGATCATGCGCTTAGAGAAGTTATACCTGGCTTTAAGCAGTTTTGCGATATTGTTCAGAGCCTTTTCAATGGTTTCATCATACTGGATGATCAGGCCATTAGGCGACATGCTTCCCGACATAATCGGACACCATCCTCTTTAATTCATCTATACCCCGGTTTTGTGCTGCTGCTGTTCCTACAACTGGTATTTTGAGTGCTTTAGCAAGTGCATCCAGATCGATGGTGCGGCCGATTGCCTCTGCTTCATCTATCATGTTGACCGCTAGGATTACAGGCAACCCTGCCTCCAGCAACTGCAAAGTGAGGGGGAGCATGCGCTCCAGGTTTTTGGCATCTACCACATGTATTACTATGTCCGGTTTCTCTGTCAACAGCAGTGTTCTGGTTACTCTTTCTTCTTCAGTGATGGGAAAGAGTGAATACATCCCTGGAGTATCGATTACCTCATAAACCTGCTGGCCAATTTTGCCGGTCCCACGGGCAACCTCTACAGTTGTCCCCGGATAATTGGAAACAGTCACATATGTTCCGGTCAGGAGATTAAAAATAACGCTTTTGCCTACATTAGGGGTGCCTACCAGAACGAGTTTCTTCTTTCCGCGGATTGTGGAAGCTTTAGATGTTTTTTTATCTCTTTTATTAAGCTCTGTGACAGGCTTATCCATAGTTATCTCCTCTCATCTTGAATCCTTATCATCGATTGGTTTGAAGGTATTTTATGAAAGTAATTGATAATGAGAATCATTATCAATTACAGGATACATAATAAATTATTGCTAGTCAACCATATTTGGACAATAAATTATCAATATAATATGCTTTGATGAACCCAAATAGGACACCAGTCTGCTAAAATTTTGCCCATGCCGGTTAAATCACGGTATTATGTTCTTTATTAAGCCATGTGACAAAAACTTGTTATGTTGATAGTGATAATGGTTTTCAATTAATACTACGATAATTTATATTTGTTTATTCATTCCTGGATCTCCAGCTGATAATAACTGTACTTCTACTTAATTTTTGTTGCTATGTTATTAATTGAAAAAATTAGGTTTGGGCGAAATTCGACAAAAAAGACAAAATAACCTGATGAGTAGTAGAATGGAATTCCTAAGTAAGTAATAAAACAAAAAGGATCTCAAATTTCGTCGAACAAGGACTTGACACAAACCATATGTACAAGTACATTATAAATAGTTCAAAATTTCACAAGGTGATCTACTTCCGTTTTTCTTTATAACAAACTATCCACCAAATGATCTTTAATCATACTACTGGTTGATCTAATGGAAGAGGTTCGCAGTAATATTCCCAATACATAATTCTAATAAGTCTTGCTAGAGTGTTTTTCTCAAGGAACCTTGTCAGAAGGAAACAGGACAAAAACATCCAACCAAGTTCTAAAAAGTAAGATTTAAGACGGTTCTCTAGTTTGGGAACTGTCTATTTTTTGCTGAAAACATTCTAACTGCCAGGCAGTGCCAACCATTTTTCCACAAAATCACTGATTACCGGTGCAAGATAAGGAAAATCAATATCAAACATAATCAGCATACTGAGGATAAACCCAGCGATCAGGAGCACAGATGCCACTATTAATTCCTTCCACTGCTGCTCCTTGGCCAGGGGGACTATTTCCAGCAGAATGATCATAATGAAGAGTGCAATTAGGAGCAGCACCATTATATCTACCTCCTTCTGGATTCAGTAGGGGACCGTCGTCCTTTAGGCTCACTATTAACATCCCGCTGATCAGGTTTTTTTATTACAGCAATTAACAGAGTCAGCAGGGGAATAACCAATTGAAAGGGCAGTGCATAAACAGGGTATATTTTATTGTTAAACCTAATATACTCCGCTGGGTTAGGAAAATTATATAGAGCTAGAATGCTCATTAAAACTGCCACAGGCATAACCAGAGGCCTGTAGGAGCGCAGAGAGCATAACTGTGCTGCACCTAAAGATACACCATATAACAGAACCGCTATTTTCAGGAATCCATAAGCCAGGACAAGTAATGAAGCCACTATCTCTACTCTGGTGATGATTTCTGCAATACTGATCGTGGTGATCGCATAATAAGATGGGTAAAGGTATACCTTTTCTGATGCTCCCAGGATTCCAATATTCAGCACAGCGTCAATGGTTAGCACCAGTCCTGCGAAAATAATTCCTTTAAAGGTTGCGGGAACTGCATCCCGCTTATTAGTTAAAAAGGGTAACACCATTAGGAAGGCAACTGTTTCTGCGAAGGGGAATGTGGCTGCACCATGAGCCGCCCATAGCAGTTGTTCTGCAGGGATAGTCAGGACAGGCTGTAAATATTTAATTTCAAAATTTTTCAACAGTAGTAAAATGGTCAATAAATAAAAGAATAATCCTACATAAACAAGTATAACTGCACACCTGGCAATCACCTCGATCCCCTTTTTAGCTGCCGAAACACAGATAAGGCTCATGGCTGCCACCAGGACGATCGGTGGTGTCCTGATCAAAAACAGGGATGAAAGGTATTCGATGAAATCGCTGAGTACCAATGACCCCAGATGGAAGAGATAGCAGAGGAATAGAATGGATATTATTTTCCCCAGGTAGGGGCCATATACTAGATCGCTGATCTCCACTAGGGTTTTATTGGGGAAGCGTTTGCTAAGGAGAAGAAAAACAGCAGCGATTAATAAACCTTCTGTTATTCCGATGAGAATAGCGAACCACGCATCTGTTCCTGCGCCCCTTCCAGGAGGTGCTATGATTGAAGATCCAACGGCAAAACCGAAGATGAGCATTGTCAGGCTTGTGCTGTTGATCCTTCCTTTTTCTAATGCCAAAGGAATCTCCCTTTCATAATGATTATCTCCGCTGATAAATAGGCTCTATCAGTGCACCGCTTGCTTTTATTCGGGATTTGATCTCAAGCTCAATCTTGATACCAGGAAAGAGTTCGGCCCAGTGCTGTTCAAGCTTTTTCCACTGCTCAGGGTATTTGCGGCGAAATTCATCCCCAAATCCAAAGATATCGGCTTTGAGTTCTTGAGCTTTTTTGACAGCACCACTAATTTCCTTTTTAATTTCAGCAGTCTGTTTTTCTTCCAATGAAGCGATCATAACAGGATCAGTAAGGTTCTTACTGCACTGCTGATCCCCAAGATTGGAAGTAACATCAACAGCAATTTTGACAACCAGTTCATTATCTCTGATTTCAGGAGTTATTTTGCTCTGTGCTTTAACTATCTCCAGGCTCTGTTTGCCTTCAGCATGTTCGGTAACAATGATCCCTGTTTTCACTTCACCCAGTATCCAGAGCAACCCTCTGCTTTCTTGCTGGTTGAGTGTTCCTACCATTTTGTCTCCTCGAAAAACCGCAGTGCCTGCTATATCTACCCTTGTCTCTTTTTCACCATCTATCTCTTTTTCTTGATATATTTTGGCAATTGGGGCGATCAACTCAATGGTCTCTGATGCCAACCGTATATTTGCCTCCTGCATGGTAATATCAGGAGCTAAGGCATTTAATGCAGCAGTTTGGACCGCACGATAAAGACACAAGGCAGGTATACTTTTCACACCAACGGGGTGGCGCATGATCTCTCCTGCCTCTTTTTCGGCTACCAGTACCCTTATATCAAGACGGGGTTCGGGATCCCGGGCAAAAAAATCGATAAAATCGTAGATGCCTTGTTCTGCGGCCTCCCTACTGATAACAATTACTTGTAAATGGGATAATAAGAGCCTGTTGGATGCTTGGGTGCTCAACTTACGGACTGCCTGAAAAACTGTTTCTCCGGTGGTGGTTAATACCCGGACAGCCTGTGTTTCAGCTGATCCTTCCCCACCACTTCTAGTTCCCCCACTTTCACCTCCGCTGCCGCTTAGAGCGGCAGGTCTGATCACCTGTGCTGTGAGGAGTATTTTGCCAGGTTCTTCTGCTTGATCCAGGCCGATACCGCTGACAATGGTTACGTTATTGAGTTCCTCCCAATCCCAGCAACCGGTAAACAACACAAAAACAAAGATTAAAATAAGTGATAAAATGAATATTTTCATTAAATAGACACCCTGCATTATTTCTTTGTTCTTCTTTGTAATGAAGAAGGATCTCATTGTTTGTTTCCCCTCCTGCGGTTCTGCCGAAAAGTGTCTGTGTGAGGCATAGACCACAGGGGTGCCCGTATATTCACATCTTTAAGCTTGGCAGTATCGGGGGATGCCAACGGGGACAGGTAGGGAACACCAAAGGATTTTAGAGATGCTAAATGGATCAATACTTCAAGCAGAATGATGGTCAGACCAAACAGACCTAACATTCCCGCTCCAAAAAGCAGAACGAAGCGCAGGATTGTACCCACATCGATAAGGGGGGGCACAATAAAAGTGGCGACAGCAGTAAGGGAGATAACGATCACCATAGCAGGACCGATTAGCCCTGCAGATACAG
>DULM01000071.1 GCA_012840405.1 Syntrophomonadaceae bacterium | reverse complement strand
GTTATTTGGGAAGGGTTTTGGACAAACAATTGATGTTGAAACTGGCCGCGGATGGCATTGATGTTGCAGGAGAAAACGGGGAGTTCCATACAATTGTAACTAATGGCCCCCTTTTCCGATTTCCCGTTAACCTGAAAATTAATGGGTTTAAACCGGTTGGTCAGCACTGTTTTGTTGAGTTTGATTAGTTTAAGGGGATCACCGGATCGCCGGGACTGATTGACTGATCGGACCGCTTGGTTAGTTAAAGGTAGTTTAAAAGGACTGTCATCATTTAACCAATTATTGTAGCGTTATATACATGAACTCAGTTGCCAGGCATTCATTGGGTGTCTGGCATTTTTTATCTTTATCCGACAACTAACAATTAATAGCTGTCGGAAACCACCAACCACTAACTATCAGATGTGTGCAGACTCCACCTATTTTAGAGGTTGGCAGCCGGATAATGAGGCGCCGTAATTTATTTGTTGAATCAGACACCGATCAAAACAAACAAAATGCTCATTGCAGGATATACAATATAAGATACCGAATAGTTATTTATTAAGTCTTTGTTCGGAGGAAAGTGATGAAAAAATCAAAGCGTCCTGTGCTGAAAATACCCCGCTCACCCTTGGAGAATGTTATCGAAGTGCTTGCTGTGCTCGGTATTATAGTTAATGCTCTCATCCTGTATTATTATTGGCCTGCTCTACCGGATGTCATCCCAACCCATTTTGGGATTTCCGGGGAAGCTGATGGTTGGGGGAGCAAGAATACATTATTTTTCTTGCTGGGTATGGGTGTTTTTTCATATGTACTGATGACCGTCTTGAACTTTTTTCCCCATACCTTTAATTATCTTGTAGAGATAACCGAAAAGAACGCTAGGGCACAGTATGCCAATGCCAGGTTGATGATGAATTTTATGAAAGTGGAATTGGTTTATTTATTTGCTTATCTTACATGGGGTACTGTGCAGGCTGCATTGGGAAATGCCTCAGGCCTTGATATGCGTATCATGATTGTTGCGATTATCGTAATAACAGTTTCACCTTTGTATTTTATCTGGCGTATGCGGGGTATAGGTTAAGCAGAGTAAGCAGCGACCTTGACGGTGGTCCTCACCTTTGGGCTGGGTGAGGTTTATCTTAATCTGGGGTTTCTTGCTTTGGCGGTAACAAGGACCGGTTTATAGATGGAATAAGCCTGCCCGGAAACAACCAGGTAGGCTTATTCCGTAATTGGGGGGTACCTTTTCTTATAATCATTCTCCTCGCTTGATGAGAATCTGCCACTCTCCATCAGTATTTTTATTGGTTGTTACTTTAAAACCCCTGCTTTGAGCAAGGCGTGTTACATTCTCCAGGGCTGTGTTGTTATCAACCAGCACCTCTATCTCCTCTCCCCCTTTTTCTATTGCTTCTTTTGTCTTTAATACCGGCAAAGGGCAGCTTAAGCCCCTGGCATCTACAAGCTTTTTCAAGAGAAACACCTCCATTGCCATTTAATACAGGAATGCTCAAGACCTGACTAGGAACTACTCTAAGCTTCTCTGCAGTACCAACCGATACCGGCGCAAATAATAAGGCCGAGGATGACGACGATTTTACCATAAAGGGTTGGCCCAGCAGGGGAGCTGGCTAGCATGAAGTTGTGTGCCAAGGCCGCTCCGACCAACATCCCCAGTACAGTCATTCCAGCATCAGTGTCAC
>DULM01000070.1 GCA_012840405.1 Syntrophomonadaceae bacterium | reverse complement strand
GCCACAGCAGCACATATCTCAGCTGCAATCAGCCCCAGATAAAGCCCGCCTCCTGAGATCGGTTTTACATGGCCAGCGGCATCACCCACTAACATAGTATGAGGACCATAAGTACGGTCATAAAAGCCAACAGGCACATAGCCGCTGGTGCACCTCACTATTTGCATCCCCTGGAAAACTTCCGGGTTGTTTATTACTAATTGCTGAAAGTACTGATATGGACAGCGGTCTGCTCCGATGCCCACTCGGGCTGTACCCCTACCTGTAGGTATCACCCAACCAAACCATCCAGGCGCTATCTGATTCCCAAGAAAAATGTCAACAATCTGCCCCTCGCTCCCCGGCAGTTCAACCTCTGCCGCATAAAGGGGTACTTTTTCACCTTGAGGCAAAATCCCAAATTTTCGGGCCACAGAGGACCTGTATCCATCCGCTCCTATAACTAAAAAGGAGCTGATCTTTTCTATTTTACCCCGGGTGCCCCGCTGCCGCAGCTTAACCTGGACACCACCGGGAACAAGGTTAATGTCTTCTGCCCGCATGCCGCACATAATCTCTGCACCTGCTGCTGCAGCTTGAGCTGCCAGATCCCGGTCAAATGCCTCACGATCAACAGCCAGAGCATATACTCTGTTTCCGTACAACTCGAGAACTTCACCTCCAGGGGCATGAACCCGGGCACCGGTCAGCTTATGCAAAACCACATTGGTTGAAACCCTGGAAAGCTGCAGTGTCCTGGAACTGATCAGCCCAGAACACCGCAGGGGATCACCGATTCTTGGATGCTCTTCAACCACCAATACCCTGCAGCCGGCAGCAGCTATATCTCTAGCTACAGCACATCCTATAGGTCCTCCACCTATGATAACAACCTCATACTCCATTCAGTAAGAGTGCCTCCCTTTATGTTTTGTCTATGTGAATTGAAGGAGCATCAATAAGCAGAAAAATAATACTATTGTAGTACTTCAATAACTCTAGCAACTACTGAAAACATCAAAACGATCAGCAACGGAATAATAGGAACATTGAGCATGTAATCTATAGCACGGGACAATGCAACACCTTTAGGATTATCTGTAGATTCGATACCAGCTCCGGCCAATTCTTTGGCAATCAGAAGAATAATCAAAACAACTGATGATGTAAGACCTAAACCGGAAGACAAAGCCTCATTATTCAATGCTGCTATAGTTGAAGGTGTAACACTAGAGAGCACCTAATGGTACCTCCCTTCCCCATAAAAACTTAAATTCAATCAAACGAACAGCTGTGGAGCAATAAGTAAATAAGTAACAGTAGCTAGACCATGGGCTATAGCAATCCCCATAATAGACTCTGTACGATATGAGATTAGTGTAAAAACCACACTTACTCCAAAGACAAAAAATACAAATGCAAATGACAGATGAGTTATATACATAAACGCGCAAATTAAACTAACATACATGACCGAATATTCTCTACCTAAAAAATCATCAACTGCCTTTCTAATAATACCACGAAAAATCAATTCCTCGGTAAATCCAGCGAACAGCAGTAAACTCATTACTACTAAAAGCGTTTCAACCCAATTCAGCGGAGGCAGATCAGGAGGCTGTACTATATAAAACTGAATGAGACCTAAGAAAAAGCCTGTCAAACCGATGGCCAACTGTAGAGAAAAACTCCGCCAGGTAAAATGTCCTTTGCCAAAGGATAAGTAGATATCCCTTTTCTGGAAGTCAGTTCGCTTAATCACCAAGTAAGCAGCTGTTAGGATAGGAATACCCACAAAAAAAAACCAATAATGAAAAGGCATCGCTTTAAGAGGGACAGACAAGCTTAATATCCTAATAAGGGGTACAAGGCTAATGCTGAGGTAGAAATGATAGGGGTACTGTTCTCCCCGACAACTTATCTCTAGCCGATACAGTGAAAAGATTGCTTGGCAGAAAATCATAGTAAAAATAATAAAATGCAAAATCATTCCTATGTGAACATTAAAATACCCAATTACTATTTCGGCCGAGCCAATCCCTAGCAGATACAACAAGGGATAAACGCCTTTATATAAACGCCCTCTATGTTCTATTGATTTTGCATTAGCCAATGAATCCCGCTCCATATTCTTAACCACCATTAACTGATACTTGCAAAAAAATCAACTCTTATTTTACAATCACCCACAGATGCAAACTGCGGTATGGTTGGTCATCCCCTTCCCGGTATAAAAGGAACTCCACCTTCAAATTTTCATACTCCTCAGGATAGGAAAAAGATAAGGGTTTTTCCCACTTTTCTTCATGTTCCAAAACAATCGGCCCTTCTTTAGGCAGCACCAGATCATCCATCTTGATCTCGACATAATACTTTTCCTGTTTATATTCATGGTTGACCACACCAACAATAACCTCTCCCTCTTCCCCAACTGCCAGTTCCCTGGGGTACCCTTCGGCTTTGCCGTTCATGCCCAGGATATAAAACTCTGTAAACTGTTCGCCGACTTTAGGCATGGATACCACATAAAAGATGCTCCCTACTGCAAAAAGGATCGCTACTATCAAAGCTATGGAAAGCACCCGGTCAAACAGCGGCTGTTCCTTCCATACAGGAAACTCAAACTGGAAGGTTGGACAGTAGCGCTCTTCCGGGGGCAGTTTATCCCTTCTGAAAAATGAGATACACCCCATTATAATGATAAAAAAAATCAGAGATAAAAGGATCGGGGTCAGCCTGATTCCCCAGGGGGTGTAATTGAGCCCCAGTCCGATCAACGGCACCACAGCTATACTGAGGCCAAAACTTAAGGCCAGCCTTTCGATCCCACCCAGGTCATCCTTTTTGGGAAAGAGAGCAGCGATCAGAACATAGCCGGGGAAGAAAAGAACAAAAGGAAGCCCCAGCCCTATCGGCACATAGTGAAGCCATCCTTCACCATCAAAGGCAATCACCCCTGCCAGGATCAGCGACAATACAGCTATGATCTCCAGATCCCATTCGATACGGAGAACCTTTTTAACTGATGCCGCAACTGCCGGAAGATCCGCCTCTTCGGGAGCCTCTTTGGGAAGGCCGCCCTGGTCCGGCAGTTCAGTCTCTTCGGGAAGGCCATCCTGATCCTGCTGCTCTACCTCAACTACTTCAGTTGTTTCTCCGGTTTCATCTGTGGTTTCCCCTTCAGTTTCTTCTGGAGTATCTTCTGCTGTGCCTTCTGTGGGGACCCCTTTTGCTGGTAACTCCTGCAACAGATAGGATGGTTCAGGTATTCCGTATCTGATTCTCAGTGGGGCTTTTTGGTTCTGCAGCTCCCTGCTTATCCTTTCAAT
>DULM01000069.1 GCA_012840405.1 Syntrophomonadaceae bacterium | reverse complement strand
GAAAGGGATAAAATAGAGATAGCTATAATAAACATAATCTTTTTCAATTAAACCACCTCTTATTCTTTTATCTGCTCTATGATATCTTGAAAAGTCTCAAATCGCACGACCGGTATACCCTTTTCCAGACAATACTGGTATAAATAATCTTTAGCGAAAACCAGATCAGCTTTTGATGCCGGACAGGTATCTGAAGCTCCATCACCAATATAAATAACCTGTTCGGCATCACCCTTCAATTTCTCCATCAATGACGACTTGCATGTGCCACACTGGCCGCAGTCCGGGTTCAGATAAGGGCAGGCGATCTGAAACCCGTCTTGATAGATCATCCTGTTGGCATAGTAGGGCACCTCAATGCCATATTTTTTGAACAATGTTTCAATTATCACATCATACCCATCACTTAAAATATAAACAGCATGTCCCTCTTTACGGCAGAACTGTAGGAAATCAGGAAAAGATTCATCGATCTCAACAGTTTCTATGAGCTTTATCACATCATCCCTGTCCGCTTGGAACAATTTAAAGGTCAATGATGCGCATTCTTCTGTTGAGATCTCCTTCCTCACCCACTGCTCATCGATCTCTTTCCAGCCCTCTCCGGCAAAGGTCTCGACCATCAAGAAACAGGTATCTCTTTTGGTAATGGTGCCATCGAAATCGAGAAAAAACACCCTTTTCATGACCGCCTCCAGGCATCTGCTAATTTTCTGGCAGCATCTTTAATATCAGGCGCACCCATAATAGCTGAAATCACAGCCACACCATCTACACCTGTCCTTTTGACTTCCTCAATGTTGAAAAGGTTAATTCCCCCAATGCCCACAACAGGTATTGACACAGCATCCTTAATCTTTTTCAAACCATCCGGGCCAATAGGAGATTCGGACACATCTTTGCTGGTAGTGGGATAAACAGCGCCTGCTCCCAGGTAATCCGCCCCCTCCTTTTCTCCCTGCACAGCATCCTCTAGATTAGACACCGATAAACCGATGATCTTGTCAGGCCCTAACAACTTCCTGGCAACCTTTAAAGGCAGGTCCTCCTGCCCGATATGCAGGCCATCTGCATTTACGGCCAGCGCAATATCCAAGCGGTCATTGATCAAGAGGGGAACCCCCCTCGAGTGAGCAAGATCCTTAACTTTCAAGGCAATCTGGTAAAACTCCCTGCTGGACACCTCCTTTTCTCTGAGTTGAATGAGGGTGACACCTCCCTCGATTGCCTCTGCCACAGCATCCAATAAATCTCTGCCCTGTAATATCCTTCTGTCTGTCACCAGGTAGACGGAATAATCAATCTCCATATGCTTGTCCTCCTCCAACCTTATTCTTGCAGTCTGTTCCAGGGAATGATCAGCCTTTCTAAGATAACAATCACAGCAAAGATCAGTAAGCTCAAAACAGTGATCGCCAAAATTGCGGCAAAAACCCGGTCCACCATAAATGAGCGCTGAGAAAGGGTCAGGTAGTTGCCAAGCCCCTCTTTAGCGCCAAGCCATTCCCCGATCACCGCCCCCATCACACTATAGGTGGCGGAGATCTTCAGCCCTGAGAAAAAGGAGGGGAGGGAAAGGG
>DULM01000068.1 GCA_012840405.1 Syntrophomonadaceae bacterium | reverse complement strand
TCAGGGTGTAGCTCAGTTTGGTAGAGCGCTAGCTTGGGGTGCTAGAGGTCGCGGGTTCAAGTCCCGCCACTCTGACCATCTTCTTGGGTGGGGAGAAACTCCCCAATTTTTATTTTTCTGGAGGGATTTTTCCTGACAGAAAAGATACTTCATGTTGTTCGACCTGCCCGGGGAGGTATGATCAAACATATAGAAACTCTTTTTCAGGGGATGGGAAAGGACTATCAGCTTTATCTTGCTGCTCCCCCATGCTGTGATTCCTCTTTGCTCAGATCTGTCGCTCGAGATGTATACTTGTTGCCTCTTGATGAAAGTCTGCATCCCTTGGAAAATTGGCGGATTGTTTGTTCCCTTGCCCAGTTTATCAGCCAGGAAAAGATCGATCTGGTACATACCCATGGGATCAGAGCGGGTATGGTAGGACAGGCTGCGTCTCTGATTGCCGGATGCGGGAAAGTGGTAGCGACCATCCATAATATGATAAATTATGGCATGATACCTTTTTCCAAAGCTTTTCAGACCATGCATGGGATATTGATGAGAAGGGCCGTTCACACAGTAATCACAGTATCTGAAGCCATTAAAAAAGAAATTCTGAAATACCGTCTTTTTCCTCCGGAAATGGTAACAGTGATCTATAATGGTGTTGATGTTAACCTGTTTTCAAAAAAGGGTTGTTTAGACCGGAAATTTTCCTTTAATGGCCCTGTTATAGGCACTGTTGCCCGTTTAGAGCCAGCCAAAGGCATTAAATACTTACTTGATGCAGCAGCAATTATTGACAAAGAGTACCCTTGGGTTTATTTTGTAATAGTGGGGGATGGACCGGAGCGGAACTTCTTACAACAGTATGCGGCGAGATTAGGAATTGAAAGAAAAGTATTTTTTTTCGGTTTCAGGGATGATGTGCCTAACATCCTGCCCCTCTTCGATATTGCAGTAATTCCATCAGTACAGGAGGGACTATCCATTTTTTGTTTAGAAGCTTTGGCTGCAGGATGTCCGGTAGTAGCCAGTGATGTAGGTGGTCTGACGGAGATTATCATCCCCCGTAAAAACGGTCTGCTGGTACCGCCGAAAAATCCCAGAGCTTTAGCTGATGCGATAATTGCACTGTTGAAAAACAGGACATGGGCTGCCGCTTTGGGCCGTCAAGGCAGGGAAATGGTAGAACAAAAGTTTTCATATGAAAAAATGCTAGAAAGGACTAAAAAAATCTATGCACAGGTTTTACGGCCTGAGTAATGGAAAAATTAAAACTGCGGTCTTGATTCTGCTCTTTTTTTTATTATGTTCAATTGTGCCTGCAGAAGTTCAGGCTGGGGCAAAAAGTGATCAAAAGCAGCGTAAGGTTATTGTTGTCATTTGCGATTATTTAACGATTGATGATCTAAATCGAACCGAACTATCAAACATACATGATTTTTTTAGCAAAGGGAGCATTGCTTTGCTCAATACCAATACAGCTGGAGGGCGTAACAGGCATAATATTGCGGCGACCATCAGCGCTGGACAGGTGGCCTTGAGCCCAACTGCTGAACCCCTTGTTTTTGGCCCTCGGGAAACTATCAATGGGGAGGACCCTATGGTGCTCTTTACTGCCCGCACAGGGGTCCTTCCTGAAAAGGGCAACCTCATCGTTTTGGATATACCTTCTATTCGCCTGGCAAATAAGAGTGCTGAGGGTGGGACACAACCTGGGGCTTTAGCAGATGCCCTGCATAAAAAAGGGCTGAATACAGCGGCTATCGGCAACTCCGATACCCCTTCCGAGTTTAAAACCAATAGATCCATGGCACTAATTGCTATGGATAGCAGGGGAATTATTGATCAAGGAAATGTATCTGAAGAACTTCTTTATTATGACCCCGATGACCCTCTCGGTTATCGTACAGACTACTCCAAGCTTGAAGAAATCTTTCTAGAACTGCAGCTGCAAACAGATATGGTGGTGATCGATCCTGGTGATCTGGTTCGCCTTGAGAAAAAAAGAGAACAGTTTTCCGAAAAAGTATATGAACAGGAAAGAGAAAATATCCTGCGCGAATATGATGATTTTTTGGGTTTTTTAATGCAGAATACAGATTTATCCAGCAGCATTATACTTGCAATTACAACAACACCTATTGATGGTAATTCTATAAATAACAGGTTTTTTGGTTTAATCGGTGCCCGGGGAGAGGGTATGGAGGAGGGATTATTGACATCTCCCACCACCAGACAGACAGCTATTATCACTTTAACAGATATTGCACCAAGTATTGCCTCCTACTTACAGGCACCGTTTTTTTCAACAAACGGTAGGGAATGGGAAATTATACCAGAAAAAAATAATTTGAGTTTGATGCAGAATATCCAAGCACGAACTGTTTTTACTTCTTATCTCCGTCCTTTAATGGTAAAAGGTTATGTTTTTGTGCATTTGCTGGTCATCGCTGCTGTTCTGTTTTTTATGTTTTTTGATCCGCAAAAAGCACGCTACCTGATAGCATTACCATTGGCTCTACTAGCGGTACCCTTGACCTGGTTGCTGCTCAGTTTATTACCGATTACTAATATGTGGTTGTATTTGCTTCTCTTTGTGGTTGTTGCAATTGCTCTTGTTCTGTTTAGTCTTTTACTGGCTCGCAACCGAAATTTCGACCCCTTGATTATTTTGTGTATGGCAACAGTTTTTGGCATTCTGTTGGACACAGTCACAGGAGGGTATCTGCAAAAATATGCTGTATTGAGTTATGACCCTATGGGTGGAGCTCGTTATTATGGAATTGGCAATGAGTATATGGGGGTTCTGTTGGGAGCATCCATTATCGGTATATCATTATTTGTTCACCGATTACAGAACCATACCACTTTAAAATATTTACTGATCAGCATTATATTCATTTCCGTGCTGGTAGTTTTAGGTTCTCCCTGGTGGGGAAGCAATTTTGGTGGTTTTACATCCAGCCTGATCGCTTTTATTTTTACTTTTCTCCTCTTGTTACGCATACAGATACGACCGCGCAATATTCTCATTATGATGGGTGTTGTCGGGCTATTATGTGTGGGTGTTTTTATACTCGACTATATGAGACCACCTGAGCTTCGTTCTCATTTTGGCCAGTTTGCAGCATCGATATATCAATCAGGGTTTTCAGCCATCAAAGAGGTAGTTGTCAGAAAAGTGTCTATGAACTACAAACTGATCAAATCCACTATTTGGACCAGAGTGCTATTGGGCAGCTTGCTGGCTCTGGGTATTCTTTTTTATCGACCGGTGGGGATTTTTAGATCTCTGCTGACCAAGAATCCAGCTATCGCAGCAGGTTTTTCCGGAAGTATATTGGGTGCATTTATGGCTTTGGTTTTAAATGACTCAGGGATTGTAGCAGCAGCTACAGCAATTATTTTCCCTTCAGCAACATTATTTTACCTGGTACTGAGAGAACAGGCCATGTCGCCATCTAACCTGGATTCATAATTTTAAAAATTAATTGACAAATGGAGGAGAGATGCTAAAATTTAATAGGATTATCGATAGAAACCGTTAAAATTGGTTTTATCGATAATATACACATTTTTTACTGATATCATCTAATTTTGTAAGGGAGGTCGAGAAATGGCCGTAGTTAACTCTTTGGGGCGTCATATTTTAGCTGAATTTTATGGATGCAGTTTTGAAGTCCTGAACGATCTGGAAGTGGTAAAAAAGCATATGATTGATGCAGCGTTGGTTGCAGGAGCTGAAGTACGGGAAAGTGTGTTCCATAAATTCAGCCCTCAAGGGGTGAGTGGAGTAGTTGTTATTTCCGAGTCCCACCTGGCAATTCATACCTGGCCCGAATTGGGTTATGCCGCGGTTGATGTTTTTACATGCGGGGAAAGGGTTGATCCCTGGGATGCCTGCAGATACCTATCTGAAAAATTCCAAGCAGAACACATAACAGCATCGGAGATGCGGAGGGGTATTATGAACGCAGGCTTTAGCCAGAAGGCGGTTGTCAACCAATAGGAGGGAGATATTTATTTTAATAGCTTATTTAATAAGCAAAGGATAGGGGATAAGCCTTACAGGGAAGTGTGAGGCTTATTCTTTTATGTCCTGATTGCTTCTTTAAAGCTGAACAAAGGGTGAAAAACTAAATTTACCCTCTCAAAAGTTTATATAGATGTGTATTTTAGAGTTATTTTAGAGTATTGGGGAAAAAATCTTTTGTCCTTAAGGAGGAATTATTAAGAAAAAGGAGAATACAGATTATGAGAAATTATGCTTTTTTAAGAGGGGGTCGCAATGGGCGAGGTAAACTTGTCTCAGGTAATGGATCGAAATCGGTCGTTTGTCGACAGGGTAATTGAGGAGAGCGGCCAGGATATTCGCCAGTGCTATCAGTGTGCTAAGTGTTCAGGCGGATGCCCGGGCAGCAGTGCAATGGATTACCCGCCGAACCAGATTATCAGAATGCTGATGTTGGGTATGAAGGAAGAGGTGTTAAAATCCCATACTATTTGGGTCTGTATGGGATGCAATACCTGTACAACGCGCTGCATAAGAGATATACAAGTAGCAGCCGTTATGGATACCCTGCGTCAAGAAGCGGTCAGAGCGGGGTATGTGGACAAAGCGAAACTTGTCCTCAGCTTTAATGAATCATTTTTGTGGACTGTCCGCACTTTTGGTCGGCTTTTTGAACCTGGCATGGCAATGATGAACAACTTGAAGACCGGTAATTTTATGAAGGACATGCAGTTTGGTCTTCCACTTATGTTGAAAGGGAAAGCATCGATGTTTCCCCACCGGATCAAAGGGCGCAGAGAGATGAAAAAAATATTTGATCAAGTTCGGGGGGGAAAATAAATGACGAAATATGCTTTTTATCCTGGTTGTTCACTGGAAACAGGTGGAATTGAGTATGGAATGTCCAGCCAGGCTGTGGCAAAAGCTCTTGGTATTGAATTATTAGAGGTGCCTGATTGGAACTGTTGTGGTGCATCATCTGCTCATATGACTGATCATCTATTATCTTTGGCTCTCCCAGCACGAATACTGGCATTAGCTGAAACCCTGCCTGTAACGGAAATCGTCGCTCCCTGTGCAGCCTGTCATGCGAGATTTGCTGCTGTTGAATATGAATTGGGTCGGGATGAGGAACTAAAACAGAAGGTAAACTCCTTGCTGGAGCGGCCCTATACAGGAAAGGTAAAACTCAGATATTATCTTGATATATTTTCTAATCCAGAAACCTTATCAGAGATCGAAAAGAAAGTGAAAAGACCCCTGAAGGGTCTGAAAGTGGCCTGTTACTATGGTTGTCTTTTTGTCAAACCACCAAAAATCGTGAATTTTGTTGATGATCCCGAGGATCCTCAATCAATGGACAACATTATCAGGGCTCTCGGTGCAGAACCTGTTCAGTGGCCTTATAAGACTGAGTGTTGTGGTGCATCTCTTGGTGTTACCCTTGAGGATCACTGTACCAAATTATGCAATGACATTTTGAGATTTGCCAGAGATTCTGGAGCAGACTGTATTGTTGCTGCCTGTCCGCTCTGCCAGGCCAACCTTGATATGCGTCAGGTGACAGTGGAGAAAAAATATGGTGTTAGTTACAGAATGCCTATACCCTTCTTTACACAATTGATCGGATTGGCTTTAGGGTTGGATCCAAAGACCTTGGGATTCCCCAAGCTGTTCGTAGATCCTGTAGGTATGCTCAAGAAAGTGGGAGTGGCTTAATAAACTGTGAAATCTGATCACTACACGTTAGATAATGATTCTTTGCATGAGAGGGGTTCTTGTCCTGAAAAGAACCCCTTATTAATAGGGGAACATATATGGAAGCCGGTAGCAGGGGAACTCCGGTTTGTTATGGGGCGCCTGGAAAAAGCGCTGCGCCCTGTGGGCAAGCTATTGTTAAAACAGCTGCATAGGCCTACTGATCATGAGTACTTGATCCCGCCGGGACTGGTAATCTTCAGTGGACGTATATTTTCCCGGGAGATTAAACATTATTCTCCTGCTGTTTATATGGCACTGGTTTATCTGGGAACTATGTTTCACAAAAGGGCGAGTTTAAAAGGTAAAAATCAGCAGTTGTATATACTTACCGGTGATTTCTTGTTCAGCCATCTACTTCAGTTAATCAACAATTCTCAACATCTATTTTTGTTGGAAAGGTTTGCTGGTCTGATCACAACAATGAATGAAGGTTTTTCAATTATGGAAGAAATACGCCTGAAAGGGGCTAACCCCAGCGAGGAAGAGTTAATTGAAATAATGCGCAAGCAGTATGGGGTCTTTTATGGGGAGTGCTGTGCCCTTGGCGGGCTTTTTACAGGATGTACAGAAAAAGAGCAGACCTTGCTTATGGAGTTCGGCACATCTCTGGGAATTGCTTATGGGGTTAAAAAGATAGATATGACTTTCCAACCGCAGCAGATAATAAAAGATGGCTTGCGGGCTTTGTCCCAACTGCCTGTATCAGAGGCAAGGAGTGAATTGGAGAATTTCGCCAGGGGTATCATAGATCTGTCCGCTGATCAAAATGTGGATTAATTTGTGGGGTGATCAATAAATGGCATTTAAAGACCTGCATGAATTTGTTGCAGTATTAGAAAAAAAAGGTTTGTTGCATCGTGTAACTGCATTGGTAGATCCAGTATTGGAAATAACAGAGATTACCGACCGGATCAGCAAAAAAGGGGGGCCAGCACTCCTTTTTGAAAGGGTAAAGGGCTCACCTTATCCGGTGCTGATCAATGCCTTCGGAAGTTTTGAAAGGATGTCCCTGGCATTAGGGGTGCAGCAGCTTGATGAAATAGGGGCAAGAATTTCAAAAATGCTTGAGCTTCAGGAATTGACCGGCGGTTTATTGGATAAGATGAAGTTTCTGCCCCGCTTAGCTGAAATGGGATCCTGGGTGCCGAAAATGGTCCGGAGAGCACCCTGTCAAGAAGTGATTTACCGTGATGAAGATGCCACATTGGATATGTTCCCTATACTCAAATGCTGGCCGGGAGATGGGGGTCGTTATATTACCCTGCCATTAGTTTTTACAAGGGATCCGGAAACAGGTGGGCGCAATCTAGGAATGTACCGCCTACAGGTTTTTGATGGTAAAACCACTGGAATGCACTGGCATATCCATAAAAACGGAGCAGAAAATTATCGCAAGCATCAAAAGATGGGTCAAAGAATGGAGGTTGCAGTGGCACTCGGCGGAGATCCAGCTACAATATATGCTGCTACAGCTCCTCTGCCCCATGGTATTGATGAGATGCTGTTTGCTGGTTTTCTCCGCAATGAGCCGGTGGAAATGGTCAAATGCGTTACAGTGGATCTGGAAGTTCCAGCCCATGCGGAGATTATCCTGGAAGGTTATGTGGATCTTGAAGAACAAAGGATAGAGGGGCCCTTTGGGGATCACACAGGCTATTATTCCCTTGCTGATTATTATCCTGTTTTTCATATCCAATGCATCACCCATCGGAAAGATGCCATTTACCCTGCTACTATAGTTGGTAAGCCGCCTATGGAGGATTGTTATCTTGCTAAAGCAACCGAAAGGATCTTTTTACCATTATTAAAGATGTTTATACCGGAAATTGTGGATATTAATCTTCCTCTGGAGGGGGTATTTCACAATTGTGCAGTAGTATCCATTAAGAAAAGCTATCCAGGACAGGCCAAGAAGGTAATGTGTGCGATTTGGGGTATGGGCCAAATGATGTTTACCAAGATGATCATTGTTGTGGATGAACATGTCAATGTTCAGGATATGTCAGAGGTATGGTGGAGGGTTTATAACAACACTGATCCGAAAAGAGATTTTATGATGGTAGATGGACCACTGGAGGTTTTGGACCACTCATCCCCACTGCCTGCTTATGGCTCTAAAGTAGGGATAGATGCTACTAAAAAGTGGCCCGGGGAAGGACATAACAGGGATTGGCCTGAGGAAATTGAAATGACCCAGGAGATCAAGAAATTGGTCACTTCCAGATGGCAGGAATACGGCTTTGGTCAGGAGGATGAGTAGATGGCACCCTGGGTTGTAGCTATTACAGGAGCCTCAGGGGTAATTTACGGGATCAAAGTAATAAAAGCTTTATACTCTGCAGGAGAAAGGATCTGTCTTATCATATCAGATCCTGGTAAAAGAGTGCTGAAAGAGGAATTGGGGTTGTCCCTTACAGGTGATCAGCAGGAGATATCTCTGCAGATAAGAAACTATCTCGGATTGCCCTCTGATGAGGCTGCACTATCTTATTATGAATGGACTGATATCGGGTGCTGTTTGGCCAGCGGTTCCTTTTATACAAAAGGAATGATTGTTGTGCCCTGTACAATGGCAACTCTGGCAGGTATTGCCGGAGGGATGTCCCGTAACCTAATTGAGCGTGCTGCCGATGTAACCCTTAAAGAAAGGAGACCACTGGTTCTTGTACCTAGGGAAACTCCGTTAAATGCCATTCACCTCAAGAATATGCTGGAACTTGCGCAACTTGGGGTACAGATTGTACCGCCGGTACCGGCCTTTTATTTTGGTCCAAAAGATATAGATGACCTGATAGATTTCTTTGTATGCAGGCTGATGGGTTTAGTCGGTATCGGATATGAATAAGAACGAGGAAAAAATTATTTTTCATAAATAGAAAAGGTTTTTAATTAATTTTAAAGAATTCATTTTTCACCATCGATATTTGCAAGGTGATTGTTGATGTCCTATCAGCAGTTATTTAAGGAAATACAAAATGATTTAGACTATGTGGAGTCAGAACTCCACAAATACACCAACTCTTCAGTTAAACTATTGACTAAATCATCAAAATGGCTGGTGGATGCCGGTGGTAAAAGGCTGCGCCCTGCTTTTGTGCTCTTATCTGGAAAGCTATTCAAATATGATTTGGAGCGTATCGGTCAACTGGCGGCAGCGATAGAGCTGATACACATGGCTACACTGGTACATGATGATGTGATCGATAAGGCTGCAACCCGTCGGGGAGTCCCCACAGTAAGTGCAGAGTGGGGGGACTCCATAGCGATGCAGACAGGGGATTATATCTTTGGTCAGGCGCTAAAAATTCTTGCCCGTTATGGTACTCCTGAGATTATCAGCTTTCTTGCATCAGTAAGCCTGGAAATGTGTGAGGGGGAAATTGAACAGATCAATAGCATAGGAAGAACAGATTTGAATCTGCGGACTTATTTGCGCAGAATACAGCGAAAAACAGCTTATTTGATATCTGCATGTTGTTTTATCGGTGCTGTGGCAAGTGAAGCACCACCTCATCTCGCCCGTCATCTGAAAAAATATGGTTATTATCTGGGAATGGCTTATCAAATAAGCGACGATCTCCTTGATTTCATAGGCTCTGAGCAGGTTTGTGGCAAACCGGTTGGAAGTGATCTGAGACAGGGGATCATAACTATCCCAGTTGTATATGCCCTCAGTGACAAGCAAATAGGCAAACGGCTGTTAAGTCTGCTGAAAAAGGAGAGCAAAGATGAATCTGATTGGGATGAGGCTTTTTCTTTAATTAAGGATGCAGGGGCTATAAAAACTGCTCAGGATTTATGCAACAGATATCTCCAGAAGGCAAAAAAGGAATTAGTGCATTTACCTGACCAACCATCACGTTCTATTTTTGATGGAATTGCAGATTTTATTGGAAATCGAGACTTCTAATAACATCTTCGGGAGGATATTATGGCAAAAAAAGATACTGCAGATGATCAGCAAACAATGACCATCTTGTCTCACCTAGAGGAACTGAGAAAAGTTATTATTGTTTCCGTTATTGCCATAGTTGTTACCAGTATTATATCCTTTGTTTTCATTGAACAAATTATGACTGTGCTTACCAAGCCACTGGCAGAACAAGGTATTAATCTGGTTGTTACAGCTTTAACAGAGGGTATTTTTACTAAATTTAAGATTGCGCTTGTAGCTGGAACAATTTTAGCTTCACCCATTATATTATGGCAGATATGGCAGTTTATAGTACCTGCCCTTTATCCCCATGAAAGAAGGTATTTATCCAGGTTGATACCGATTTCGGTTATCCTCTTTGTAGCTGGAGTGGTGTTTGCTTATACAACAGTTTTCCCTGTGGCGGTTTATATTCTTATCCAACTAGGCAGCGAATTTGAACCGATGTTTACCATCGGTAAGTATTTATCCTTCACTTTGACCTTTCTCATTCCCTTTGGTTTAATTTTTGAGTTTCCTCTGGTGATTTATTTCCTCACTAGCATCGGTGTGGTTACTCCAGAATGGCTGGTTCGCAACAGAAGATATGCCATTGTCATCACAGTTATCCTGGCTGCTGTCTTGACACCTGGCCCTGACCCTATATCCCAATTGATTATGGCTCTACCAATGGCAGTGCTTTATGAAGCGGGTATCCTGGTATCGAAGGTGGTTGCTAACAAGAAAAGAAAAAGAGAAGAAAGGGCTGGCGAAGAGTATTGATAAACAGCAGGAATTTTCATAATAGTAGCGAAATATAAAATGAGGTTTTTTATTACTTAAGAGGTAATTTTTGATAATAAAACAATGTGGAGGTGATAAAGGTTAAATTCGTGAATACAGTTAGTTATTGAAAAACTAAATATTTATTAAAGGAGTGAGGAACACGGTGAAAGTAACTAGGCGCGAATTTTTAAAAATCTCCGGCGCCGCGGTTGCTGCTCTACCTGTTCTCGGTTTTGACCTTAAGCCCGCAATGGCGGAAGCGAGGGGGTTCAGGATTAAGAATATTAAGCCAGTACCCTCCATCTGTCCTTATTGCGGGTGTGGCTGTGGTTTAGTTGTTTATGCAGCTGATGGCAAGGTCTTAAGTACCGAGGGGGACCCTGACAACCCAATCAATCAGGGGTCAACTTGTGCCAAGGGGGCATCTGTTTATCAACTTCATGATAACCCGCGGCGTATGCCAAAGCCTTTGTATAGGGCACCTTACAGCGACCATTGGGAAGAGAAGGATTGGGACTGGGTTTTTAATGAGATAGCTAAAAGGATCAAAAAGACGCGAGATGAAACATTTATCACAAAAGAGAAGGTGACAACTAAGGATGAAACTGGTGCCGATAAAGAAATTGAGATAACAGTAAATAGGACAGATGCCATCGCTACGTTGGGGGGCGCGGCACTGGAAAGAATGTTATCTCTATTCTAAATTGGCACGGAGCCTGGGATTCGTTTACGTTGAACACTGTGCACGCCTCTGACACGGATCTACGGTCGCAGGTCTGGGACCAACATTCGGCAGAGGTGTAATGACAAATCACTGGACGGATATGAGAAATACCGATTGCGCCCTGATTATAGGGAGCAATGCTGCTGAAAACCATCCTATGTCCTTTAAGTGGTTGATGAAAGCAAAAGAAACAAGAGGGGCCAAAATAATCCATGTTGATCCACGTTTTTGCAGAACATCAGCAAGGTCAGACATCTACGCACCACTTCGTTCAGGGACAGACATCGCTTTTATTGGAGGAATGATTAACTACATTATTCAGAATAATCTATATTTTCGTGATTATGTAGTTAATTATACGAATGCTCCGTTTATTATTGAAGATGGATTTGATTTTAATGATGGGTTGTTCAGCGGCTATGATCCTGAAAAGCGTAAATACGACCAGAGCACCTGGAAATATAAGACAGACGCAGATGGTAATCCTTTAAAGGATATGACCCTTGAACACCCGCGCTGTGTGTTTCAGCTGCTGAAAAAACACTATGAGCGTTATGATGTTGATACTGTTTGTAAGATTACAGGAACTCCAAAGGAACTTTTCCTTAAGGTGACAGAAACCTTTGCTGCAACTGGTGTACCTGATAAATCAGGAACTATTTTGTATGCCATGGGTACTACCCAGCATTCGGTAGGTTCTGAAAATGTAAGAGCTTATGCCATTTTACAGTTGCTGCTGGGCAATATCGGTGTTCCCGGTGGTGGCGTCAATGCCATGCGTGGAGAATCCAATGTCCAGGGTGCCTGTGATATGGGCTTACTTATGCATGTCTTAACTGGCTACATGAACGCTCCGACAAATGATCCTGTCTATGCTGATTTGGCAGGTTACTTAAAGAAGGAAACACCGAAGGCTGGTTTCAAGGTGAATACCCCTAAATGGCTGGTCAGTATGTGAAAAGCCTGGTATGGAGACGCGGCAACGAAAGAGAACGATTTCTGCTATGACTACCTACCTAAACGGAGAGCGGATCGCAACTACTCTCATATCGGTTTATTCGAGGCCATGTATGATGGAGATATCAAGGGTCTTCTAGTCTTCGGTTCCAACCCCTTTGTCAGCGGTCCAGATGCCAACAAAGAAACAAAAGCATTAGAAAATCTTGATTGGATGGTAGCGGCTGATCTTTTTGAAACTGAAACCGCAGCTTTTTGGAAGAAAGAAGCTGGCGCTGATCCGAAAAAGATCAAGACAGAGGTCTTCTTCCTGCCGGCGGCTGCCTCCTATGAGAAAGCAGGAACAATCACCAACAGCGGACGCTGGATCCAGTTCCGCTGGAAGGCTGTTGATCCGGTTGGCGAAGACATGAGCGATCTGGAGATCTTTAATATATTGGGTAAAAAGATGAAGGAGATTTATAAGGACAGCACTGATCCCAAGGATAAGCCGATCCAGGATCTGGTCTGGGACTATCCGGAACATGATGAGGCTAAACTGCTGGATGAGGTACAGCGGGAGATCAACGGCTATGATCTGACAACAGGGAAGCTGATGGCCAAGTTTGCCGACCTGAGGGATGATGGAACAACTTCCTGTGGTGTCTGGATCTACTGTGGTATGTACACCGAAGAGGGCAATAAGACCCAGTGGCGTGATAACAGTGATCCATCAGGAATGGGAGTTTATCCTAAGTGGTCCTTTGCATGGCCTGCCAACAGGCGGATTGTTTACAACAGGTGTTCCGCTGATCCTGCAGGGAAACCCTGGTCAGAAGATAAAAAGGTCATTTGGTGGGAAGATGGCAGTTGGACAGGCATCGATGTGCCTGATTTTATAGTAGCCAATGCACCAACAGATCCTGACGGCGATAAGGCTTTCATCATGAAAGATGATGGCAAGGGTGGTCTGTTCGCTGTTATGGCTGATGGACCCTTCCCTGAACACTATGAACCATGGGAAAGCCCGGTAAAGAACCTTCTTTCTTCTGTACAGTTCAACCCTGTGGCAAAGATCTGGGATACCCCGATGAATCCCCAGGGAAGTCCAGACGAGTACCCAATTATCGGTACTACTTATAGGGTTGTTGAGCACTGGCAGGCAGGTATCATGACCCGCAACTGCCCATGGCTTGCAGAATTGATGCCTGAAGCCTTTGTGGAGATCAGCAAGGAACTGGCGAAGGAGAAGGGCATTAACAATGGAGATATGGTTACTATTGTGTCAGCCAGGGGTAAGGTTAAAGCAGTTGCTTGTGTAACCCCACGATTCAAACCATTTGAAATGAACGGCAAAATATACCACGAAATCGGTGTTATCTGGCATTACGGTTTTCAGGGTATTGCCAAGGGTGACCCGGCTAACCGCTTAACACCCCATATCGGCTGTGCCAATTCCCATACACCGGAATATAAGGCATTCTTGTGCGATATTTACAAGGGGGTGAAATAAATGCCGAACAAAGGATATCTGGTTGACACCTCCAAGTGTATCGGCTGTCGAGGCTGTGTGGTCGCCTGCAAGCAGTGGAATCAGCTTCCTGCGGAAAGAACGAGTTTTAAAGGCACATATCAAACAGTACCAGATTTAACGGCAAATAACTATACTATTGTTACCTTCCATGAATATGAGGAAGATGGCCAGATCAAGTGGTACTTTACCAAAAGACAGTGCATGCACTGTCTGGATCCGGTTTGTCTTAAGGTCTGCCCGCAGAAGGCGATTTCAAAAACAGATACGGGAGCAGTTGTCAGGGACAGGGAAAAATGTGTGGGATGCCAGTACTGTGCTGCAGCCTGTCCTTTCCATGTGCCGCGCTATGACAAGGTAAATGATAAAGAAACCAAATGCTCCCTCTGTCCTGAACGGACAGCTGAAGGAGAACTGCCTGCCTGTGTGAAAGCCTGCATCACTGGTGCTCTCCAGTATGGTGACCGGGATCAACTCCTGGCTATAGCGAACAAGCGTGTCAGTGAGCTGAAGGCAGAGTATCCCAATGCCAATGTTTATGGTGATAAACAGGCAGGGGGCACCAATATTATTTATGTGCTGGCTGATAAACCTGAAAAATACGGTTTTGAAGAAGATCCTAAGGTTTCCATCGCCATCACCGCATGGCAGGATATCATCCAACCGTATTTCCCATGGTTGATTGCCCTCACAGGTGCTGTTTCAGTATTCAGCTTTTTCTCCACCCGTTTGCTGGGAGTAGGTAAAGAAAAAGCTCATGAGGGGGAGGGTATCCATGGCTGAGGAAAAAAGAGTTGTTAAAAGCAGTCTGGGAGCACGGATTACTCACTGGTCCCATACCATCTGTTGGTTTATCCTGCTTTTCTCTGGACTGCTCATGGTCACCGATTGGTTTAGTTGGTTAGCACCTGTATTCGGAGGTGTCAATGGAGCCAATCTGCTGCACAGAATCTTTGCTATCGTCTTTGCTGCAGTTCCCTTGATTGGTCTTATCTATAACCCAAGGAGTTTTATCAACTGGATGAAAGAGGCTCTTACATGGGGTAAAGATGAGATAAAATTTATGATGATGTTTCCCTTTGACCTGATCGGAATTAAAGTAAATATGCCGCCCCAGGATAGGATCAATGCCGGGCAAAAATTCAACTCCCTGTTTTTCCCAACGATCGGACTATTTATAGGTTTGAGTGGAGTTGTGATGTGGTTTGCAGAGTCCTTCCCCCTTTGGATGGTGCGCATTGCTTATCCTATCCATGATCTCTGCTGGATCCTGGGTACAATGCAGCTGATGTTCCATATGTATCTGGGTTCACTGCACCCTGGATCTGGGGAATCTTTCTGGGCAATGTTTGGGGACGGTAAAGTACGGGCCAGTTGGGCGAAGCATCACCATACAAAATGGTATGAAAGGGTTTATGGTGAAGAGGAAGAGGAATAAGTTAACCCAGCAAAGAGGGGGTTACATGCCCCCTCTTTTTTCCTTTGAGTAACCTTCTTATAAAGCTTTTCATTGTTAGTTAGATTACCTGAATAGAATAGGAGGATTTGATGTGCCGGATAACACTGTTGTGAAAGAGGCATTGCAGTTGTTTACCCGTCTGCAGGAATTGAAGAAAGCTTACTATAAAAAAATAAATCAAAGCCCCCCGTCCTTTACAGCAGAGCAGTGGGAGCAGCATAATGAACAAGGGATCTTCTTGCTGCAATTTTGCCAGCCTGTTCTGGATGACGATATTTGTAAGGAGTTAGTGGGTGAGATATGCAATTTACTAGCAGCAAACAAGCCTGCAAAAAAAGAACAGATTGAAAAGATCCGCGACTACCTCTGCAAAATGAGCAGTGACTTTTTTACAGAAATAATTAATCAAGAGCATCAGGTGATAGATCCGCCATCATCTTTTTCTGAAGAAGATTGTGCTCTGCTGAATATTGTTGTGCGCCAGACCCTGCGTCCTTTTCTGGAAAAATATATCGACTCACTACCAAGGGAAGTAGGGGGGGAAAAATGGCAGCGTAATTACTGTCCGGTCTGCGGAGAAAAGGCAAACTTTTCTTATCTTCGTCAGGAAGATGGTAAAAGGGTTTTAATCTGTCCTTTTTGCGGCCAGGAATGGCTATACCGCTATCTAGCCTGCTCATGGTGTGGTAATGATGATCACAAGGCAATTAGCTATTTTGAAGCTGTAGAAATGCCTGGTTATGAAGTATACCTCTGTGATCGATGCCACAGGTATCTCAAGACCTTTAATACCAAAAAGGGTATTGGTCATGATGACTGGGTGCTGGAAGATGTAAAAACCATTAATTTGGATCTTATCGCGCAAAAAAAAGGATATACTGGATACAGCAGTCAGGCACATTGAATCGATTAATAGTGGGAGAAATAGGCTTCGTAATTGTGGCAGCACTTGGAGGAGGTCTTCCTTGGTAGATTATAACTTTGAGTAAGGTGTAATCATGGAATTTGAGAATTTTATCAATAAAACTGGAGAAATTATTGGAATTGATTTGACCAAATACAAGCGTACACAGATGGAACGCCGTATTAATTCCCTGATGCGCTCACAGGGTTTCACTAACTACCGGGATTATTATCATAAACTAAAAGAAGATCCTTGCTGCAGAGGTAAATTCATAGATCACTTGACGATCAATGTCAGTGAGTTTTTCCGGAACAGCAGTCAGTGGCATGTTTTAGAGCATACCATTCTCCCCGAAATCATAAACAATAATCCTGTGCCTAAGTTTTGGAGTGCTGGCTGTGCTACCGGGGAAGAACCCTATTCCCTGGCGATCATACTAAAAGAACTGTTTCCCAATATCAGGCCAACAATTTTAGCAACAGATATTGATGATAATATATTAGCAAGTGCCAAACAGGCTATTTATAAAGAACGATCTGTTGTTAATGTACCACCTTTATATCTAGCAAAATACTTTATTAAGAAAGGTGATAGCTACCAACTTAGACAAGAAATTAAGGATATGGTTACTTTTAAGAAACATGATCTTTTAAAGGATCCTTTCTATCGTCATTGCGATCTTATACTTTGCAGAAATGTTTTGATCTATTTTACTGAAGAAGCTAGAAACAACTTGTACCGGCGTTTTCAAGATGCCCTGCGACCAGGAGGCATTCTCTTTACCGGGAGTACTGAACAAATATTTAAGGCCTCCCAATTGGGAATGGAGGCCGTCGCTTCATTTTTTTATCGAAAGATTTCCTAAAGTTAGACTTTTTGGTTGATCAAGTATGCTTTTGTTTTCCGTATACCAAACTGAAGGGCCTGGTTGTGATCCTGCATAAAGATGTCGATTCTATTTCCTTTAATTGCACCCCCTGTATCTTCAGCGATAAATGTGCCCAACCCTTCCAGGTAAACTTGGCTCCCTAAAGGGATTACATCAGGGTCAACAGCAATGGTATGTTGCTCTTTAGCGAGAGTGCCGCTTTTTGTAATACCATCACTTTTACCGCAGCAAATAGAGCATGGGCAATAGGCGGTTACTATAACTGTCATTGCTTCTTCTGTAAAATCTTGCTGTTTCCAAGCGAAAGCAGCTTCCTTTTCCAAAGACTCTTTAGGCGGTGAATATGACCATGCCGCCGCCGGAAAAGCTCAAAAGATCAGCATTGTCAGGATAGCTGCTTTAATTAAGTTTTTCATTACTGGTGGATGATACCTCCTTACTGACAACTTGTTTTGTTATTACAGTGTGCGCGATTGGTGGTGAAAATATTATGGAAAATATAAACATTTTTTAGCTGCTAAAACAACAAATGGGTGACAAAGTATAAAATAATAGTCATTAACTTTCGTAATAAAAATATTACTAATACCTTGACAGTTGAAATTAAAAATGTTATTGTTTTATCGTGATGAGCGGCTGTGGCGGAATTGGCAGACGCGCTAGACTCAGGCTCTAGTGGGTATTAAAGCCCGTGGAGGTTCAAATCCTCTCAGCCGCACCATTTTTTTCTGATGTTAAAAAATTATTCACAAGCCTGGACACAAAACAAAAGTACCGCCAACATTTGGCGGTATTTTATTGGGATGATAGGTGTGCTTGACTCATTTGATGTAGCAAAGGTTACCTTTTATTTATAGAATAATCTTTTTAGTGCAGCAGGAAAATAGCATTTAATAGAGAATATATTTGTAGTGTTGTATGATGAAAGGAAGATGGATTTATCTTCCATCGCTAATCTTTTTTGGTGGACCTTTTGGTTTTAAAAAAGGATTTATCAAAAGTTTGTAGAAGATACTTATAGATAATTGATTATCATTAAGCTTTGGTTTCACGAATACAATATAAATCGCTATTGTGTAAACTGTGTCCGGCTTTCTAACTATTAAATGCAGCACTATTTCATCAATAATTAGAAAAAGGGAGTGTTTACTGTGAAAATCGCCATCACAGGTAAGGGAGGAGTTGGAAAAACTACTCTTGCTGCCGGACTTGTGAAACTATTTGCGCGGCGTGGATTTCAAGTATACGCTGTTGATGCAGATCCTGACATCAGTCTAGGAACAACATTAGGAGTAACAGAAGAAGAACTTAAGTCTCAGCCACCTTTGATTGAAATGAAAGAGCTTATTAAAGAGAGAACAGGGGCTGGAGGCGGTTTTTATATTTTAAACCCGCAAGTAGATGATGTCCTGGATAAGTACTCCATCGACCTTGATGGGATTAAACTGCTTCGTATGGGTGGTTTTAAAAATGCTGGTAGTTCTTGTTACTGCCCAGAGAATGCCTTTCTTAATGCTGTCGTAAACTCTCTCCTCCTCGGGAAGCATGATGTAGTGATTCTGGATTTTGGCGCGGGTATCGAACACTTGACCCGTGGTACCGCACGCGGTGTTGATCTGATGCTTATTGTCACAGAACCAACAAAGGTAAGTGTTGATACTGCCAGAGTAATTCAAAAGTTATCACAGGAGATGGGAGTTCCCAAAATAAAAGTTGTGGGAAATAAAGTTAGAACAGAGAGAGAAAAGAACTTTTTGAGGGACTCCTTTAAGCCAGAAGAACTGCTGGGACTGTTAGAGTACAATGAAGAACTATGGGAACAGTCGATGCTAGATGATCCCCGGGGCCTGGAGGAGGTTATAGTAGATTCTGTCAGTAGTATCTTTGCTGAAATTATGAAAGAAGGGGGTGTTGAAAGGGCAGGGAAAAAAAGCTCATAAGAACTCTGGGAGGTAATTTTAATTTAGGTTCTTGAAAGAACCAATATGGGAGACCTGAATTTTAATTAAAGGGGGTTAAATG
>DULM01000067.1 GCA_012840405.1 Syntrophomonadaceae bacterium | reverse complement strand
TCTCTGTAAACCCCGTTCGACTTGCATGTGTTAGGCACGCCGCCAGCGTTCGTCCTGAGCCAGGATCAAACTCTCCATTGAATCTCTTTCGCTGACCTCGCACGACTGTTCAGTTTTCAAAGACCTGTAGAGTCATTTCTTGTGACTCCGGAAATATATATTAGCATATGGACTTTCTGATGTCAACTGTATCTCACTTATCTTTTCCCTACTATAACTGAGAGCGGAGTTATTTTATATCACAGCATATCTTGCTTGTCAATACTCTTTTTTATCTCTATTTTAAACAAATGGTACCTGGCCGGGTTGACAGGTGATTAGCAGTAATAACAACTGCTGTACATTCCCTTACACCTTCGGGCGCATTGTAGGGAACAAGATCACATCCCTGATGGATGGGGAGTCTGTCAAAATCATAACCAACCGGTCAATCCCAATACCCAGTCCTCCGGCAGGTGGCATCCCATGCTCTAAGGCAGTAATAAAATCCTCATCCATAGCATGTGCTTCTTCATCACCTTTTGCCCGCTCCTCCAACTGCTGCTCAAAACGCTTCCTCTGGTCTATGGGATCATTCAGTTCAGAGAAGGCATTGGCCAATTCCCAGCTATTAACAAACAACTCAAAGCGATCTGTCAGACGGGGATTTTGGGGATTACGCTTGGCCAGTGGTGAAACCTCCACTGGATGTCCAGTGATAAAAGTAGGCTGAATCAATTTATCTTCCACACATTCCTCAAAAACTGCATTCAATATTTGTCCCCAAACCGCATCCTTCTCAACTTCCACACCCAGTTCTGCAGCCTGCCGGTGTGCCTGCTCTGTGTCAAAGTGACCGAAATCCATTCCGGTATACAGACGGACAGCATCCAGCATGCTGAGCCTTTCCCAGGGTACAGAAAAATCAATTTCCCGCCCCTGATAAGTTATTTGCAAAGACCCAAGCACCTTTTGAACTACAAAACTGATCATACTCTCCGTAATTTCCATCATATCCTGGTAGTCAGCATATGCCTGGTAGAGTTCCATCATGGTGAATTCCGGATTGTGTTTTGTAGAAATACCTTCATTACGAAAATTGCGATTGATTTCAAAAACCTTTTCAAACCCACCCACCAAAAGCCTTTTAAGATACAACTCAGGAGCAATGCGCAGATAAAGATCGATATCTAAGGCATTATGGTGAGTTATGAAGGGGCGAGCTGCTGCACCTCCAGCTATCGGCTGCATCATCGGTGTTTCCACCTCATAAAAACCGCGTTCCTCAAGGAAATGCCGCATAGCCCGGATGATCTCAATTCGCTTCAAAAAAACATCTTTAACCTCGGGGTTGACAACCAGGTCTAGGTAACGTTGCCGGTAGCGAAGATCCACATCTTTGAGCCCATGCCATTTTTCCGGCAGGGGGCGCAGGGATTTGGCTAGGATCTCAAACTCTCTTACATTTACACTAATTTCGCCTCGTTTGGTCCGAAATACTGTACCCTTGACACCAATAATATCTCCAATATCCAATAGCTTATATAGGTCATAAGCCTCAGCCCCTAGATCATCCACCCTGGCATAGATCTGAATCCTCCCTGAAAAGTCCTGCAGATCAGCAAAGCTTGCTTTGCCATGCCCCCTTTTTGCCATCAAACGGCCTGCTATAACAACATCCTGTCCGTCATTACTGGGATATTCCGCGATAATTTCGGCTGCATGATGCAGGACCTCAAATCTTTTGCCAAATGGATTGATCCCTCTAGACCTTAATTCATCAATCTTCTGTAGTCGCGCACTAATTAAATCTGGTAGATCTTCTCTGTTACTATCAGGCATTAAAAAATTCCTCCTATTAAAATTCCCGCTAAGAGGATCTAACACCCCAAAAAGGATGATATAATATGTAGAAACTAGTGTTTAATATCCAAGATCAAGTATTGGTGCGTTCCAGCAGGTACCTTAACCTCAACTAAATCTCCAACCTTTTTCCCTAACAACGCCTTTCCCACAGGGGATCTATTGGAAATCTTATCATGATCGGGATCAGCCTCAGCACTTCCTACAATGGTGTATGTATGTTCATCGCCAGTATTCTGGTCCTTTAATAAAACTGTCGACCCAACTGCGACCGTATCAGGGGGTATAGCGCTTGTATCAATCAGCCGGGCATGCCGAAGCATTTTTTCCAATGTGGCAATTCTTCCTTCGATGAAGGCCTGTTCATTCTTTGCCTCTTCATACTCAGAGTTCTCGGAAATGTCTCCAAAATCTATAGCGGTGCGTATACGCTCGGCAACCTCCCTGCGTTTAACAGATTTCAAAAGATGAAGCTCTTCTTCCAACTTTTTTATCCCGTCCCCTGTCAAAAGAACCTCTTTTTCTGGCAACCCTATCTCTCCCTTAATAAAAAATTTACTAAAATCTTATGACCTTCATATTTTTTTTATTCGGTCACAAACCAACATTGAAACGCACCTACTAAGCGATTTGAAACCTCCTCCTTTAAACCAAAAAGGTGACAAAGACCCTCTTACAGTGTCCTGTCTACCTAGAAAAATAAGTCCAGCCTAGCTGGACGGGAAAAACGGCTAGAGTTTATTTCTACTTTTGCAATTTGTAGCTATTATAGAAATCAAGTCTCTATTTGTCAAGACTCCCCTGAAAAGATTTAGCAAGCTCCCTCACCCTATTTATATCTTCTGTAGTGAGCGCATGCTCAAAACTGCGCAGCCCTGCCAGTTTAAAGCCATGTTTTCTGCCCAAACGAGCGATCTCTTTAACCTGGGAAACGGTCAAATTACGTCCCAGTGAATAGTTTTCCAAACGCCCTTCTAAAGCAAGGATCATGGTTTCAGCCATACAAGCATAAGCTGTTTTGGGAGGAAAACCAAAATTAAAATTAAACTCAACATCCCCGGGCACCTCTACTACTCCACCCTCAATAACCAGCACATCCGGGCGTTCACTGGCCACTTTTACAGAAACATCTCGCGGACGGGCTACATCACATACAACAGCACCCGGTTTTAGGTCCTGTGGTTCGATCAGTGCTTCAAGAGCAGAGGTCACAGTCACCACAATATCTGCTCTGCGCAGAGCATCTTTGTAGTTTGTTGTAATACGAACGGCAACCCCGGTCTCTTGCAGGATTTCATAAGCCAAACGCTCCAACTGGTAACGCTGGGGAGCAACCAGTGTCAGACTGCCTGCCTCCTCAGCCATGATTCTGGCACAAACACTGCCAATGGAGCCGGTAGCACCAAGAACCACTACCTCTGCTTTCTTGATGTCGATTCCCATATACTCTGCGGCCTTTCTTGTCCCTTCCAGGGCCATAGCAACAGTATAACTGTTTCCAGAGGTAACAGCGATCCCCAAATTTTTGGCTACAGTAATACCTGCGTCCCCTACAACAGAGGTCATTGCCCCCAATCCTACGATACCAGCTCCCAATCTTTCAGCCACTTTTCCCGCTTCAATAATCCGGCCTAAAACATATTCCTCTGGAAGTTCAAGCATCTGACGGGAGGTCAAAGGGCAAACAATAAACCATCCTTCTGTTTCAGCATAGGGAGATACGACCCCTGTGATCTCTGAAGCCTTATAGCAGGGGAAATGGCTCACAATCCATTCAGCAGCCCTACCTGGCACAAATTTTAATACTTTAATATTTTTCGTGATGTATTCCAAATCAATAGGGTGTATGATAAATGCAAATTTGTTCATCTTCAGCTACTCCTTAATCTTTATCCTACAACTCACTAAACCCTTTTTACCAAACCCTTCAGTTCACACCTGCTTCCTGCTCATCCTGCAGGTAAACAATACGGGGCTTGAACTGCAGTTGTTCCAGAAGCCTGCTGTAATCCTCAGGTGTAACCTCCTCCACCCTTTTCCCCAGCAGGCTGATCAAAACACCCTCCATCACATTAGTACCAAAGGAACGGCCCTCCATTTCAGGTGTTGTGGTCACCAAAACCTTTACTCCCCTCTCCCGTAAAAGTTCCAGGTCATCTTTGGTGACTGTGTTGGTAATGATCATCTTATCCGGAAGCTCCGGAGGCATGTATTTTCTGATAAAATGAAAATCTCCAGCGATAATTTCGTTGTCATGATAATAGTTGTCATATTTTGAAGTTACGGTTTCCTGCTTCTTCCCGGTGGGGTACAGATACTTAAAAGGCAATTGGCTCAAAACAGGAAGGAAGGTATAGGCCAATATCCTCAGAGTTGATAAACTACGGATAGGTATAGGAATGCCCATGGCAAAAATCAGGTCTCCGTAGGTGGTCTTGCAACCCGCATTCCAGAGAGCCTCAGCAATGCCAAAACGGTCCACCCCGGAAACCACCAAGGCCCGCCTATCCTTAAAATTCCATCCCAGCTCATGCTGGAGGTATTCAATAACCCTTCTCTCCAATGTATTTTTTAAACCACTGCCATCAACAATCGGGGTCTTTTTTGCTGCTGCAGCGATCTTTTTGGCTTCCCTAAGTGCATAACGCCTGTTACCGGCTACCAGATACAGGTCAATTCCACCCATACCGAAGGCATCCACCTTGCCATCAAGCTCACGGATCATCTGAATCGCCCGCTGCATATCCCCATCTGTACCGATCCGTTCGATGACAAACTTTTCTCCCAAAAATTCGGCTTCAACTTTATGATCACGCTTAGAAGAACCCAGACTTACACTCACTACCCTTTTCATAAACAATCCTCACTTTCAGATGAATAAAATAGCGGTTGTTCAGCGTTTTTGTGCTGAAATGATTAATTCTCGCAACTGCTCAGGTTCCACATATTTATCCTCATTAAGGGGTGATTCTCCCAAATCTATCCCCAATACCTCTTTATCCAAAAGAGCAGCACACCATTTGATGCGCTGTCTTGACCCAATTAAAATAACCACATCATAAGTCCTGACCCTAGACACCAGGCTCATGATTTCATTTAACAATTCCAACCCTGACTTTTCTTTGACAAAACGCCAGCGCTCATCATTGGTCATAATCAGCCTGAAATCAACACCCAATTCATCCAGCAGAGAATAAATTTCCTCTTTATTCTTCAAAGGAAAACCGACCACAGCTATGCTTGCCCCTCTGCGCACAGAGCCCAAACTCTCCAAGCGGGAAACAAAACTCCGGTCTACACCACAGCGCTCTGCAACCTCCTGCTGAGAAATTCCTTGACTACGCAGTGAGATTATCTTCTCCATCAACCGGTTAAGCTTTTCCATACTGATGAGCTTATCACCGATTCGATAAAACTCATTCATCCTAAACACCCTTGTGCACATTTTTGTGAACATTATTTTAACAGATCAGATAACCGATGACAATAGTTGTTGAGAAAAAGTTAGATTGAAGCATCACACCATTCATTTGTAAACTTTCTATTTTATAAGCAATGACTGGCACAAGTTTTGCATATCTATAATAGCGCTAATCGCTTGTGAAATATTGCACATACTAAGCATCATCTCAGCAAAGGGGGTGAAAAGGTAATTATGGCCCTGATTGCAGCACAGATTAACAGTTGTAAACCGAGTAATAAACATAAAAGTGTCATTGAAACACCTGCAGCAGAAGAAACTGCAGATATCACAGTTGACGGTCAAAATGAAAAAACAGTACATCTGGAGTTCCCTTACGATGATCTGGAACTGCTTTACAAATATACGCTGAAGAAATTGGGAGTCAAAGGACCCTTTAAATAATTAGCTATACTCCTATTCCCATGAATTCGCCTTAGCTGTTCCTGAGGTAGTCTGGACCCTACAAGGAACTGCCGTTTTTTCGGTATATAGTTACGAAATTTCGTCATTTAGCCAAAAAAACGGCACCCCCTCGATTTCAGATCTCACCATCTCCCTGAGCACCGTTGGTTACTTTTAGCCAGAAAGTATCAACGGGCTTGTGAAAAAATGAACAAACTCAGGGTAACGGACAGCATTGGCGGTAAACAATCATAACTATCATTATACTAAAGGTATCTGATCCGAAGTAATGAAAAACACCCCAGGGCCAACAGAGTGTTATGATATCTGCTATCTGCCCAAAAAAGCAGCGGCACTTAAAACCGCCGCTTCTTTTTTTCAGCCCTTAATGCTTTTACGCCATCAAATTTCGGGCTGGTCTTTAATCAGAATTTCGTTGAGTTTTAAGAGCTTTTAGCACCAGGTCTCCACGTTCACAGCCTACATCCTCAGCCAACACCGGGCACTTAATTTTCAACAAGAAAAAGAAGTTTTTGTCAGGCACCTGACTCAAAGTTTCATAATTTGCCTGCCCCTTGGCAATAATCAGGTCTGCCTGTTCGAATTCCTTCAAAAATTCCGGTGAACAACTTTTTAAAATTGTACCCGGTGCATCACTTCCATTATCGATCACCCGCACTAAATCGGTCATCCCGATCTCCACAGCATCTTCCATAGTTGCATCATTGATGATTGGCTTACCTTTTACCACATAGGTGATCTTTTCTGTGGGCATCAACTCAAGCAGAAGATAATCAAAAACGATTTCACCTGCATTATCACCAAGGTATAGGATCCGTGATCTCTTATTAATTTCTTTTTTCAGGTCATCACTGCTGTTAAATACAAGGGGCTGATCAATACAATCCTGTACAGTTTTCCAAACCTCTTGATGGCTGATATCCCCTTTGGGACCGAAATCAATGATATTTCCTGCAACAGCAATTTTAACTGCTGTTTCAAAAGGCTCCTCCGCATTTTGTACTATTCTGCGCATTTCCGGCAGCATATCCAACGCCAAGCGATTAAATTCTTTTTTAATCTCCCGGTAAGGGTCATCTATTTGGGTAATCTCCCTGATATAGCGATAAATAACCTGAGCCATGTATGGTGATGGCTCACTCATATCCATCCGAGACATTTCATTGAGTACATAACGCAGAATTTTTTCCTGAATTTCCGGTGAATCTGTTACCATTTTTGCTGCATCAACTGTCTGCCGCAACAGACAGGGTAAACACTCATAATAAGTCTGCATAAAATCCCTCTCTTATCAATGATCAGTATTAAATATAATGTTATTATACCCTGGCC
>DULM01000066.1 GCA_012840405.1 Syntrophomonadaceae bacterium | reverse complement strand
TATCCTGCAAAATATTAAAAATTAATCCTTCATGAACCAGTTAGATCTTAAAATTAACTGACATGTAATGACAGGCTGGTATGCTGATTTGTAGACTAGCCTCAGTTATCAATAAACTTAGTCCACTTGATAAAGGTGGTTATCATTAGGTACTGATAATGGAATAATATAACCGCTGGGTAGTGAGGGGTGCGGGGCGATGGTCAATCTATCTCTTTCCCCAGATAGGCCTCGATTACATCTGGGTTATGCTGCACCTCTGATGGGGTTCCTGAAGCGATCTTTTGGCCGTAATTGAGAACATCCACATGATCTGAAATGTTCATGACAAAGCTCATATCGTGTTCAACCAGCATGATGGTGATGCCTTTTTCCCTGATGTTCTGTACCATCTGCATCAGGGTTTGTTTTTCTTGGGGATTCATACCGGCTGCCGGTTCATCCAGGAGCAGGAGGACAGGGTCTGCTGCCAGTGCTCGGGCAATCTCCAAGCGGCGCTGTTCCCCGTAGGGAAGGTTTTTTGCCAATTCATCCTTTTTATCCAGCAGATCAACTACCTCTAGGGCTTCATGTGCCTTTTCCTCAATTTCTTTTTCTTCTGCTTTCGTACGGGGAAAGTGGGCAATTGCCCCGATTAGGCCGGAGGAGCCCCGGCAATGCCGCCCAATCTTGACATTATCAAGCACAGATAAATTCTTGAAGAGACGGATGTTCTGAAAAGTACGGGCAATTCCCAGTGAAGTAATTTTATAGGCTTTTTGCCCGGTAATATCCTTGCCGTTGAAATAGACTTTCCCTGATGTTGGTTTATATAGTCCGGAAATCATGTTGAAAATGGTGCTCTTTCCTGCGCCATTAGGGCCGATGAGGGCGCTGATCCACCCTTTTTCTACTTTTAAGCTGACATGGTCTACTGCCATGAGGCCACCGAACTGAATTGTAATATTTTGTAGTTCCAGAAGTGCGGTCATTTTTGCTATTTACCCCCTACATCCTTGGTTTTAGCCAATCGTGCCAGCCTCCGGTTGACAAGATCTAAAAATAGCTTCCGGAAGTTGACACCACCTAAAAGTCCGTGAGGGCGGAAGATCATCATGGTCACCATCAAAGCGCTGTAGATGAGCATCCGGTATTCTTTAACAAAGCGTAAGAATTCAGGAGCTAGTGTGAGCACTGTGGTGCCCAGGATTGTTCCCGGTACGCTTCCCAAACCCCCTAGCACCACAAAGTTTAACAGTTCGAAGGACCTGGATACTCCAAAATCCGATGGGTTCAGATACTGGATCAGATGTGCGTATAGACCGCCGCCGATACCAGCAAAAAAGGTACCTGTTGCGAAGGCTTTAACCTTATAGATCAGGGTATTAATACCTATGGCTTCTGCTGCTAGTTCATCCTCTCTGATGGCTGTCAGGGCGCGCCCAAAACGGGAGTTGTGAATCCTATACATACAGATGATCGAAAGAACTACCAGCAGCAGCACTATAGTGAGATTAGTATTTTTTGGGATTCCGGCTAGACCCCGGGCTCCCCCTGTGATATCCAGGTTGATAAAAACGATTCTGACGATTTCGGCAAAACCCAGGGTGGTAATCCCCAGGTAATCACCGGTCAAACGGAGGGAGGGGAACCCCAGCAGCATTCCTGCAAGGCCTGCGGCAAGCCCTCCAATAAATACATTGAGGATAAAGGGTGTATCCAGGTGCAGGGAGAGCAAGGCAGCGGTATATGCACCGATACTCATGAATCCGGCATGGCCGAAGGAAAACTGACCTGTAATACCTGTTATCAAGTGGAGGCCCAGTGCTGTTATCAAGTAAACACCTGTTAGGGTTAGTACCTGGTTGATATAGGGATCGTTAAAAAAGCCAATTATTGATTCCATGATGCCTACACCTTCCTTTGTATGGGTTTTCCCAGAATCCCTGTAGGTTTGAGCAAAAGCACTAAAATCAGCAGTGCAAAGGCGATGGCATCACGATAAGTGCCAAATCCCAATGCTACCCCCATTACTTCAGCTACACCCAGAAAAACTCCGCCGAGCATGGCACCCGGGATGCTGCCAATACCTCCTAGGACAGCAGCACAGAAGCATTTCAAACCGACGATAACTCCCATCATAGGATGTATAGAGTTGAAGTACATCCCAACCAAGACGCCGCCTGCTCCTGCTAGGGCAGCGCCAATGGCAAAGGTAAAGGAGATAATCCGGTTGATATTGATCCCCATCAGATTGGCAGTTTCATAGCTTTCCGATGTGGCCCGCATGGCTTTGCCTACTTTGGTAAACTTAACGATCATATGGAGTGTCACCATTAATGTACTTGACACCACCAGGATAACCACCTGCACCAGCGAGAATTTTACTGTTCCCACAGTGTAGATGGTGTCCTTAACTATTTGTGGGAAGCCTTGAGCGTTTGGCCCCATGAGCAGGGTCATCAGGGTTTGCAAAAAAAGAGAAACACCCAGGGCAGAAATCAAAGGGGCGAGGCGGGTGGAACCGCGCAAAGGGCGGTAAGCCACCCTCTCAATTAGGACGGCTAGAGGAACACATACCAATATTGCGCATAAAATGGCGACAAAAAAGTTTACCTTAAAATAGACAACCATGAGCAGCCCAACGAAGGCGCCAATCATATAAACTTCCCCGTGGGCGAAGTTAATAAGCTGAATAATTCCATAAACCATTGTGTAGCCGAGGGCAATCAGGGCATAGGTTGCCCCCAGCGTGATGCCGTTAACTAACTGCTGCGGCAGAAGCTGAAAAAAAGTCTGGATCTGTTCCATTTATATTAATCCGCCTTCCAATTAGTTTAAAGCGCAGGCAAGAGAGGAGGGTTCTCCTGCCTGCACTGAAAACTTAACAACATTTGCTGAGTATAGTTCCCGCTCTCTTACGGGAAAGCTACTAATGATAGTTAGACATCGATTGCAGCTTTTACTACAAACTGACCATTCTTGACTTCTAAAATATAAACAGGGCTTTTAATGGGCTCTCTGTTTTCATCCAGGGTAATTGTACCGGTAACACCTTCCCAGTCCTTGGTTTTGGCCAGGGCTTCCCGGTAAACGGTGGGGTCACTGCTGTTTGCTTCCTTCATAGCATCTGCCAGCCACATGACAGCGTCATAACCCTGAGCAGCAAACATGTCCGGAAGTTTGTTGTTGTTTTTTGCTTTATATTTTTCAATAAATGCCTTTGTCTTTTCAGAGGCTCTTTCCAAATCTACCGCAAATCCGGTATAAACCATACTGCCTTCTGCTGCTTCACCGCCCAACTCATACAGTTCTTTGCCCAGCAGTCCGTCACCGCCTGCTATTACCTGTTTTAAACCCTGTTTACGCATCTCTTTTAAAAACAGTGCACCTTCTGTGTAATAACCGGTAAAAATAACTCCATCAAATTCTTTTGTGGATAGGGAGGTTACAACAGCGCTGAAGTTGGTATCTCCCTCCATAATTGTTTCTTCTGCTACAATCTCAATTCCATACTTGGCCAAGGCCGGTTTGAAAATGTCTGTTAAAGATTCACTGTAGTCGAGACCTGTAGTTGTTACCAGTGCTATCTTGTCCCAACCTAACTCTTCCTTCAGGTATTTTACCTGACCTGGAGCGGCTACCACATCAGGCAGGCAGTCTCGGAAAATGTAATCACCGATCTCCAGTACTCCGGTTCCCACAGCACCAGCAGACATCAGGACGATTTTGTTTTGCTGGCAGATGGGTGCCACAGATTTTGTGATCCCTGTAGTTGGATCCCCTACAATGGCTGCAACACCCTGTGTGATTAATTTTTGAGTAACACTGACCGCTTGTGAAATGTTGCTGCCGTGGTCACCTTCTACGATCTCCAGTTTTTTCCCTAACACGCCACCTGCTTTGTTAATTTCCTCAACAGCCATTTCCATGCCTTTCAGGGTTTCAATTCCGTAATGGGCGTGGTTGCCGGTTTTACCACCGAGAAAACCGATTTTTATTGTGTCTTCATCTTGTGATGAGCTTTGGGAACTGTTGCACCCAGCTGCTATTAATGCCAGGGAACATAAAATAATGGTAAAAATAATAAAGAATCTTTTTCTCAAATTTTTACCTCCTTTTTACCTGAGCACAATATATCCTGTGCTTTTTGTTTTTCTCGTTTAAAAAATCCTCCCCCTTTAAATAATCAACCCCCTTAATGAGAGAACCCTTGAAAGGGATATATTCTACAAAAATACAGAAAAACCTTTCTTCTATTAGATTAGAATGGTTTTTTACATATTCTTTTGGATAGTAATGAAGGTATAGTAAAACTATACAGATTCTGTTGTTAAGCCAAACCACAGATTTTTGTTGTCCATGCCAGGCGGTATAAATATAAGGTTTGTAGATAATTTATTAAAAGTACCAATAGTCAATTTGAGGGCAAGCATTTACTTAAGGATTTTAAAAGATTTTCTTATATATACAAAAATTTTTTTACTTATGAACTAACAAAATTTTACTTGCAATATAACAAAAGAAATTTTATAATTTTTTTTAGAAAAAATAAGATTTCCTTGATTTCAGCATTGGGGAGTAGCTGGGACAGGTGTGGCGACATCACGGGATATTCCAAACCCGCTGCACCTGCGGAGTTATCCGAGCAAGACCTTTGCTTGAATTTTTTCAGGCAGAGGTTTTTTGTTTTCACATAGGGGGGATGATAAAAAATAAAAATATCCTTATGCTTGAGCGATAACTTTATTAATAATTGGGGAGGCAGACGATGAAAGATAAAAAGTGGTATGTTATGGATCTAGGAAAAGTAGGTGAAATATTAGAAACGGATCTTCACCAGGGATTGTCCATTGAGGAGGCTGAAAAGCGTCTAAGAGAATATGGCCCCAATGTTCTTAAAGAACCACCCCCACGCAGCATTTTTTCAATGTTTATTGATCAAATTAAAGAAGTACTGGTGCTGATCTTGATTGCTGCTGCGTTGATATCGGGATTGGTTGGTGAATGGGCAGATTCACTTGTGATCATGATTATCGTTGTGCTCAATGCATGTCTTGGTGTTTACCAGGAGCATAAAGCTGAAGAGGCCTTAAAGGCCTTGAAAAAAATGACCAAACCCATTGCCAAAGTAATTCGCGGAGGGTCTACCTGTGAGGTCAATGTGGAGTCATTAGTGCCTGGTGATATTGTGCTGTTAGAGGCCGGAGATTCACTTCCTGCGGATATTAGGCTAACTGAAACCATATCGATGCAGACCAATGAAGCTGCCTTAACAGGGGAATCTGTACCAGTAGAGAAAGATACCGCACCATTAGAAAGGGAAGATGTAGGGATTGGTGACCGTAAAAATATGGGCTTTATGGGCACCACAGTCACTACAGGTCGTGGTCGCGGTGTTGTGGTAGCTACTGGGATGAACACAGAGCTCGGTAAGATTGCAGAGCTTATTCAAGCGACCCCTCCAGAGACGACCCCACTACAGCGCCGTCTTGGTGAATTAGGTAAGTTTATGGGTATCATGGCTGGAGTTATTGTTCTTATAGTTTTTCTCACAGGGCTGCTGCGGGGAGAAGAGCTGCTGGGGATGTTTATGATCGCTATTAGCCTGGCGGTGGCAGCAGTACCAGAAGGACTTCCTGCTGTAGTGACCATCGTATTGGCTATGGGAGTAACCAAAATGAGCCAGCGCAAGGCAGTGGTCAGACGGCTTCCTGCAGTGGAAACATTAGGTACTGTAACTGTTATCTGTTCCGATAAGACAGGGACACTGACAAAAAATGAGATGACAGTTACACGCCTTTATACTGATGGTCAAAACTTTGAAGTGACTGGGGTCGGCTATGAGCCGGAAGGAGAATTTATTGATGATCAAGGAAATGTAATTGAACCCCTTTCCAACAAGAACCTGATGTTTATGCTGATGGGTGGCCTGTTATGTACTGATGCCGAAATGCAAAAGGCAGATGATAGCTGGCGGGTGATAGGAGATCCCACAGAAGGAGCATTAGTTGTTGCAGCGGCAAAAACAGGTCTGAGAAAAACAGAGTTAGAGAGAGAATCACCAAGATTGGCAGAAATACCATTTGATTCTGTTCGCAAGATGATGACCACTTTTTACAAGATTAATGATCAAATCTATTCCTTCACCAAGGGTGCTCCTGATCTACTTATTGCCCGGTGTAGCAGTATACTCAAGGGAACAGGCTCTGAGCCTCTGTCAGAGGACAACCGCAAACAGTTGTTGGAGATAAACTCACAATGGGCATCTCAAGGTGAGCGTGTGCTTGCTCTGGCTATTAGGGAGTGGGAAGAGGTTCCAGATAAACCTAAAGCTAATCTGGTAGAAAATGATATGACCTTTGTTGGCTACTTTTCAATGATCGATCCCGCCCGACCAGAGGTCAAAGACGCGGTAGATGTGGGCAAGGGTGCAGGCATCCGTACTGTAATGATCACTGGGGATCACCGGGATACCGCTGTGGCCATTGCCAAAGAACTGGGTATCTGGCAGGAGGGTGATCATGCTGTAAGTGGTGAACAACTGCAGAAAATGGATGATGAGGAACTGAAGCAGGCTGTATTGAACACAACAGTTTTTGCCAGGGTATCACCTGAGGATAAATTGCGTATTGTCACTGCCTTGAAGGAACACGACTATGTGGTGGCTATGACCGGTGATGGGGTTAATGATGCCCCTGCTTTAAAACGGGCAGATATCGGTGTTTCTATGGGAATAACCGGTACAGAAGTTGCTAAAGAGGCATCCAGTATGGTGTTGATGGATGACAATTATGCCACCATTGTCAGTGCTGTGGAAGAGGGCCGCACCATCTACAGTAACATTCGCAAATCAATCCATTACCTGCTTTCATGTAATATCGGGGAAATAATTACTATCTTTTCATCAATTCTGATAGGGGTCCACAGTCCCCTGACTGCTATTCAGATTCTGTGGATGAACCTGGTTACGGATGGATTGCCGGCACTGGCACTAGGTGTTGAACCGGCAGAAAAAGATGTCATGAAACAGCCCCCCAGAAAGCAAAATGAAGGTGTATTTGCAGGTGGAATGGGTGTCAAGATCATATGGCAGGGTATAATGATCGGATTATTGGCACTGGCGGTATATTTGCTGGCACTTAGTTGGGGGCGAACACTGGATGAGGCCCACACCATGACCTTTGCTACTATGGCTTTAATGCAGCTTGTGCATTCATTTAATGCCAGGAGTATGGAACACTCTGTTTTTTCCCTAGGTGTTGCAAGCAACAGAAACTTGATCTATGCTTTTCTAGCCTCAGCTGCATTAACAGCAGCGGTAATCTTTATTCCATTCCTCAGAGAGTTTTTTGACACAGCACCGCTGCGTCTCAGTGATTGGTTTGTGGTTTGCGGATTTGCTTTGATGCCTCTAATTATTGTAGAAATGTCTAAAATGATCAAAGGACAGCGTGTAGCTGTCAAGGAGAATTAGCTCTTGTTAGAGGCACACAATTAAATAAAGATAGGCGGGTTGTTTGCAAGACCCGCCTTTTTTATTATTTAATTATTTTCATACCTCTGATGCAAACTAAGTAAAAATGATGCAATAGGGGGTTATGATCATGCGTCCCATTTGGCAGGGAGCGATCAGTTTTGGACTGGTTAATATTCCTATTAAGGTTTTTCCCGCTGTTCAGGACAAAGATATAAAATTCCGGTTTTTGCACAAAGAGTGCCACACCCCTCTCATCTATGAGCGAAAGTGCCCCACCTGTGATCGTGCGGTAGCAATGGAAGAGGTGGAAAGGGCTTATGAATATGAAAAAGGGAGGTTTGTGACTATAGAGGATGAACTGCTGGCCCCACCTGCTGACGCCCTGCATACAGTGGATATCCTAGATTTTGTCCATTTAGAGGAAATCGATCCTATCTATTTTGCCAAACCATATTATTTGGCCCCGGGAACAGGGGGTGAAAAGGCCTACAGACTGCTGCATCATGCTATGCAGGAAACAGGGAAGGTGGCCATTGCCAAAACCAGGCTGCGCAATAAGACATCACTGGTTGCTCTGCGTGTTTTTAAACAGTCTTTATTGATGTCGATTATGTATTATGATGATCAGATACGGCGGGTGGATTCCCTGATGGACCCACAAAAAAAGATAGAGATCAATGAAAATGAAGTGAAAATGGCGGTTGAACTGATCGGCAATTTGGCCAGCAACTTTGAACCGGAAAAGTATGAGGATGAGCAGCGAAAAATACTGGAGAAGGCCATTGCTGCCAAAATTGCCGGTAAGGAGATTGCAGTGGCCCCGGCAGCTCCATCTGAAAAGGTGGTTGATCTAGTGGAAGCTTTGAAAGCGAGCTTGGAGATGACCAAAAAGAAAGAGCCAAAAGCAAAGAAAAAATCGGGGAAAAAGACTGCAGCTGGGTAGGTTTAGAAGAAAAAAGGTCAGAATCCAGAAACAATTTATAACATTGACAAATATGCTGTTTGTATTGCAGTATTATTGGTAGAAGATGGTCATTATATTTGGGGAGAGGATTGATATGGATGACCGCTATTATTGGGCAGCGCTGCAGATCGCCGTCAATCTAGGTTATCGCAGCTTGTATCATCTTTACCGGTATTTTCCTTCAGGAAGGTCGGTTCTTGAAGCAGATATAGAAGATATAAAAAGGGTACCCCATCTTAGACCACAGGTTTTAGAGCGGATCATACAGTTACGGCATAAAGCTGATCCAGAACAGACTGCTGAAAAACTCCAAAAAAGCGGTACTCAGGTTATTTTGCTGGGAGACCCGAACTACCCCCCTGCCCTTGCACAAATTGCGGATCCACCGGTGATCCTTTATACTAGGGGAAGATTACCAGAACCAACAATGCCTTTACTTGCTGTGGTCGGGTCTCGCCGGGCAACACCATATGGAAAGGCTATTGCCCGACGGTTTGCGATGGATCTTGTTAAATTGGGGTGGGGAATTGTCAGCGGGATGGCCCGTGGGATTGATACAGCAGCACATGAAGGTGCGCTGGAGGGTGGTGGATATACGATGGCAGTTTTCGGCTGCGGCATCAATATCTGCTATCCCAAGGAGAATAAAAAATTACGGGAACTCATTGAGGCAAAAGGTGGTGTGCTCAGTGAGTTTCCTCCAGACAGCGGTCCTCATCCCAGGAATTTCCCCATTCGCAATCGGCTAATAAGCGGTTGTTCTCTAGGAACACTGGTTATAGAGGCTGGAGAGCGGAGCGGTGCTTTGATTACAGCCTATAAAGCCCTTGAACAAGGACGGGATGTTTTTGCCATACCCGGTTCTCCTACCAATAAATACAGTAAAGGGACAAATAGGCTGATCAAACAAGGGGCTAAGTTGGTGGAATGTATAGAGGATATTATTGAGGAATATCCGTATCTTTGCTGGGAGATACCACCAACTCCGAAAAAAGGCCTAGACCCCACTTTGACTTTGGAAGAGTCCTGTGTATTGCGTAATCTCGGCTTGGAGCCGATGCATATAGATCAATTGGTAGAGAAAACAGGTTTATCAGTCTCTACAGTGGGAAGTATACTTACAAAGCTGGAGTTTAAAGGATTAGCCAAGCAGCTACCTGGAAACTACTATATTAATCCAGAAATAGAACTGGAAGCAGAAAGGTGAAGAAATGACAAAGGTTTTAATTATAGTTGAGTCTCCTGCAAAAGCCCGAGCGATAAGTAAGCTTTTGGGGCGAAAATATTCGGTGAAGGCGACACTGGGGCATATTAGGGATCTCCCCAAGAGCCAGTTAGGTGTAGATATAGAAAACAATTTTGATCCCAAATATATAACAATTCGTGGTAAGGGAGAAGTGATCAAAGAACTTCGATCAGCTGCTAAAAAAGCTGATCAAATCCTTTTAGGGCCTGACCCTGATCGGGAGGGGGAGGCCATCGCCTGGCATTTGAAAGAGATCCTTGGTATATCTGATGATCTACCCTGCAGGATCGAGTTTCACGAAATAACCAAAGGGGCACTGCAGAAAGCGATTAAACAACCGCGTTCTGTTGATCGAAGTCGATTTGACGCTCAGCAGTGCAGGCGCGTTTTGGACCGTTTAGTAGGCTATAAACTGAGCCCTCTGCTCTGGCGCAAAATCAAGCGGGGATTAAGTGCTGGTAGAGTACAATCTGTGGCTGTGTATTTGATCTGCCAGCGGGAGGTGGAAATACAGCAGTTCCAGCCAGAAGAATACTGGAGCATCACCGGTCATTTTCGCACAGACACTAGTGATTTGGAGGGACTGCTGGTCCGCAAAGGTGATGAAAAAATCAGCCTTGCCAATGAAGAGGATGTGAAAAGGGTATTAGAGGATCTGGAAGGAGCAGTTTTTACCGTAAAACAGGTTACCAAGAGGGAAAGAAAGCGTAAACCTGCCCCCTCGTTTATCACCAGCACCCTTCAGCAGGAGGCAAGCCGCAAACTCAATTTTTCGGTTAAGAAGACCATGCAGATAGCACAGCAATTATATGAGGGTTTGGAACTGGGCAGGGAAGGGACCGTTGGACTGATCACTTATATGCGAACTGACTCCACAAGGGTTGCAGAAGAGGCCCAGGTGGCTGCTCGGGAGTATATAGCCAAAACCATAGGGCCGGAGTATGTTCCGGAAGAGCCCACAAAATACAAAACATCCCCCCGGGCCCAGGAGGCCCATGAGGCTATACGGCCAACAGATGTGAACCGTAGCCCAGAGCAGGTGAAGGACTACCTGACTCGTGATCAGTATCGATTATATAAATTAATTTGGTCCCGCTTTGTAGCCAGTCAAATGAAGCCAGCTCTTCTTGAGGTGACCACTATTGATATTGAAGGGAAAGATTATATTTTCCGGGCTAGCGGTTCTGTGATACGTTTTCCCGGATTTATGAAGGTTTATGTAGAGGCCGAGCAAGAGGAATCTCTTCTTCCAGAGCTTGCTGAAGGCAGTACTGTGGATTTGGTAAAATTTGAACCGAAACAGCACTTTACCCAGCCTCCACCCCGTTACACAGAAGCAACTCTGGTCAAAGCTCTGGAGGAGAATGGAATCGGCAGACCTAGCACTTACGCACCGATCATTGCCACAATTCAGAGTCGGGGCTATGTACGCAAGGAAAAAAAGAATCTTTATCCTACAGAATTGGGACAGATAGTTGTTGAACTATTAAAGGAATATTTTCCTAATATCATAAATGTTGAATTTACTGCGAATCTAGAAGAAAAGCTGGATCAGGTAGAAGAAGGGAAGATCCCCTGGCAAAGAGTTGTGGAAGAGTTTTATGGTCCCTTTGAAAAGGATCTGCAGCATGCTGAACAAGAGATTGCGGTGATCCCTGTAGAGGATGAAATAAGTGAGGAAACATGTCCCCATTGCGGCAGTAATTTAAAGATTAAGCAGGGCAAGTACGGTAAATTTCTTGCTTGTCCAGGCTTCCCTGATTGTAGATATACCAAACCTTATTTTGAGGATACAGGTGTTTTATGCCCTCACTGTAAGAAGGGGAATATCGTTGTGCGCAGATCCCGTAAGGGAAGGAAGTTTTTTGGCTGTGCTAATTATCCTGATTGTGATTTTGTTTCTTGGGATGAACCCCTGCCCAAGTACTGCCCGGATTGTGAACATTTTCTGGTTTACCGCGGCAGGGATAGGAGTCTTTACTGTCCAGAGTGTAAGAAAATAATTAAACAGGAAGAGGATATGGCAGTTAAACGAGGTGTGAACTAATGGCATCTATAGTTGTTATCGGTGGGGGGCTAGCTGGAAGTGAAGCAGCATGGCAGGCAAGCAGATTTGGTGTCGATGTAACCCTTTATGAAATGCGGCCGGTAAACACTAGCCCGGCACACCGCACAGACCTCCTGGCAGAACTGGTCTGCAGTAATTCGCTGCGCTCCAATGCGCTCACTAATGCTGTAGGACTGCTCAAAGAGGAAATGAGGCGTGCCGATTCATTGATCATGAGCTGTGCAGAAAAAACTGCGGTGCCTGCAGGGGGAGCGCTGGCAGTAGATAGACACAGATTTGCAGAGGCAGTGACTGCTGCTATTATGGAAAATCCAAACATTAAGCTGGTAAGGGAGGAGATTACCCAGATACCCGATAGGCGCCCATTGATCATTGCTACAGGACCTCTTACTTCAGAGGCCTTCAGCCGGAGTTTAAGTACTCTGACCGGAGAGGAATACCTATCATTTTACGATGCTGTGGCTCCACTGGTAACAGTTGAATCTTTAAACTTTGACATTATTTTTCGGCAGTCACGCTATGGGAAGGGTGAGGCAGCTTATCTGAATGCACCGTTGAATAAAGAGGAATATACTCTCTTTCGAGAGGCCTTGATTTCAGCAGAAGTAAATAATCCCAAAGCTTTTGAAATGAATCTTTTTTTTGAAGGCTGTCTGCCTGTGGAGGTTCTAGCCCGGCGCGGGTTTGATACATTGCGGTATGGGCCCCTGAAGCCTGTTGGTCTTGTTGATCCACGCACTGGAAAGCAGCCCTATGCTGTTGTACAGTTGCGCCAGGACAATGCTGAAGGAACCATCTATAATATGGTAGGTTTTCAGACTCAGCTCAAATGGGGTGAGCAAAAACGGGTTTTCCGCATGATTCCGGGATTGGAAAAGGCGGAATTTGTACGTTATGGAGTAATGCACAGGAATACCTTTATCAATGGGCCTCAGGTCTTACAGCCAAGCCTTCAGATGAAAAAGAGACCTGATATACTCTTTGCCGGGCAGATAACAGGTGTAGAAGGATATGTGGAATCTGCTGCGAGCGGACTAATTGCCGGGATTAACGCTGCTCTACTTGCTTTAGGGAAAGAAGCTGTTATTCCCCCAAAAGAAACAGCCCATGGTGCCCTCTGCTGGTATGTTTCCACATCTGTGAGTCCTGACTTCCAACCGATGAATGCTACTTTTGGCCTATTTCCTCCTCTGTCCAAGAAGTTACCGAAGAGTGATCGAATAAAGGCTATGGTTGAACGTGCCCTTACCTCCTGGTCCCAATTTCTCAGAAATATCTATTAAAATGCTTGTCGGGAAAGATTTGGTATGCTAGTATGGATGGAGGTAATATTTTTATATGGGAATCTGGCAGGACCTCTATGATGAATATATTATTTTTTTAAAAACTCAGAAAAATCTAAGTGATCAGACTGCTCTCAGCTATAGGTCTGATCTAAACCATTTCCAATCCTATTTAGAGGATAAGCAGATAGTAACCCCTGAGGGGGTCAATATAAATACCATTAGGGATTATCTAGCCTTGTTATATAAATCCGGTTATGCTCGCAGCACTATATCACGCAGGTTGTCCTGTTTGCGCTCTTTTTTCAGGTATCTGAGCCAAACGGGAAAAATAAAGAATAATCCCTTACTATTAATTCGTACACCCAAAAAAGGAAGACCTTTACCTCAGTTTCTTTATCAGGCTGAGGTAGAAAAATTGCTGGAACAGCCGAAAAGTAAAGGGCCATTAGGTCTGCGTGATCAGGCGATGCTTGAGCTTTTTTACAGTTCTGGACTCAGGATCGGGGAACTAGTGCAGATCAATATGATAGATGTCGATCTCTCTGGTCGGGTGGTTAGAGTTAAAGGCAAGGGTCGAAAGGAGCGCGTTGTTCCCCTAGGCAGTTATGCTTGTCATGCTCTGTTGGAGTATTTGCAGGAAGCTAGGCCAGCATTAACAGAAAAAAGAAATCCTTCGCCTGAAGAGCCTTTTTTTGTTAACGCCAGGGGGAAGCGTTTGACCACGAGGGGTGTTTACGGGATCATAACTAAGTATTTAAAGGAGGTTGCTCCTTTCAGAAATCTTACACCCCATTCACTGCGTCATACCTTTGCTACCCACCTGTTGGAAGGTGGTGCAGATCTCCGTTCAGTTCAAGAGCTGTTAGGACATTCCCGTATGTCCAGCACTCAAATCTATACCCATATAACAGGGGAAAGGATTAGGTCTGTTTATCAAAAAGCTCATCCGCGGGCAAAAGTGAGGGAAGAGAAATAATATGCTGAGAGGTACAACAGTGATTTGTGTCAAAAGGGGTGAAGAAGTGGCCATCGGTGGTGATGGCCAGGTAACCTTTGGCAATAACACTATTATGAAGGCACGTGCCTGTAAAATACGTAAACTGTACAACGGCAGGATCCTGGCAGGCTTTGCTGGTTCTGTGGCTGATGCTTTAACCCTTTTTGATAAATTTGAGAGCAAGCTGGAAGAGTATCGGGGTAACTTAATGAGAGCAGCAGTGGAACTTGCCCGGGATTGGCGGATGGACCGGGTTTTACGGCGTTTGGAGGCTTTGTTGGTTGTGGCGGATAAGGAAAAAATATTGATCATTTCAGGAAGTGGTGAGATTATTGAGCCTGATGACGGCATTGCTGCCATTGGTTCAGGGGGACCTTACGCGCAGGCTGCTGCTAAAGCTATGATTCGCTATACTGATCTGGGGGCTGAGGAGATTGTCCGGAGCGCGCTGGAGATAGCTTCATCGATCTGCATTTATACCAATGACTTTATAACTGTAGAAAAACTGTAGAGGTGAAAAAAATGGAGGAATTAACCCCTCGGCAGGTAGTGGCTGAGTTAGACCGGTATATTGTCGGGCAGCAGGAGGCAAAGAAAGCAGTAGCCATTGCATTGCGCAACAGATACCGCAGAAAACACCTGCCAAAGGATCTCCAGGATGAGGTTATTCCCAAAAACATTATTATGATAGGTCCCACAGGTGTGGGTAAAACAGAAATTGCGAGAAGTCTAGCTAAACTGGTCAAAGCGCCATTTGTTAAAGTAGAGGCAACAAAGTTCACAGAAGTGGGTTATGTAGGCAAAGATGCTGAATCTATGGTGCGGGAACTGGTTGAGGTAGCTATCAGAATGGTCAAACAGGAAAAGATGGCCCAGGTAGAAAGCAAAGCAAATGAGCTTGCTGAAAAAAGAATTTTAGAAACACTTGTACCCACTCCCAAAAAACGCAGTTCAGTAAGCAATCCCTTTGAACTCCTCTTCAGAGAAATAAATACCAGTGATGATGGCCCAGGGAAGACTGTTGAGGAAGAGGAAGATAGGCGATTGCTCAGGGAAAGGGTTGCTGAGCAATTGCGCGCCGGAGAACTGGAAGACCGCCAGATTGAGATCGAGGTTGAAGAAAGCCATCAACCAACAGTGGATGTTTTTGCTTTTGGCGGTATGGAGGAGATGGGTATTAATATACAGGATATGCTAGGCGGCTTTTTGCCAAAGAAGAAGAAAAAGAAGCGGTTGAGTATTCGTGAGGCACGCCGCATTTTAGCTCAGGAAGAGGCCCAAAAACTAGTGGATATGGATGATGTAATTGAAGAGGCTATTGATTGTGCAGAACAGAGCGGTATTATTTTTCTTGATGAAATAGATAAGATCGCCGGAAAGGAGAGCACTACAGGGCCTGATGTTTCTCGAGGTGGTGTACAGCGGGATATATTACCGATCATTGAAGGATCAACAGTGATGACTAAATATGGCCCGGTGAAAACAGATTACATTTTATTTATTGCAGCAGGTGCCTTTCATGTATCCAAGCCTTCGGATCTCATCCCTGAGCTGCAGGGTCGTTTTCCTATTAGAGTGGAGTTGGAACCTTTAGAGAAGCAGGACCTATTAAAGATTTTGGTGGAACCGGATAATTCCTTAATCCGGCAGTATACTGAACTGCTGCGAACAGAAGGCTTAAATGTGGAATTTACTTCAGATGCTCTTGAGGAGATCGCAGAGATGGCTCATCTTGTCAATACTCAAACCGAAAATATTGGTGCTAGAAGGCTGCATACAATTATGGAAAAGGTACTGGAGGATCTATCCTTTCAGGCACCTGAACTAGCCGGTGAAACAGTTGTTATAGATAAAGAATATGTTGCCAAACAACTGAAAGATATTGTTACTGATGGTGATTTGAGCAGCTACATTCTATAGTTTACGTGACAGGGGAGGTAGAAATGGGGTTTTTATTAGAAGGTACCCAGATGATAAAGGGTTTGATGGAAAAATATGAAGCGGAATGCAGTTTCACTTCAATAGCACAGGCTCTTGGTGAAGCAATCCGGGCCAATGTATATCTTGTAGGGCGGAGAGGAAAGATTCTTGGATACTATTTACTTGATCAGTATTCCTGTGGCTATATGTCTGATATTATATCTTTCAGCCAACGCTTTCCCGAAAGCTACAATCAAAAACTGCTATATGTTTCAGAAACCCAGGCAAATTGTGTTGATGAAAATAATTTATGCATTTTTGCTCCGCAGAACTGTCCCTATCAAGGCATCATGACCACTATCATTCCCCTTTATGGATGTGGAGAACGT
>DULM01000065.1 GCA_012840405.1 Syntrophomonadaceae bacterium | reverse complement strand
GGGACCCTTCCGGTGCTGCCTGTTTCACCACCGATATAAGCCAGAAGAAGCAGTAGGCCCCAAAGAATAGCAGCATGGGCTGTTTTCCCTGTGATATATTCGGCACGTTCATCGGGCAGCAGGGAAGCAGCACTTACTTCACCTGATTTTAGCTTTACTGCCTTTTTGGCGGAAACAAGCATCATAATAATGTAAACCACCGCACCCGCAACCCAAAAGAGTGTTACAGGAGAATCAAGTTCATTTCGGAAATAAGAGATCGCAAACCAGATCACCGCTCCTAACAGATAAATTCCCCCGAAAATGATATAGGTATAAAGAGCTTTTAGTGTACTTTCCTTCTTACTCATCTTCCCATTCACCTCCCCAGACTTATTCCCAGTCGGTGCTTTCCAGCTCAAAAACCTCTTCCAGCGGAACCTTGAAAACATGTGCCAGTTTCAGAGCAAGCACAATCGAGGGTTTGTACCGGCCCGTCTCCAGGGAGTTGATAGTCTGGCGTGACACCTGCACTAAAGAAGCCAAATATTCCTGTGTCCAGCCTCTCTGCTCACGCATTGTGCGAATTCTGTTGATCAAACCATCACCCCCTACCGCTGTAAAGTATGCTTTACATCATTTTAGCAGGAGTTGTTCTCTATGTAAAGTGTATTTTACATCCCCCCGGAGATATAAATGGAGCAGTTAGCAAACTTTGAGGTTGCTATGCCATCGGTTAAACGTAATTCATTCAAACAGGAATTGTAAAGAATAAAGCAAGCCTGGCTAGTTGGTGGTTGGTCATTCGTAGTGTAGTTATTGGTTAACAGTAAGCCGGGTTCCAGTCAGTAACCTGTCCCTGTGTTCGGTCCGATCGGTCAACCTGTCCGGTGATCGGTCTTATTAGCAGCAATCGTGTCAGTGCGGACCGGTATTTCAACAAGCGGGAAAGTTGCTCTGCCTTTTGCATATTATATAAAAACATCATTTTTCCATATGTCCTTGTTTACAATTCAATCTTCTTAAAATCTATCAATGATAAGAAGGATGACTGCTTCCTTATTAATCCTATCAAACAGGATTTTACCAAAATTTATAGAAGATAGATTCTGAACAAAGCAATGTGACAATCATTATTTTAACGGGGCAAAGATTTTTTAACAGCTTTTAAGGAGGGAAAAATGTGTATTGTCGTAACTGCGGTAAAGAAATTGCCGAACAAGCCGTAATATGTATTTCATGCGGATGTTCACCCTTAGCTGGTAAAAAGTATTGTCAAAACTGCGCTGCTGAAACAGATCCATCAGCTGTAGTTTGTGTTAAATGCGGTGTCAAACTGGCCACACGACTATCTGCGGGTAACAAATCAAAAATTGTAGCAGGCATCTTAGGAATCTTGCTGGGGGGCCTAGGGATTCATCGCTTTTATTTGGGTTATATCGGCATCGGAATCATTCAAATTATAGTGACCTTAGTTACTTTTGGCTTTGGTGCCATCTGGGGCTTTATTGAAGGCATCCTGATTTTGGTCGGTACAATTGACAAGGATGCCCAGGGACGCCCTCTAGTAGATTAGTATCCGTCATACCTTGATATGCCCGGCGGATAACCTCATATCCAGAATTAATTAAACTCCCCCATTAGCACTCATTTCCCAATAGGCTTGAACCACCGTCCAATGATTTTTCAAAACTAAAGTGTTCTCCCCCGGCAGGCATACACAAAAGCCCCACCGGGGGACTTTTTCATTCACTTTTCTGTCCTAAATACCCATCAGCAGTTAGTGGTTGACACCTTACCCCAAATCCTAACCCACTTCCATATATACCAACATTGAATGAAGAATGGCCGTCAATCAAGGAATTCACCTTAACTGACGGACCAACAATTTCATCTACTTTGTCCAATTTAGATGGTTATACTATAATATCAGAAACCTTACGCTGACCACGCTAAAGGAGAAGCCGTATGTACCATATTTTAGCAAACTTGAATTTGTTTATTGTACTATCTGTTCTGGCATTATCTTTAATTGTATTATCAAAGGCTGCAGATTCACTGGTTGATAATGCAGCTAAACTTTCAAAAATTTTAGGGCTATCACAGTTGATCATAGGCGCTACAATAGTTTCACTTGGGACAACACTTCCGGAGTTATCGGCATCTGTAGTTGCTGCATTACAAGGAAACGGTGACTTTGCGTTAGGTAATGCAATTGGATCAATTATTACCAACACAAGCTTAATCCTGGGCATTGCAGCCCTCTTTGGAAAAATCCCTACAGACAAAGAAGCCTCACAAAAATTAAGCATGCTGATTGCAGCTATCATGATTTTATTTTTCACAACCATACCTTATAAAATCGGTAATGATAATGGGCTAATTCCTCAGTGGTTGGGATTTATCCTATTACTGCTTGTTCCGGTTTATATATTTTATTTGATTAAGCGTGAAAGCAATAATAATTCTGAAGAAAAGGACCATAATGCAGAAAAATCTATAGGAATAATTGCTGTTTTTATTACAAAAATCTTTATTACTGCATTTATTATTGCAGTAAGTGCCTCTGCTTTAGTTGCATCTGCAGAAGTGCTTGCCGAAAGAATGGGAATTCCGGATGTGGTGATATCCTCTACCCTGGTTGCTTTCGGAACAAGTGTGCCTGAATTGAGTACTTGTATTGCAGCTGCCAGAAGTAATCATGGAGGGATAGCTATAGGAAATATCCTGGGTGCAAACATCTTGAATATTTTGTTTGTAACTGGGGCATCTGCTGCTGTGACTCCTAACGGCATACCGGTACCACAATCCTTTTATACGATTCATTTCGTTGGTATTGCTGTAGTAATAGGCGCCTTTGGGTTTTTTGCCTATAACAAAGAGTTTCATGAGATCAATAAAAGAGAAGGCATTATCCTGCTCTTGATTTACGCAGCTTATCTAGCTGCCAATATATTTAATACCTTTTATCGATAAAGAGCCCCTGTAAAACCTACGCAGACTAAACTCAGTCCAACCACCCGTGGCACGGGGATCTTTCGTTTGCCACCTTTTCCACAAATACAAAAACTTAGCGGAAGTTTCAGTCCCCTAAAATTTGGCTGGAGGCGGAATCTGTACTGCCCCTTTACTTCTCCTGCAGGTTTTTTCCTGGAACCACTAGAATAAAAATGAAAACACCTGGGAAGCATGGGGACCTTCTTTTTGCTTCCGGCGAGGGAGAGGTTCCTTCTCCCGGTAAAGGGGGGTAACTTTGAAGCCGCTGTTAGAGGTAAGGATCAAACAAGCTGGTTACACAGATAACAAAGATGCCATTACAGATATTGATTTTTCTTTGCAGGAGGGTGAGCTTATAGGTTTAATCGGCCCCAACGGTGCTGGAAAGAGCACTACCATCAAAGCTATTTTAGACATGCTACCGGTAATGGATGGAGAGGTAATTTTTAATGGAGGCAGTAAGAGGTATGCCTATATTCCTGAGCAGCCCGTTTTATATGATGAACTGACTGTATGGGAGCATCTGGAGTTAGCTGCTGCAGCACACAACATCGAACAGGTTGTATTTGAAGAACGCAGCAACAGACTGCTCAAGCTGTTTCGCTTGGATAAAGCAAAGCACTACCTGCCTGGGACCTTATCTAAAGGGATGCAGCAGAAAGTCATGCTGGTGATCTGTTTTCTGCTGCAGGCCGATATTTACATTGTGGATGAGCCGTTTATGGGCCTTGACCCACAGGCTATCATGGACTTTTTAAGGCTGTTGAAACAGGAAAGAAGCCGAGGGGCAGGGGTTTTAATGTCCACCCATGCGCTGGATACAGCAGAAAAGGTTTGCGATTCTTTCATATTGATGTCAGAAGGCCGGCTCTTGATGAAAGGGAACCTCACACAAATCCGGCAGATCTGTGGGCTACCCAAGGGGTCCCTCCTGGAATGTTTTAACAAAATACTGGAGTGCAGCCAATGACACCTGAAAAGCTTTTTTTCACACGCCTGCGTTCAGAGTGGAAATTTAAATACTCTGACTTGAGCCTGGTCATCGATTGGACAGTAGTGCTCTACTTCATTATTCCCGGTATCATAATTGCAGGTTTCTGTTATCTACGCTTATGGAGCCAACTCCCCCCTTGGGCTGCTGACATTCCCATCGAAATACCTTTGCTGCTCCTCTTTTTATACAGCTGGACAGGAACAATCAGGTTATTCCTTGAGGAGGCTGACCAGCTTTTTCTGCTCCAGCGGAAGGAATGGGTGCAGTGGATCATGATCTGCGGGATCGCTTACTCTGCAGTATGCACCTTATTAACTACACTATTGATCATTACTATCCTTGCCCCATTCCTGCACCAGGGTTGTGGCCTGTCTATCAAACAGCTGACATTGCTGTTGGTGATTACATTCCTGTTCAAGCTGAACATAGGCCTGATAAAACAGTTTATTTCCCTGCGCCTGGCATCCCGGACAGAAAAGATAACTTTTATAATCCTTTTTATCTCCACACTGCTGCTGTTTATCAAAGATGTTCCCCTGCTTATCGACAACTTTCTGCTGGGATGGGCCTGCTGCCTACTGCTGAGCCTGTCACTCCTGTTGCTCAGCAAAATCCGCCTTGAAATAAGGGGGACCTTTTTTGATGATATAGAACGTGAAAACAGGGAACGCTTAAAGTATGCGGATTTTATATTAAAGGCTTCGGGAGTAAACATCAAAAAACCCAATCCGAAGAGAAAAAAGCCAGTGTTTTACTCCAGATTTAACCATTTGTTTAAGGAACGTACCACAGCTAACACATTGGTGGAAGTATGCATCAAAACCTTTTTGCGCAATATAAATAATCTCTCTGCCTATATGGCATTGGTGTTGTTAGGTATACTCTATATGAGCACCCCCAATTGGACCGTTGCTATCTTTTGGCCATTCATTGCTTTTTCTTTTGCCATGCTGATTAAATCTAATTATGATGAGGTTATAACATCAGATTATTTGAAACTGTTTCAGTGGAAGCACGAAGATAAAAAAACAGCAGCCCGGAAATCGATCTTAATATTATCAACTCCAGGCTTTTTGATCATCAGTTCGGTATTGGGTTTTTGTTTATTCGAGTGGATGGGGCTATTTGCAGCATTACCTGTAGGTTTGTTAATGAATTATTTTGTAGCAAAAATAGTTTATTAGAGGGATCAGTTGAAACTGATTTACTTCCTCTTGAAACACAGGCTCGAGTCCTATTTGGGTACCAGGATCAGGCGAAACTATGATCTCCCCTCTCCCTCATAATTGAACCTTCACTGACTGATCCAGCTCCATTGAATAAGGTGTTACAATACAATCATAAGCTAAAACATTCACACCTGCTGCAGCCGCTTCTCGCAACGCTTTGCCGAATTCTGCATGAGTTGCATCATTCGGAATGAGATACTTAACAGGTTTAAACTGGATGACAAAGATAACATAAGCCTCATAACCTTCCTGCAGCAGATCGATCAAGTGATATATATGTTTTACACCTCGTTCTGTTGGCGCATCTGGAAATGCTGCCACACCGTCATTTTCCAAGGTTACTCCTTTTACCTCAATAAAAGCCTTCCGCTCTTGATCTTCAACATAAAAATCCATTCTGGTATTCCCATACTTCACTTCAGGATGTACCAATGTTGGATTTGGATATAATCCGCCTGCCTCCACCCATTCTTTCACTACCTTATTGGGAGCCTGTGAATCGATGTTCACCAGTAAGTTCCCCTTTTCAACGGCAACCAAATCATACTTTGTTTTTCTGTTTGGGCCGTTGTTCTCTTCCAAGTAGACTAAGCTCCCGGGTATCAACAATTCCTTACAACGCCCGGTATTTTTGACATGGCAGACTTGTACAGCCCCATCCATTTCTACCTCTGCGATGAAACGATTGAGACGGTTGATGAATTTGGCTTTATGTATATTATTTTTATATTTCAATGAATGAACCACTCCGGTAAATTTGCAAACTATTATCTTTGTTGTTTAAGTTAAGCCAATGGACTGTATCCTGTTTATCTTGACAGATGGTCTTTCTTAAAGGGACAGAGAACCTGTCCCCTTGTCCCCGGGGGGGCACCCCAAACCGTCCCCGTGTCCTCCTTCTTCTTTGTTTCTTCCAAAACTCCTTCTTAATTATATACCTCATTCATCATTACTCAGGCTTCCCTTTTAACAGTTGCTCCAAATAACATCCATATCACAAAGCAACTAATTACCACAAATATGGTTGTAACTATTATTATTGCACGATGTGCTGGACAAAAAGGGGGATTAGATGGAAATAAGAACCAGTACGGCTTGAGCAGGCGAAATATATTTATTTCCCAGAGATAATAAGGAGTGCGAAAAGAGAAAAGAACTGCTTCAATTCCAAAAAACAATCCCACACTTGCAAAGGGAATAAGTGATTCATCTGTCTTTGATGAAATCAGTGAGGTTAATAAAGCAAGAAATAACATACCTATTAAAATCATCGCAAAAGAAAACAAATAAAACTGAGCAGTGCTCAATTTAATATCAGGGTTTGCTGACTCAAACACCATGCTTTTAAAATATATTGGTGTTTGACTTATGCTGGACATCATAATGGGGATGATAAATCCCACAGTAACACCGCTCACTGTATATAGTAACGCCGCAAAAATTTTTGCCTTTTTCCAGTGCTCCTTTCCATTCCGGCACGTATCCCCTAACTCATCCATTCTAATTTTCTTATCTCCAGCAAATAGCGGAGATATAACAATCAATATTGCTGCCATCATAAAAAATGGAAGATATTTATTTGTTAATGTAATAACAATATTGCCGTCAATTATTTCAATGTGTCTTTCCCTGAAAGTGTCAGAAAAACATACAGCAGATGTGAACACACCATACAGCAGCAAGATGATTCCTGTCCACCTGTTTATTGCCAGATTCTTCAGCACAGCAACCGTAGTATAACCGATATTTCCTTTGCTCGTGCTCATCTTGATATCTCCTTACGGGTGTAAAAGAAATAGGTAAGGGCAATTGCAACAACCATAATACACAGTTGGACAGCTATTGTTATAAGTACGGTAGGAACAACAGTATCAGAAACTACAAGAACTTTTCCACTTCCCAGAACATCAACCAGCGACATTAGCGAAAAAGTGCTGACTTCACCGGGAAGAGTAATTAGAGAACTAAGATAACCTCCCTCCAAAGTATTTGACAGAATAAATCCGCAGCCAAAATAGAGACATGAGATGAAAAAGCTCAATATGTTTTCCCTGCAAAATGAGGATATGCATAACACAACAGCTGTCAAAACCATCGCCCCCACCATTGATCCCGCTAACTGCATAATATACATCTGCTGGGCTGTCAACGTAGTGGGCATCTTATAGAACAATGATAAGCTGTTCAGAGGTGTGTCTGTAAAAGGGATTCCGTACATCCAAGTTAAGATCCCGGCATTCAGCAGCTGAAAGGCTATGACACAAGAAACAGAAAACAAGATACTTACAGCAAATTTACTCCAAAATACTTCTTTACGTCCTTTTTTGGATGTTAACAAAATGCCGTGCATTTTATTGGCATATTCATTTGAATAAACACCAGAAATACTTAGGATAATAACAAAGGCTATCATACCGGGTAATAATGTTTTATTTGTGTCAATCCAATCATCCCAGCGTGTCAGGTTAGCCTCTATTTTAGGCATATTGGAGTATTGTTTAAGCAAATATCGATTTAACGGATTGTCGGAATCAGCCCGCAACTGATTAATAATGTTTTCACGGGTAACATTACGCTTAACAAGGTTGACTATCCGGTTTTTGACCCCCTCTTCCCACAATGTTTTAGCAACATCATACCCATGGTAAGTACTTCCTTTATAAATATCTACTGTTGCTGCAATCTTCGGTGACAGAAAATGCTCAATATCATCAATTTTAATATCATATCCATTTTTAATGATATACTCCCTAATTTCAGGAGTGTACGCAGCTTCATTGATTTCTTCAAACACTGGTTGCAAAGCATCAGAGTAAACTACACCAAAATTGTCTTTGGTATCTGTTAAAATAAAAACATAGAAAACAGCTAGCACCAAGACAAAAATCCAAATGTATTTCTTAGCTACAATTTTATAAAATTCATTTTTAAACATTGTTTATCTCCAACTTTCCAAAATGATAAACAAATACATCTTCTAAAGAAGGGCTTGTAAGGACTGCTTGCTTACAAGGTTTTGTTTCACTGACAATACGAACATCCAGCCCATCCGCCTTTTGGAGTATATTACTTATTACATATTGATCTTTCATTTGCTTTAACTCCTGATGCCCAACCTTTGCCATCCAAACCTTACCTTCCACAGAACGCAAGAGATTTTCAGTGGTATCAAACCCAATAACTTTTCCGGATTTGAGTAAGATAACCTTTTCAGCGATTGACTCAATATCAGAGACTATATGGGTAGATAAAATCACAATCCTGTCTGCTGAAAGCTCTGAAAGAATATTGCGAAAGCGAATGCGCTCCTTAGGGTCAAGTCCGGCTGTTGGTTCGTCAAGAACAAGAATCTTTGGATCATTTAACAGCGCTTGTGCAATACCAATACGGCGGATCATGCCCCCTGAAAAATCCCCAAGTTTTTTTCTCCCAACATCTGCAAGCCCAACCATATTTAAAAGCATATCTATCTTACCAGCTGCATTTTTTGACGGAATTCCTTTAAGCACAGCCAAATAATTCAAAAACCTCTTGGCTGTAAAATTGCGGTAATAACCTATTTCTTGGGGCATATATCCGAGAATGTCACGGTATCTTGCGCCAAGTTCACTGATAGGTACACCGTCTAGGGTAACTTGCCCTGAAGAAGGAGGAAGAATATCCACCATCATCTTCATGAGTGTTGTTTTACCGGCACCATTGGGGCCCAGCAAACCATACACACCCCGTTCAAAGGTCAAATTAACATGATCAACTGCGCACTTGTCACCAAAATTTTTAGTCAGGTCATGTGTGGCTAACTTCATACTTCTATATCTCCTATTCTTAAAAATTGAATTTGCTTTGCAAAGACATATAAATAATAAGAAAAAAGAACAGCACTGATTATGAAAAATGCTACCAAACCCATAAGTTGGATATTGGAAATAATCTCTACCAGATAGTTGTCCTGAGAAATAAATACCGAGCTAATCAGTATCCATCCGGCCAGAACCCCCATGACGGGCAATGATTTGCCAATCTTACATGTAACGATAAGGGCAATAAAACCCAATAAGAACATAACAGTAGACCCGGTAAGCATGATTCGCACAACATCTATATCTCGCCCTGCAGCAAAAACAGTGATAAATGATAAAAAGACAAGGTTACAAAAAAGCCCAATCATCAATTTTGCAACATACAATTGGGTTATATTGTATTTGCACACCTTTTCAAGCTCCGTAACTGCAGGGTTTCTGTTTTTCAACAGTTCAATGATGCATAAAAGCAACGGTATGGGAGAGATAACTGCTATTACAGCAATTGCGGATATTTCCAAGCTCGCATATCTTATCATGATTGCGCTAAATACCATTATTGCAGCACATATCGCCCAAAACAGCAAAGATACAGTGGACAGTTCAAGGAGGATAATCTCCCAAAAGGATGTCTTCTTTTGGGTATTCGGCAGATAGTTGGCAGCAGTATCACAAACAAATTCTATCTCATCAGCTGAAACAGCCGGAATTTCAATTTTTTCAAACAATTCAGAGATAAAGCTGTCATCTTGATTGTCCATCCGGCTCACCTCTCAATATTTTTTTTAACTTTTCCAATCCGTATCGAATGCGCCCTTTTATGGTGGGCTCTTTTTCTGCCAGTATTTCGGATATTTCCTTTGTTGTGAACCCGTAGTAATACTTCAAAATAATCGGTTCTCTTTGGTCGTGGGGAATTCGTAAGAGTGCTTGCTTTAAATCTAATTTCTCTGACATGTCGTCCGAATCAATGTATATCATATTACCTTTCAGTTCGTTTTCAGTATGATGAACTCTTTGATGCTTCCAGTGATTTCTTAAATGATTTGCTGCAACAGTAAACAACCACGCTTTAAATCTACCTTTGTTTTTGTATCCTTCTATATAAGTGATTACTTTGATGAAAACCTCCTGAGTTAAATCCATTGAAACTTCCCGGCTTCCGGTATGGCAGTAAAAATAAGCAAAAACACTTTGGTAATAAGTTTTGATTAACATGTCCATAGCGTACCTATCGCCATTTTTTATTCTGTCTATTATTTTAATTTCATCCACCATACCACCAGCCTCTATGTAATATAACAACTCAAAGGACCAAAAAGATATAATTACTAAGGGAATTTCAAAGAAAGAGGGATTATAACACCCGTAGGATATTAAAAATACTGACTTTCTTAGCCCTGTACTGTGGCTGCTGCGCTGGAAAAACGGTTCTTTCAGAAGTGGCTTAGTAACCTGTCCGAAAAGTGTTGACTTCCCTATATCGAAACGCTTTTACTAAAAATGAATTAGATAAAACTCAAGTCTTATTATCAAAAAAAGAAAGCAGGGAGCAAAAAATAACCTTTTACTCCCTTGCTTCCCCATTCTACAAATACTTGCTGGCTTCCCTTATGCTTAATTTTGCCAGCTTTGATTCATACTTTTGGATGAATTCCCTGACCCAATCGGGATTCACCTTGCTGTACTCTCTCAAGCTCCAGCCAATAGCTTTATTAATGAAGAACTCTTTTGTGCCTAAATTATTACAAATAATTTTCTCTAAAAGTTCTGTATTTGTCTTTTCCTTCAACTTTCTTTGATAATTAATAGCAACCCTTCTAAGCCAAAGATTATCACTCATACTCCATACAAGCATTTCATCATTGACAGAAGGATACTTTAATGAAAGATTTCCTATAACTTTATCTAGTACATCTGCAATATCCCACCAGGGTTTTGTTATTATTAGTTTCTTTATTTTATCAATATCTTTATCTGTCAGCTTTTTCTGAATAGAATGGATATACTCTGTTCCGACATATTGAGCCTCACGATAATCTTTCTCCCAGCATAGATTTATAAAATTCCAATCTATATCTTCATTTTTTGCAGCACTCTTAATATATGGTTTGACTAATTTTATTAATTTTGGTCTGGGGATACCTAAAAACGGAAATTTATTCTTCATATAAGCTGACATCTGTGCTGCTCGTTCTTCATCCTTCTCATTTTCCAATGCGATAAACATATTTTCATACCACATTCTATTTCACCTCACTGGACAAGGGAAGGGATAAGGAACCTG
>DULM01000064.1 GCA_012840405.1 Syntrophomonadaceae bacterium | reverse complement strand
TTTAATCGATCTGATACTGTAGTAAACTGTGAAAACCGGTGTCCACAGTTTTTGCACTCAAAATCATAGGTCGGCAATCCTAGCCACCTCCTTCTTTTAATTATTGTATTACTAGTTCTCTGTTATGTAAAGTATAGCTTTTAGATCCACTTCTCTGATTATTGCTCTATTGCCGGGAAGTAAACTTCAAAAGTGCTTCCCATCCCTGGCTTGCTTACAACATTAACCCATCCTTCATGTGCTTTTGCTATTCCATAGACAACTGATAATCCCATACCTATTCCCTTATTCACTTCTTTGGTTGTAAAAAAGGGTTCAAATAGGTGACTGAGCATCTTTTCTTCAATACCCAAACCCCTGTCTGCAACTGAAAGACAAACATAATGACAGAAATGGGGTTTTGGGACATCTGGTGGTGGTGTAATTTGAGCGTAGTCTATATTGGCTGTCTTTATTGTTAGCTGTCCACCATTAGGCATAGCATCTCTGGCATTAAGAACAAGGTTTATGATCACCTGATTTATGCTGTTGCTATCTGCATAGATCCTCCGTAAATCCGGATCCAGTTCAAGTTTGATCTCGATATTATCATTGCTCAGATATTTTAAAACATTCTGAAGGCTTACAATATTAAGATTAAGATTGATCATAGTTTTAAACTGGGGTTGTTTCCTGCCAAAAAACATGAGTTGACGGGTGATATTTGATGAGTATTCTGCTGCTTTGCGTATTTTTAAGAAAATACTATCCAGGTTTATTTTATCGGGCTTTGCTTTGCACAGGTCAATACATCCCTGAATAATGGTCATTTGATTATTGATATCATGTGCCATTCCCCCGGCAAGTTGCCCGATAGCATCCATTTTTTGTGCTTGCAACAGTTGCTTTTGAATAATGTTCAGTTTGTCATAGGTATGTATTATGTCTGTAATATACCGAATATTCTCTAAAGCTAAGGATATATAAAAAGCAATCCGATCGGCAAATATCCGTTTAGCATGAGAGAACCCATTAAGCTGTGAAGAAAAAAGAGAAATAACCCCAAAAAGCTTTGTTCTATAATATACCGGTATCAAATAACAAGAACGAATTGTTTGTTCTAAACCGGAAAAAATCCAACTGGGTTCAGCAAAAACATCGGGGATGTACAAAGGTTCTCGTGTTTCAGCTACTTTACCCACAAGACCCCTGTCCTCCCCTAATCTAAAATCATATTTGAAACTGCTAATAAACCCCTCTTTACATTTACCCAGTGATTTTACTAAAGACAGGGATTGTGTGGACTCATTATAACCGTAATAGGCTCCATCTGCTTCTGTCAGCTGACAAATCAAATCCAAATAATGTTCAGCAACCAGCTGTTCGTATCCTGGGATCCGCAGGCAACCATCCAACTCATCGAGATCGTGGATTTCTTTAAACTTATCCGGAGATATTGATACTTCTCCCAGTGCAGTAACCATGATTTGATAGATGCTTTCCAGTGCCCGCATTTCATTTTCTTGTGTTTTTTGTGATGTTATGTCTTCGCAGTAAACAACAAAATAGGGGCGTCTATTTTTATGATCTTTAATTAACGAAATGTGCAAGCGGCCCCAAACTGATTCACCATCCCTGCGCCTGAATCTCTTTTCAACACTATAACTATTATGCCTAGCATTATTTAAAGTCATATTTAAATTATTTTTATCTTCTTCTGCTAATGATAGGAAACTTCTCCCCACTAACTCTTCCTGACAAAACCCTAGAAAGTTACAAAAGTTTTCACTTATGATCACTATGATGCCATCTTCATTTAATAGAGCAAAGGATACAGTGTTATTACTAAGAATTGAACGGAAAATTGACTCGAGAATTCCATGTTCATCATAGTGCAGATATGAAGCACTTTCATCACGTGTGATCAGAGCAAGAGTATTATACACTTTACTTCCTCCAACTGCTGGGCTCTTTTTTTATTTTTAATAATTTTTTATAGAGCAGCAAATACATCACAAGATGAAAAATTTCTACATCCACTGTAATATTCCTGCCCTGTCATTTTATTTTTACATTGACATTTTTCGTCATTTCCTGATTTATTTTGTAAATAACATCCCTTCTTTATCATTATTTTTATCAAGGCGCTTAAAACCGATCATCCCCAGCAGATCTGCATTAAAGCCTTCCACATCATCAGTCAGCACAAAGACTGCAACCCGCTGGAAAAGTGGAACCACTGGAAGATCGTTAAGGAGCAGTTCTTCGGCCTGGCGGTAGATCTCCTGTCGCTGTTGAAAATTCCACTCACAGCGCGCTTTTTTCATTAAAGAGTCAAATTCAGCACTGCTGTATCTGGTAAAATTATGTTCTTCTCCAGCAGCAAAATTGTAATAAAGAATATTACCGGCTTCAGGATAATCAGCCTCCCAACCTAAGCGAAAAAAAGGATACCTGCCCTTTGCCAACTCTTTTTTGTATTCATCCCAGGGCCTCTGCTGCAGCGCAAGCACGATACCTACCTGACCCAATTCTTCCTGAACAAGGCGGGCCAGCATTTCATGCCCTGAGCTGTTGTTATATACCAGGGTAAGTGGAGAAAGACGGGATCCAAAGGGATGTCCGGAAGCAGCAAGGCACCTCAAAGCTGTTTTCCGATCAGTATATTTTGCTTTAATCTCTTTCTTCCTTAACAGTTCTGGAGGCAGCAGGCCGTTAAGGGGTTTGCTGCCATCTCCCAGTAGAGATAGAGCCAGTTTCTCATTGTCCAATGCCTGATCCACAGCCCGACGCAGTTCAACATTTTGGCCAAATGGTGCTGCTTCCAGATTAAATCCTAGGAAATAAAATGACAAGACCGGTTTTTTTACAGCAATAAACCTTCCCTTCCCCTCTTCGCAAATTGTGGTGGCAAACTGAGGGCTGACACCGGTCAAGATATCTATTTTACTATCTGTTAGCAGTTGTTTTATCTCCTGCTGGTTCCCAGTTACAATAAATTGAAGACCCTTAAGCCGGGCTGGTGTTCCCTTATATTTATTGTTTTTGACCAGTGTTATCTGATCACTGCCCCAGTGGGACAAAGAAAAGGGGCCTGTCCCCACTACTGGTGTAGTCCTTTTCCCATAATCCTTCCCCATTTTGTCGGCAGTATCTCTACTCACCACAGCCAATACCGGACTGCTGACCAGAGCAGGAAAGGTATAATCGGTTTCCAGCAGATTTACCTGCAGGGTCCGCTCATTGATAACCCTTAAACCCTTGACATCACTACTCTTTCCTGCAGCGTATTCTTTTGCCCCCTGGACATTCTGCAATAGATAGCCGTAACTGCTTATTTCAGGATCTAAGAGCCTTTCCCAACTGTATTTAACATCCTGTGCTGTCAGCTCTTTTCCATGATGGAAACGCAGCCCTTTACGCAGAACAAAGGTATAAACCTTTCCTGATCCGTCGACCTCCCATTGATCCGCCAGAACTCCCTGGACAGAGCCATCTGCAGGATTATAACTAAGAAGGGTTTCATAAAGGGCACCACATACCAATTTTTCTTCATAGGTTGAAATTCTGGCAGGATCCAAAAAGTGCGGAAACTGGGCTATTTGGATTGTCAAGCTAGGTTCCTTATTTGCAGCGCTTAGGGATAATACAGCCAGTATCAGGATCGCTGCTGCAGCCAGGCAGCAGCATATCTGGAAGCTCAGCTTCTTGTTACTAAGGTCCATAAAAATACCCCCTTCGTTGTTACCATATTCTGGTACATAATATGAAGGGGGAGTGTAAACTTATGACTTTATTTCATTTTAACAAGCCGTTGATTGGGGGTCTTTCCCGGTATTCGTCCCCTTTTGGTCAGGGGTTGTCCATTGATCTCCTTCAAATCTAGGGTCATATCAATCGGGCTAGCCCCAGAAATATAACTGCCCACACCAAAAGCATCTGCCCCGGCTTCGCTTAAGATGCGGATCCGTTCCGGGTTAAGCCCACCGGAAACAAATATCTTCACATGATCAAATCCCTTTTGATCAAGTCGGGCCCTGATCTCCTTAACTAACTCTGGAGTAACACCACCCCGTTCACCTGGTGTGTCAAGGCGGACCCCGGCTAAATCCCTTCCCAGAGCCTCAGCCACCCTTAGTGCTTCTTCTGCTTCATCTTTAAAGGTGTCAACCAGCACTGTGCGTGCTGCATCAGCAGGCATCAATTCATTATAGGACTGAGCAGCTTTGACAGTATCGCCGATAATTAAAATCATGGCATGGGGTATGGTCCCCTGGGGCTCACGCCCAGCAAGTTTAGCACCTAAAATACAGCTAGCCCCATCACACCCCCCTATGATCGCTGCCCTTTCCATTGCTGGAGCCACTGCTGGATGGATATGGCGTGCACCAAAACAGAGCACCGGTTTGCCCCCAGCAGCTTCTTTAACCTCCCGTGCGGCAGTTGCCCAACCTGAGGAACTGGCCAGAAAGCCGAGCAAGGGAGTTTCAAAAATACCAAACTCCCCATAGGGGCCTGTGATCCGCAGTACAACCTCCTTAGCCTGCATAGCTGAACCTTCTGGGAGAGCCCAGAGTTCAACATCTTTATCAGCCAATAGATCCAAAACCTCTTTGATACCTGCAAAAATACCATCTCTACGGCAAAAAACCTCTGCTGTCACCGGGGTATCCACCAGATTCAACTGACGCAGAATTTCATGAGTTCTCACAAAATAGATATCAGATGTCGCACCGGAAATAATCTCTTCCGGTGTGGCGGAGAAGAACTTGCGTCCTGATTCTATTTTCAGTTCTGCCACTTCGGCTAGTGATTGAATTTGAGATTTCTCCACCCCTATACCTCCTTAACAGCTATACTTCTCAATCAACAGCACCTACAAGCTTCACCAAACTTTTTGGAGCTTTATCCTACTCTATACATAAACCCCTACTTGGATGTGATGCTGTGCTTTGGAGTAAGAATATATAATTATAATATTCGACAATGGTCCCTAAAGTAAATTCTCCAGGGAACGCCATGTTTCCTTTTTTTGATCATAGAGGTAAAGATAAATTTCATAATTCCTGCGGACTGATTTCACATAGGACCTGGTCTCTGGAAAGGGGATATTATTTAGATCCTCTAAAGTCCCCTTCCACTTTCCGGTCTCCAACCAGTTGCTGACATTTCCCCTGCCGGCATTATAAGCAGCTAAGGCCACCACCATGTTACCATCAAATTCCCGGAGAAGATTCTTTAAGTACCAGCTTCCAATCGATAAATTAACCTCCGGTTGATAGAGCTTATCCGGGTGAAAGCCCTTGAGATCCATCTGCCGGGCAGCCCAACTGGCAGTTTCAGGCATGATCTGCATCAGGCCAACAGCTCCGGCATCTGAACGGGCCAGAGGGTTAAAAGCGCTTTCTACTCTGACAATAGCCGCCAAGAGATAGGGATCCACTCCGTGGGTCACTCCCAGCTGGACCATCTCCTCTTGATAGGGCCAAGGATAAAAAAGCTTCCAAAACCACTTGGCCTGCAGCAAGTAAACAATAGCCACCAGAATTAAAAGGATAATTAATAACAGGCGCCAACGCCTGATGTTAATAACTAACATATCAAACCTGCCTTATCATAATCTTTCAAGTTTGATTCCAGAGGCAGGACCAGATTTTCTCCACCTGGTCCCTGGTTTCCTGAAGTGTGCCGCTGTTATCGATCACCCGATCCGCTTTTTTCAGCTTTTCCTCCAGAGGCATCTGAGTTTTAATTCTGAGCTTTGCCTCCTTAACCGATAGCTTATCCCTCTCCATCAGCCTCTGAAGCTGTACCTCCGGTTCTACTGCCACCACCCACACCTCATCAACCATACGCTCCAACCCCAGTTCCAGAAGAAGAGGGGCTTCCAAAACTAAAACACCCTCAGCTGAGGCACGGTGTTCTGCTAATAGCCGTTCTATCTCTGCAATAATATAAGGATGTGTTATTTTATTCAATTTATCCAGTTTTGCGGGATCGGAAAAAACAATTTCACCCAGCTTTTTTCTGTTTATTGTTCCATCTTTATTCAAAATACTTTCCTGAAATTCATCAACTATCTGCCGCCAGGCCGGCTGACCGGGTTCAACCACCTGGCGGGAAATAAGATCCGCGTTGATCACCTTTGCCCCCATCTCCTTAAGCATAGCGCTGACAGCACTTTTTCCACTGGCAATTCCTCCGGTTAAGCCGATCACAGATACCATAATTACCCCCCATCAGATGAGCTTGATCAAACCCATTAAACAGAGCAGAGCGCCTGACAAAAGCTGCCCCTGAGACCTGAGCCAGGAGCAGGAAGATAAACCTCCCAGTTTAACCCCCAACAGGAGAAAGCACTGCTGAAATAAACCGATCAGCAAAACGGCTTGTATTCCACCACAGCCGGCCATCGCTGCACCAAAAACCGCCCCTAAAGCATCCAAAGAAAGGGCAAAAGCCAGCAGCAGTGATTCTTTGATACTGATCTCTCCAGAAGCATCCAGATCAGCGGATACGGGCTCTTCACAAATCTGAATAATGATCGCCAATGAGGCTAACCGTAATTCGGCGATCTTTTTTACTTTTTCCCCTTCTCCGGCATCTTTCCTGTCCCTGCTCCTTGGCTTTATAAGCCAAAAAAGGCCTATGCCAATTAAAATCAATCCACCCAGCCTTTCACCCCATACTTCTGGGAGCAGTTCCGCTACAGCGCTGCCACAGAGGACCGAAATACCTACAATAACCATGGAAACAAACAGCAACACAGCATATGACGGCAAAGGGATCTTTATCTTGCGCAGGCCATAAGCAAATCCAGCACTGGCAGCATCTAAACTCAAGGCAGTTGCTAAAAAAATTAGAGTACTGATATCCACTATCCAATTCCACCTCCACCCATCAACTTATTAGATAGGTGTCAAGGTGGTGTTTGGAAGTTTCTCCTGTACTAGTTCTGACAGAATTGACAATAATATGTACTGCGCCCAGCCTGCTTGATCCTGATGATGGGATGGCCGCAAAGGGGGCAGGGTTTACCCTCTCTCCCATGAACCTTACGGTGGTGTTGATACTCACCGGGGTTTCCTTCACCATCCACATAATCCCTCAGGCTTGTACCGCGCAGTTTAACAGCTGTAGAGAGAACCTCCCGCACCGCCTGATATAGCCTTTCTTGTTCCCATGACTGCAGAGAATCCACCCACCGTTCTGGGTGAATCCTTGCTGTCCAAAGGATTTCATTAGCATAGATATTGCCGATCCCTGCTATAAAGGATTGGTTGAGCAGAACTCCTTTGACCTGCCCATGCCTTTTTTCCAGTCTTTTGATAAAAAGATCCAGGGTCAGTTGGGGATCAAGGGCATCGGGCCCTAAAATACGAAGGGGTGGAAAAGAATCCAATTCATCACAGCTGATGAGGTACATGGTTCCAAATTTGCGGACATCTTGAAAGTGAAGCTCTTTGCCTTCATCCAGCTGAAAGATGACACAGGTATAGCGGTCAGGCGGCACAGATGAATCTTTGTAGATCAAGCGCCCGGTCATGCGCAGGTGAACAACCAACACCAGCGAAGAGGAGAGCTTGAACAGCAGGTACTTTCCATGGCGGTTGATATCTCTGATCCGCTGCCCTTCGAGGCAGCAGCTAAAAGCAGTTGCATCAGGCTTTTTGATCGTCTTTGCATTAATAACGGTGACCCTATTGATTTTCCGGTTCAAAACTTTCGGTTTTAATGATCGTAGTACTGTTTCTACTTCAGGCAGTTCAGGCAATTCAATCAACACTCTCCATATCGTTCCAGTTGGGTCCGATTTCAATGCTGACCTTTAAGGGAACAACAAGCTCGATTACATTTTCCATCCCACTGCGCACAACAGGAATAAGGATATCAACTTCCTCAGGGGGGAGCTCAAATACCAGTTCATCATGGACCTGCAGCAGCAGGTGTGCCCGCAAGCCTATTTCCTTCAATTCCCGATAGATATTGATCATGGCCAGCTTAATGATATCAGCAGCACTTCCCTGGATCGGTGTATTGATAGCTGTCCTCTCTCCAAAGGCACGCACATTCCTGTTGCTGCTCAGCAGATCAGGTAAATACCTGCGCCGTTTTAAAATAGTCTCAACATAACCCTTTTCCCTGGCCTCAATAACGGTCTGCTCCATAAAGCGCTTCACACCCGGGTACTGCTGGAAATAGTTTTCGATATAGAGAGCAGCCTCTTCCCTGCTGACACCCACATCCCTAGCCAAGCCGAAATCGGTAATCCCATAGATAATGCCAAAGTTGATCCCTTTTGCTTTCCTCCGCAGTTCAGGGGTGACCTTTTCAGGCGCAACCCCAAAAATCTTGGCTGCAGTTCTGGTGTGAATATCCTCCCCATGCTGGAAATCAGCGATCAGGTGGGGGTCCCCGGACATATGAGCCATTACCCTCAGTTCGATCTGGGAATAATCAGCTGCCATCAACAACCAGCCTGGTTCAGATGGAATAAAAGCCTTTCTGATCTTTCTTCCCAATTCATCCCGGATAGGTATGTTCTGTAAATTCGGTTCAGTACTGCTCAGCCTTCCGGTGGCAGTGATGGTTTGATTAAAAGTTGTATGTATCCTCCCGGTTTTCTCACTGACCATATTTTGCAGGCCATCGATATATGTGGATTTCAATTTGGCAAGCTGCCTGTATTCCAATACTTTTTGGGGAATCTCGTGATAAACAGATAGTTTTTCCAAAACCTCAGCATCTGTGCTATACCCGGTTTTGGTCTTCTTGATAACCGGCAGTTTTAACTTCTCAAAAAGTATATGCCCCAACTGGCGTGAAGAATTGATGTTAAAGCCTTCCCCGGCCAGAGCGTAAATCTCCCCCGTTAAATCCAGCAGTTGTCTCTGCACTTCCTCAGACATCTCTTTCAGGAGATCTGTATCCACTTTAATCCCCTGCAGTTCCATATCTGCTAAAACTTCAGATAAAGGCAGTTCCAGTTTTGCAAACAACTCATAAAGGCCGTCTTTCTCCAGTGCATCCCTTAACACCGGCCATAGTTTTTTGATAATTAGTGCACGCTGGGCCAAACCTGACTCATCTTCAGCAAAGTTTACCGCCTGGTTGAGATATTTAAGGGCAATCTCTGCAAGGCTAGGGTTTGACAGGGATGAATTTAAAAGATGAGCGGCCAGCATCGTATCAGCTGAGACCCCTGCCAGAGAGATGCTGTGCCTTTTACAGACAGTCATCTCTGCTTTGGCATCATGACACCATTTTTCAATGTTCTGATCCCCCAAAACCGAATTCAAACAATTGATCATCTGCTCCCTTTCCTCAGGATCGGTAGCAAGAACAACTGCGGCACAGCTGTTCCCCCAGGCCAGACCACAGGCAGACAAGGGTGCATGATGGGGGGAGTTTTCCTCCCGCTGCATACAGAAGGCAAAGCCTTTCTCTTTTGTTAGCTGCTCAGTTATTTCTTTTAATTTTGCAGCCGATTTAACTAAACCATAGTTTTTACCAGCATCAGGTGTTGAAACAACTTGCATTGGGGCATTCTGCTGGATGCTCTTCAGCAATGACCTGAACTCAAGCTGCTGAAATAGGTCGATCAAAGCCTCATAATCCGGTTCTTCCACCTTTAGTTCGGAAAAATCTACCCTAACTGGTGCATCCAAAGCAATTGTAGCCAGCTTTTTGCTGAGCAAAGCCTGTTCTTCATACTCCTTAAGGCGTGATGCAACTTTAGCAGGCAACTGGTCCAGATGTTTATAGCATTCCTCAATGGTGGAAAACTGATTGAGCAACTTAACTGCGGTTTTTGCTCCGATACCCGGCACTCCGGGGATGTTGTCACTCTGGTCCCCTTTCAGGCCTTTCAGATCAGGTATCTGGCCTGGCATAACACCATACTTCTCCTTGACCGTTTCAGGTGTAAAACTCTCCAGGTCGCTGATACCCTTGCGGGTGATCAAAGCTTTCGTTTTATCTGATACCAACTGCAAAAGGTCCCGGTCCCCGGAAACAATTAAAACCTCCAGACCCCTCTCTTCAGCAGCCTTGACTACAACTCCGATTAAATCATCACCCTCAAAGCCTTCAAGCTCCAGAATTGGTATATTGAAAGCCTTGAGCACCTTTTTAATCAGCGGAAACTGGGGCCGTAGTTCATCTGGTGTGCTCTTACGATTAGCTTTATAGCTCTCATAGTCCTTGTTCCTGAAAGTTATACGCCCGGCATCAAAGGCAACAGCCAAATAGTCAGGTTGCTCCTGCCGGATTATCTTTTGCAGCATAGTTGTAAAACCATAAACAGCATTTGTGAAATAGCCGGTGGTTGTGCTCAGCAGCGGCAGGGCATGAAAAGCACGATAGGCCAAACTGTTTCCATCGAGAATAACAAGCTTACTCATCAGAGCCCCCCTTAATAATAGTGATTATCCCTTTATTATCCTCAGCAGTAAACTGTGTGTTTAACTCCGAACAAAGACCCTTCATTTTTTGTAATATCCGCTCCCCATCAGCTTTGTCAGCTGGCCGGGGCTGTGCATCTGCAATCACAACAGGGGTTACTTCTGCTTTTTCTATATTTAAATCCTTGAAAAATATCTTCACCAGAACTGTTTCCTGACATTTAGGCCGCCGCTGTTTATCATAAATAAAATTCCCCAAACTGTAAGCAATCAAAGAATCCTTATAAACCTCTATTCCCTGCAGACAGTGGGGATGATGGCCAAGGACCAACTTTGCTCCGGCATCCACCAGCCTGTGTGCAGTCTCCCTCTGCACATCCAGGGGATAATCAGAGTATTCAGTACCCCAGTGCAGAGAAACAGCGATCAGATCCACATCATCCTTCAGAGCGGCAACCGCTTCCACCAACTGGTCCGCATCCAATTTTTGCACTCCCGGCCGGTCCTCTTTGGCTTCAAAGGTACGCGGATAGCTGTAATCCCAAAAGATATCAGCCATTTCTGTGGCAGCAATAAAGGCGATCTTATATCCATTGACTTCTTTAATCACAGGCTGAACCGCTTCTTCCAGGTTACTGCCTGCGCCAACTGGGTCAATTCCCTGCTCTCGTAAAAATTCCATTGTATCTAACAGAGCAGGAGAATCGTAATCGAGGATGTGGTTATTGGCGATGCTCAGCACATCAAAACCCGCCTCTTTCAAGGCTGCAGCTGCCTCTGGATCTCCGCGCAGCCAGATTCCCTTTCCTGGTATAGGAGTGCCCTGCAGGGAAAGGGGTGATTCAAGATTGCCAAAGGTGAGATCAGCAGATTGAAGATAGGGAGCCATTTGTTCAAAGGGATAAAACATACCATTTTGAGACATAGCTGTAGCAACTCCACGGCCTAGCATCACATCACCGCAGACAGCTATGGACCACTCTTGAGGGCCTGCTGGCGGCTGCTGAACATTCTGCTGTTCCTGCTTGTCCCCTACTGGAGTGTCATTCCACCATCCCTGTCCTACATAGAACACTGCAGACAGCATCAGCAGGAGAACTGCAACCCAAAAGATGAACCTAACCCTGATCTTACCTTTCCTGCGCCCCATATCCGGCCCTCCTAATAAAATAAAATATAGTTCAATTATAACAGATTACTATTAAAAAAAATATTTACCAAACCCTTATGGCTTTATCAAAAAAGGAGCTCCCTTTGAGCTCCTTATTGATCATCCTATTTTTATATTTCATCCTCTTCCAAACTGTCTAAGATATGGCGCAGAGTCTCTTCATCAGGAATATCCAGCATCCCCTTCTCCGCTTTCTTGCGCAATTCAGCAGGCAAACTGTCTACCCGGATTTTGGTCACCCTCACAATCCCACCATCGACTCCAGCAGGACCCCTTACCACAGCCACAAACCCACCTTTTTCTCCCAAATGGGTTAAAACAGAACACTTTTGACAGAGGTCATCTAAGGTCCGGGACACGACCACCTGCTCCCCTTCATAGCGGGACCGCCATCCCTCTTGAGGGAGAAATTGAGCCCGCAGATCCCGCAGGTTTGAAACTTTTAAGTCCACTGCTGTTGTTTCAGTTTGTTCTTGATGGCCACATAAAGTGAATTCGGTTTTGATCAAGATATTCATGCCATCTGGGAAAGGCCGCCTGGCAACAAGCTGTTCCTGCCAGAGGTGAAAGATACCTGCACCAACAACAATCAGCAGTAAGAGTAACAAAAGGCGGTAATATTTTTTACCCATTCTCAAACACCCTTTAATAGGTTTTATTTATAAATATTACCAAGCCCTTTGTATTTATGTATCAGATTATGATATTTTTGATCATTCACCTAATTCTTTGAGCACTTCATCGGGAATATCAAAATTTGCATATACCTGCTGTGTATCATCATGCTCCTCAAGAGCATCCATCAGATTCAACACTTTCTCTGCAGTATCCTTATCGGTAACAGAAACTGTGGAATTAGGTACCATAGTAACCTCTGCAGTTGAATACTTGATATTATGTGCAGAGAGGAATTCCTTAATCTTATCCAGGTCATCAGCTGCAGTGACCACCTCGATGCTATCCTCTTCCTCTCGCACATCTTCAGCACCCTCTTCAATCAGGAGGAGCATCAATTCTTCAGGATCCACAGACAGTGATTCTTTAGAAAGGGTAATTAAGCCTTTACGGTCAAACATCCAGGCCACACAGCCAGCTTCCCCTAAGCTGCCGCCGTGTCGGGAAAACAAATGGCGTAGTTCGGGTGCAGTGCGGTTGCGATTGTCGGTAACGGTTACCACCAGAACAGCCACACCACCTGCAGCATAGCCCTCATAGGTGACTTCCTCATAATTTACCCCTTCCAGCTCGCCAGTGGCTTTAGCAATAAGACGGTTGATATTATCCATAGGCATATTGGCTTCTCTTGCCCTAGCTATTGCTGTTTTCAAAAGGGGATTAGCATCTGGGTCACCACCCCGGCGAGCAGCAACCAAAATGTCCTTACCCAGTTTGGTAAAGAGTCGGCCGCGCTGTGCATCTACCTTTGCTTTGCGATGTTTAATATTTGCCCATTTAGAATGGCCAGCCAAATAAATCACCCACTCTCTAAAAATCTGGAATCAACGGTGTCCGTCGTTTGTGCTCACTGCACATTTTCATCTGTTCTATTTTTTCCTTCACATCTTGCGGGACTTTTCCCCCCAAAAGATAATGATCCAACATTGCATAAGAGATTCCCATTTCCTCTTCATCTGTTTGGTTTTCCCACAATCCGGCACTGGGAGGCTTTTTAATGATCTTTTCAGGCAGCTGGAGGTAGGCAGCCAGTTCTTTTACCTGGCTTTTAAGTAAATTGCCCAGAGGTATTAAATCACTTCCCCCATCACCGTGCTTGGTAAAATACCCCACAGTATACTCGGATCTGTTGGTACCCCCGATAACTAGATAATTTAAAAGGCCTGCATAGTAATAAAGAACGATCATGCGCAAACGGGGTTTGATATTGGCCAGCAGCAACCTGTTTTGCTTTTCATCATCAGAACAAAGAAGCTTTTTTAGTTCATCGAAAACATGATCCAGATAAATAACCTTTGTTTTCAGTTGTAAAGTTTCTGCAACAAGCCTGGCATCTGCTAAATCCTGTTCCAGACTGTAGCAGGGTAAAATAAGTGCAAGAGAAGTATCGGGGAAGGCCCTCTGGCAGAGTGCTCCCACTAGTGCAGAATCCACACCACCGCTTAAGCCATAAACAACCCCTTTTGCCCCCGCTTCCAGAGTCTTTGTTCTGATCCAGGAAACAAGAGCATCAACTATCTCTGACAGTTCCTTATCCTGCATTAATAACACCTCATATGAATTTTAGCAGAACACAAATATCACCGCAATGAACGATCCTTCTGCTGGTCATACTCCAGGAGGGCATTTTTCACTGCTGTTTTAATGATATAATAAAAAACATAAAGTCCTAATCCTATTAAAACCAGTTGCACTAGTGCCCCCAGCAAATGAACACCCCCTTATTATAAAGCTATCAATTCCACATCTCCCAATGCTCCCAGCTGTTCTCCCAGGATAACCACTGCCCCTAGAACACCCCTGATTTTACAAACTTTCTGCAGAGCAAGGGTAAAATCCTTTTTACAGTGAACTAAATTCCCTAAAGTGGAGGCAGCAGCATCAGCTAGGGCAGCACTGGAACTGATCACAACCGCCGCATCTGCCTGGCCGAAGCTCAAAGAAGGGCCTACTGTAGCAGAGGAGGTGCAGATACCACAGCCTGATGGCTGGGGTGGGATTTTAATGCCTACCTTTCCTGAAAGGGGCGACCTTCCGGCAAAAATACCGACCCGGATGGGGTGACTGCTGTTGAAGTATATATCACCGCCATTTTCCACAATAAACTCTTTCACACTGCGCATCAGCTGACGCCCAAGAATCTCTGCCACTGCTCCCGCAACAGCAGCCATAGGGCCCACACCTGCCCGTTTAGCAGCAGCAGCCATCAGTCTGGCGATGCGGGGTGCACCGGGAAGGAGTTGATGGGGGAGCAGTGTACTCTGAAACTCCTGATCCCGAAAAATATAACTCTCCAGTTGTTCGCGGATTTCAACCAGATATGAATAGGCAGCCTTTTTTAGTTGGGGGCTGAAGCTTTCCTCATCAACACTGATTAAGAGATCTGACTCTTTAAAAGAAACAGGGAAGGAAACCATCCCCTTCCCATCTATCATTTTTCGGTAGGTGCGGCTGCGGTACTCCATCTATTAAAAGCGCACCTCCACCGCTCTGGCCATACAGACATCAAGACAACTCTCACAGACAATACACCTAGAACCGTCAAAATCCACTAACCTATCCTGATCCATTTTCAGGGCACCTGTGGGACAGAAGGAGGTGCATGCACCACACTGCAAACAGCGGTCTTTGTTCCAGAAAATAGTGCCGCTTAATGGTGAAATATCAACACCTGTGCTTTTAAGATATTCCAATCCCCGGTTATAATTCTCAGAATCACCACTCAGTTCCAGCACAACATATCCCTCTTGATGGGGATTGATATCTGCTTTCAGAATATTGATCACCAGATCATAATCCTTCACCAAATGGTAGATAACAGGCTGATCCACAAGAGCGGAGGAAAAACGAAGCACAAATTTATTGACAACCAAAGCTATCTCTCCTTTTAGCTGTTATTCCTTATTTCAAGGGATTTTAGTTCAATCCCCGCTTCCACAGATGGCAGCAGTTGTACCGGTTCGGTCAAAAGAAAACTGCCGCTTGAAATCCAGTCCTTGAGGATCTGGGCTATTTCCCGGGCTTTAGCATAACTGGAAAGGGGTGTTGTAGGCACATCTTTACCCTGGACCTTGATAACCCCTGACCTGAGTTCTGCATAACTCACTTTCCCTAAAACCTCAGGTTTCCTTTCCGGGTATGCACTGCTGTAATCAACCACTGTTGTATAGATTTCAGCATCAGTCACAGCAGTACTAGCCAGTATTTCCTCATTTAGGATGGGAATAGGAACACCGATGCCGACCGCCAGACTGGCACCATAGCCCAGGAAGCTGACACCCCGCAGCCAATTAGGACTCATCTGCTTCAGGTTACCGATCAGGGCCAGTGTGCCGGCACCAGTAGTGGGTACTCCATTCTCCCCTCTAGGTACAGTTGGATTATGCTGGGTGCCGTGCCAGGCAACATAACCAATGCCTCCGCCAAGAAATACCCGGGTCCCGATACCTATTGTTCGGTAATAGGGGTCATTTAGTAGAGGGCTCAACTGTCCGGAGGTAGAATAACTGGCATTACCCATCCTAGGCTTGAGCACACCCATATATGTATAGATAGTTTTATTTGATGTATTCACAGCAACCCCATAATTCTGGTATGCATTGCGGGGATTAAAGAGAATGGCTTCATTAATGTCCTGCAGCGTGATCCATGTTTCAAGATGACGGCGCGGATAGCAGTCGGTCCCATATCCTGAAGCCTCCAGTTTCACCTTTTTGCCTGCAACCAGATCCTCTATAACATGCCCCCCGCCATATAAAAACTTGCCCGGGTGAATCCTGTTCTCAGGATCGCTTTCCGGAAGAGCTGTAGCTCCGATATAGGCATCTACTGCCGCTATACCGGCATAAGCAGGGACACCATTTAGGGTAGCTTTAGTCATTTTTATCCGCGGTTTGGAATGTCCGAAATTCAGAAAGGCGCCGCTGGAACACATGGCTCCAAAGGTACCCGTAGTGACCACATCTATGTCCTGGGCAGCTCTTTTTACCCCTTTCTCTTTGACAATATCGATAATTTCCTCTGCCGTCACCACTACTGCTTTCCCCTGTTTAATTTTCTCATTAATTTCTGCGATAGTCCTCTCCACTGCCAATTGTTTAAGCACCTCCTGTTTCTCCCGAAAAATATAATAAAAAAGACCCCCCTGAGAGTTGGAGAGTCATATACTAAGCACCCTCTCTTATCTCCCAGAATCTAACAATTCTGCAGGAATTAGCACCTTGTCCCTCATACAAGGACCGGTTGCCGGGTTTCATTGGGCCCGTCCCTCCACCACTCTTGATAAGAGAAACTATTTATTATTAATACTCTATTAAATTACTGGCGAAAACATTATCACAATCATTAAACATTGTCAAGTTATTTCTTTACTGGTTCCTCTCCCGCCTCTTTAACGGCCTCTTCTA